>JBGSSO010000057.1:0-42492 GCA_041737015.1 Nitrospirales bacterium
CTCGGCTATTTGATTCTGCGGTTACCTGGGGGGAGTTGTATCCTCCCCTCTACTATCCCACGGATAGCAATTTCCGGTTGCACAAAGCCAATTTTTCGGTCAGTGGAGCACATTATGGAGTTTTGTATAGTCCCGAGTTGATGCAATCACCGACTCTTGCTAAATCTGTGTTCGAACTCCAACAATTTTCTTGTATTATCGATCAGCACGGATTTCGCAATACCATAGCCTTGGACCAAGCTGACATTTTTACACTCGGAGATTCCTTTACCTTCGGATGGGCCGTTGATGCAGCACGCTCCTGGGTTGGAATTCTCGAACATGCCATGCACCGCCCGATTTACAATCTGGGAATACATGATTCCTCGCCAAAACAGGAACTCGAACTACTGAAATACATGATACGAACGTCGGGAAACTCCATGAAAATCCGTACACTGCTCTGGATGATCTACGAGGGAAACGATCTTGAAGATAACTATGGAGAAAATCGTCTGCCTAAGCCCAATAGTCCCAGTTATATGGAGCAATTGATGGAGGGAACCGTCCTTCAAAGTCTGCACGAAATTCCCTTTCTCATCAAAGAGCAAGCGATGATCACGAAAATACGAGATGAAGGCATTGTTTTTCGGCTTCCACGCTTGCAAGAAAATCAGTCTAACCCAAATCTCATTGACGGTATAAGGTCGTGGTTTCCTCTCTACCAGTCTACTGTTCTTGGACCGCGTCTGTTTGTTCCCCAATACCTAGAAAGGGCAGGGAAACCATTCTCTTATGTTTTCAATCACCCAAATAGACCACGTTTGGATCAAGTTTTTGAGGAAATGGCACAGCTGGGAAAAGAATTTTCTTTCCAGGTTATTGTGGTCATTGCGCCGACGGCTGTAAGGCTTCATGGACAGTTTTATGAAAATTTCCCATCAATATCCGACAAGCCTCATTTTATCGATTACGTCGCCACGTTGTCCGAGCAAAAGGGATTCAGGACTCTCAATCTGCTCCCATTTCTCACGACCTATGGAGACAAGGAACTCTTATATCTCAGAGACGATGATCATTGGAACAAAAAGGGCCATGCCGTCGCTGCAGAGATCATCTTTCGGGAAGTATTTCAGCAGAGAACTGGAAAATGAGAACCGTGAAGACTTTTTCTTGGGAATGGAACGATAGACTGAAAAAGAAGGCTTGAGTAAACTTGAAACGGTCACGACGCGAAACGAAAGGAAATCACAAGAGCGCAGGGCAATAACCCTGAGTCCAAGGAAACTGAATGAATGCCAAGGCTTCTCGTTGGATCAGACCCTGTCTTTTTCTGATGTGGGTGGCACGAGCCGAACTACCACCCGATTCCCATCGATTCGTACGACTTGCAGAGGTTGACCGGCATCTATAAATGTTCCGTCGGATACCACATCCACTCGTTCTCCATCAAAGCGGGCAATGCCGGAAGGGTGAAGATCTGAAACAGCTAATCCCTGTTTTCCCAGCCAACGATGATCTTCTGCCGGGCTCGATTCATAGCCCTCTTGAGCCTGAAGATTGGTTTCCAGGATCAGGCGTTTTCCAAATGGAAGGCGTGGAAAATAGCGGACCAGAATAAGGGTGGCGATGATGGCTAAAAGGATTGAAAGGGACACCTGACCCAGCGCGGACAGCATGGAATCCCATGTGGCCCCGGTCCCGATGAGGCTCAGCCCTAGTCCTCCCATGAGTGCCATGATTCCTAAAATTCCTGCGATGCCAAATCCGGGGATGGCAAAAATTTCCAGCCCAACCAAAATCAGCCCAAGTCCGACTAGTAGGAATTCTTCCAATCCTGCTAATTGAACAAGCCCATACCCCCAAAAAAACAGGGCAAGACTCATAAGCCCGAGTGCGCCAGGTACCCCAAAGCCGGGTACCCGCATTTCCAACATAATTCCGAGAATCCCGACCGTCATCAACAATGAGCTGATCACAGGATGGGTGAGGAACCGCACCAAGGACTCCGCCCACGTTTCCGATGCGTAATAAATCTCCGCATCAGCAAGGTTCAGAGACTGTAGCACAGCTTCCAGCGAATTGGCCTGGAAGTCCGCGATGTTGACCTGTAACGCTTCTTTAGTGGTGAGAGTCAATAATTTACTTTTTTCAATGAGGTTGGGAATTTCAACATCCGCATCAACCATCGCTTCGGCGATGAGCGGGGGGCGATTCCGTTGCTCGGCGGTTGCCCGAAATTCCTTCCGCATGTAGGACACCGTCTTTTCTTCGACCGGTTGGGCGGGGGTGCCGGGAAGTCCGATCTGCACGGGCGTTGCAGCACCGATCGTGCTGCCTTCTGCCATCACGATTTTTCCCGAGGCCAGGCTAATGAGTGCGCCGGCGGAGATGGCTCGTTTGTTAATGAACGCGACGGTGGGAATCTTGGATTCCAGGAGTGCATCCCGAATCAGCACGGCGGCGTCGACCCGACCGCCAAAGGTATTAATCTCTAATATGACGGCTTTGGCTCCGGCGGCGGTGGCTTCGTCTAATACCCGTTGCACAAATGGCGCGAGACCGAGGTCGATGACTCCCTCAATGGAGGCCACAAATACGATAGGCTTCTGCGAGCCGGCCTGGCTTACTCCGAATACCATGAAGACAGACAGATAAATCAACAGCGCGTATAGCAAATAGTGTAATCGTGTTTGTGCCGGCATTATTCGGTAACCTCTTGTTTTATCCTACCTTGTTTGGCGGGACTCAGGCGAATACCTATGGAGGTGCTTGAATCGCCGTAATTTTGATTTTGGTGAATTAGACATCTCTGACCTTATCGAATCATTAAAATCCAATGTGGAAGGGTCTAAGTGAAGGGTAGTATGAGCCATAAATTCCTTTAGGATTTTCAAATTATGGAAAGGAGGTCGAGCGTTCGAGAGGATGGAGTAGAAGAAGATTCAGTGGGAGTTTTATTTACCAAAGCAAGTAGGCAGAAGCCAATTCATTTTCTAATTGAACTTATAACTTAATACGGAGGCGTCAAATGAAATTCACATACATGATTGACGGGGCATTGGCTCTGACCTTTCTCGCGGGAGTGGCATATGGCCAAGAAAACATGACCGCCAGTGCGAGTGATATGGAAATGCAGGTTGTCGATAAGAATTGTTGGGTAGAGTTATTTGAGGATACTGATTTTGATGTTGACGATCCCCATGTCCGTGTAGCGGGACCTTTCCAGTCAGCTACGTTAGAGGATGTGGCTGGTCAGAATTGGAATAATGAAATCGAAAGTCTGATTGTAGGACCCAATGCCATGGTTTACGCCTATAAGGATCCGGATTTTTCCGGAACCGAAGTAGTATTTGTGGCAAATCAACGAAGCAGTGATTTAGCAGAATTAGACATGTCTGACAATATCGAATCATTAAAAATCAAATGTGGAAAAGAATAAGTGAGTTTTGTCTTAAGTCATCCCGTCCTTAAGAGAGTCTAATTGTAAAGGGGTAACTTCAAGGGTTTAAATTGCATTTTATAGGTCTCGGGTGAGGGAATCTCCTGTTGCCACACAGTAAAAATTGTGGCGATCCGTCCCCATGAGGGGTTCCTTCATAAACTTAATTGCTGTTATGGAGTACTAAACAGAATCTCGTTATCGGACTGACACAATGTTGAGTGGGTCATCTTTTCGGGTCACATTAATCATGACATCTGATTCGGTTCGCGTAAATTCCAGATCTGCTGAAAGGTTCCCTATGCGAAGATTTTTAATTTGGATGGCCGGTAAAAACTCGGGAAGAGTGGGATGAGTAAATCGGATTTCTCGATCGGCTCCATGAAAGGAAATGCCGAGACAGGCCTGTAACAGTAAAAACACCGCACCTGCCGCCCATGCTTGAGGAGCGCAGGCGACCGGGTAGAGTATTGGACCTTCTCCAGGTTTTCGAGGAAAACCGCAAATCAACTCAGGGAGTCGATGAAGGTCCACATGAATACTCAAATCAAAAAGTCCTCCTAAGAGCCGTTCGACACCTTGTGTCAATCCATAGCGACTCATCCCCAGAGCAATGAGAGCATTGTCGTGTGGCCAAATCGATCCATTATGGTAGGCCATGGGGTTGTATCGAATTTCACTTTTCGGGATTGTCCGGATTCCCCAACCAGAAAAAAAATCCTCCTCTAATAATCCCTTCCCGATGCGTTCGGCTCGATCCTGTGTGGCAATTTCAGTAAAGAGCGTATGCCCGGCGTTGGTAGATCGAATCGCACAGGATTGTTTTTCCCCATCAAGGGCGACGATGTACGTGCCTAATTCGTCTGACCAAAACTGACGATTGAACTGGTGGCGGAGTGTCTGGGCTTCACGTAACAGAGTTTCTGCTCGCTCGGTGTATTCGAGGAGTTTCGCTAGATGAGCCGCCGCCCGTTTTGCCGCATACACATATCCTTGAACCTCACAGAGAGCGATCGGCCCCTCCGCGATGGTGCCATCTGCATGGAACACCGAATCATAGGAATCCTTCCAGCCCTGCTGAGCAAGTCCGGTGGGAGTTTGTCGGAAGTACTCCACGAACCCGTCCTTGTCTTGATCTCCATATTCATCAATCCATGCCAGCGCCCGTTCCAGGTGAGGCCAGAGCGAAACGATAAAGTCTTTATCTCCCGTTCGGTCGTAATATGCTCCAGCCAAGAGCACAAATAGTGGGGTCGAATCGACACTTCCGTAATATTTTCCAAAGGGAATTTCTTGAAGTGCAGCCATCTCTCCTTTTCGTGTTTCGTGCAATATTTTTCCTGGTTCCGCATCTTGATTCGGACAAATATCCGTCGCTTGGGTGGCCGCCAAAAATGTCAAAACCCCACGTGCCAGATCCGGATTAATCCATAAACATTCCAGCGCCGTAATAATGCCATCTCTCCCAAATGCGGTGCTAAACCATGGTACACCCGCATAGGGATAGAGACCCTGGGGAAGGTCAGTGGTCATCATGCAAATGTCGTCGAGTGATCGATTGATCCAATCGTTGAATTGTTCATTGCCGGTATATATTGAACAAAACCGGGACTTGGCATTTCTAAAGGTCTGGGCCGCCTGGGTTTGGGCATTTGAAAAAATCACAGGGTCCGGAATCTCATCGTCTATCAAACACGTCACCGTGATGTGAAAGGTTTTGGTTTCTTTCGGCGAAAGTGATAACTCAAAAAACATCGAACTGGTCGTGACCGTCGCCGGAGCGGGCTCAGTAGTTAAATGCGTGACCCGTTTAACGTGATCTAAGCCCTGGTATTCCCAATACACGGTTTTGTCATTCAAGGTCGTCGCGGTCATGCTTCCCGATTGAGGCCGTTTCTCTCCTCGTACCTCAAAAATATCGGCGAAATCCGCCTCGAATTGGATCCAGAACTTCAGGGCTAAAGGCGTGAATGAATAATTGGTAAACCGGAGGCATTCAAGTTGTCTGGCTTGATACAGAAATTTGATCCGGGAAATATGGATGGTTCCGCGGGGAAGGAGGGCCCGGTCGTTGGTATACTGATCCGGATTAGTCAGGTCCACAGCCAGAAAGGCGTTATCTTCTTTAATCGCGGAACTGAGAAGAAACGGGTGAGTTCCCTCAAGGCTAAATTCAAATCTGGAGAGGAAGCGGGTACCTTCATGATAAAGGCCCTGCTCCCCCAGCCCCACGTGTTGAATGTCTCCGTAAGGATTAAAAATGCCAAAGGTTTCTCCATCCTTTAAAACATGTGTTCGGGTATCGGCAAGGGCGGATGTCGCCAGAATATAATGCTCATCTCCTATCCGGACTATTTTATTATCCATTGGATATCCTATGAAAAGTGAATAATAACTGTATGAAACATTTTATTGATCTGAGCAGACATTTTCAAAACCCGGGGCAATAATTGAGGGAAATCCCCCCCAGAGTTTTGAGCATATATTCCCATGGCTGGTTTCCGTCAGAACTTTGGCTGTCTGATGCAGGGATATACTGTTGGAGGGGACGGGAAAACTTCCAGGAAAGAAAGTACCCTTGCTCAACTTCCCGAATGAAATAGTGAAGTTGACTATTTTTATGGTTCTTGACTTTCTGAGCGCCACGTTCTTTTTTGGTGAAGATGCTCTTGCCAAAGAGGTATAATTTTGAAATCTATCATATTGCCTTTTTTTTTAAGTGCATGCCTTTATGGTCTGAATGATCAAGGATTATGGGTGGCGGATTCTAATGCGAGACAAATAATGGCAAAAAAGATTTTTGTTGTTGATGATGAAGAGGCTTCTCGTGAAGGGTTGGCTATCCTTTTGGCCAAATGGGGCTATGAAGTGGAACAAGCCGGGGATGGGAAGGAAGCTCTGACTAAAATCCCTCAATTGCATCCTGATTTGGTCATAACCGATTTGGTTATGCCTGGATTTAATGGGCTCGAGCTCATTCAGTTTCTTCAGAAAGAATTAATATTTAGTCCGGTCATCGTCCTGACTGGTCATGGGACCATTGAGACGGCCGTTTCGGCTATCAAGCAGGGTGCCTACGATTATTTGACTAAACCCCTGGATGTGGCCCGGCTTCGCATTATGGTGGAAAAAGCATTGGAGAGGGGAGAGACCCATCGAGAAATGGTTTTGTTGCGGAAACGACTCAAAGGTTTGTGGGGACTCGGAAAATTGGTGGGCAAGAGTAAACCAATGCAGGAAATATATAGTCTCATTGAGCTGGCGGCTCCGACACCGGCGAGGGTCCTCATCCTCGGAGAGAGTGGCACAGGAAAAGAACTGGTCGCGCAGAGTCTCCACGAGCTGTCGGATCGAAATAAAGGGCCCTTCATTCCAGTAAATTGTTCGGCCATCCCTGAAACCCTCCTGGAGAGCGAAATTTTCGGGCATGAAAAAGGTGCTTTTACGGGGGCCTTGGATAGAAAGCCAGGGTGTTTCGAACTGGCACATGGCGGTACACTCTTCCTGGATGAAGTGGCCGAAATGAGTCCTTCCATTCAAGCCAAATTTCTGAGGATTCTTCAAGATTCTTCAGTCAAAAGGATTGGCGGAACAGATCCCATTCAGGTAGATGTTCGTGTCGTGGCGGCGACAAACAAGGATCCCTTGAAGGCCATTCAGGATGGATCATTGCGGGAAGATCTTTATTATCGCTTGAATGTGTGTATCATCCATCTCCCGCCCCTACGGGACAGAACAGACGATATTCCTTTATTGGTGAAAGCCTTAATTGAAGAATTTAATGTCAATTATTCGAGAACCGTCCAGTCAATTAATGATGAAGCGTTAGAGCGATTAATGAAGCATGCCTGGCCCGGAAATGTCCGTGAATTGCGAAATGCTATTGAACGGGCCGTGATGACCTGTAGCGCTGATGTGATTACGACTGCGCATCTCCCTGAATTTACTAAAGCAGCGGAGGGTAAAATTCCTGATGAGCAGGGAGACACGGTGCGACTGCCCATGGGATCGACAATTGAAGATGCTGAACGCCAACTTATCGTTCAGACCCTCAAACATCATCAAAACAATAAGACACGGGCAGCGGAGATCCTTGGTGTCAGTCTGAAAACGCTTCACAATAAGCTTCACCGGTACGGATTACATGATGCGATTGAACGTTAAGGGAAAGGAAGCGTTAGGGGTTACAGTCCTTACCCTGGTGGTGGTGGTTGGTAGTACATTCCTCAATCTTTCTCAGTTAAGCAGTGTCATCGTCCTGGAAACCTCGGAGCAGGTTTCTCTCATTAAACGACAAATTTTTGAGTATAGTAAGCGGGTGGTGCTGAATGCTCAGTCACCCGACACCCATCCTATCGTTTTGCTGGCCAACAATCAGGAACTCAAGAAATTTCTTGAAGCCAGCGTGGGGTACTCGCCTCATCTCCTCTATGCCCTCATTGTTGATCCTCAAGGAAAAACACTTTTACATTCCGAGGGCGCGAAAACTGATCGCCAACATCCGGAAAGGCCCAAGCTGGAAGATCTGCTTTCCCTGGGGCTCGTTGACCGTTTTAAAGTGCTGTATCAGGAGGGAACCATCTTCGACAGCACTCTTCCTATGACCTGGGAGAATATCCCCATCGGGGAGGTGATTGTGGGTATTCATACCAGTCTGCTTCGTGAAAGAATGACGTCTTCCTTGAAAACTAGTGTTGTGTTTGCTTTGGTGGCCTTGCCGATTGCCTGGTTGTTAACGATGGGCCTGGCGACGTTGACCTTGCGTCCTATCCACGCCCTGGCCGATCAAATGGAGCAACTTCGTCAAGGGCGTTTTAATATATTAACGGATTTAAGCCGGACGGATGAATTTCGAGAATTGGCGTCGCAACTCCAGTTGTTGGGGCAACAAATGAAATCGGATCGTCTCAAAACTCTGAGTGAGGAGACGCACCTTCAAGGTGTGATCGAACATTTGGAAGATGGGGTGATTGTCGTTGATGATCAAGGAAAAACCCTATTTCTCAATCAAGCCATGGAATTCATGGTGGATATCCCTGGGCCCCATCTTCCAGGACATCGATTGGAGTCGTTGGGAGAATCCTTTACCCCATTTATTCGATTGGTTGACCAAGCGTTAGCGGAAAAGAAAGACTTGAAGGCCGTTCCCTGTTCTTTGCCCAGGAAAGGAGAATATAAGTCGTTTTATATCTCGGTGATCTATTTAGGATCCTCCCCACGTTTTCATGGAGCGATGATTTTATGCAGAGATATAGAATCCATGAAAACTCTCCAATCGTTGGTTCGATATGCTGCCCAGCTAACGTCTTTGGGACAACTGACTTCAGGACTCGCCCATGAGGTCAAAAATCCTCTCAACTCAATGGTGATTCATCTTGAAATTTTAAAGGAGGAAACCAAAGGCCTCAATGGAGACTTCCAGAAAAGTTTAGAGGTCCTGGAAGGGGAAGTCCATCGTTTGGATCGTGTCGTACTTGGGTTTTTGAAATTCATGCGTCCGCAAGAACTGGAAATTTCATCCGTGAATGTCAATCGATTGGTCATGAAAGAGGTTGGTCTTTTGGAAGCCGAATGGGGGAATAAAGGAATTCACTTTATTCTTGATTGTGAGCCAGGCCTTCCCGACATTTCCGCAGATTCAGATCTCTTGAGTCAGGTTGTTCTCAATATCATCCTGAATGCTTGTCAAGCGATGGAACAAGGTGGTGAGGTTCGAATAACCACAGCGACTCATCAGGAAAATGAAATTTTGATTTCAATAAGCGATCAAGGTCCTGGTATCCCCCCGGAGGCGCAGGAAAAAATTTTTCAGTTATATTATACTACCAAACACCATGGAAGCGGACTGGGTCTTCCGTGGGCGTACCGCTTTATTCAGTTGCATGAAGGAGTCATAGATGTTCAATCAGAAACGGGAAAGGGAGCCACCTTTCTTATCCGATTACCGAAAAAGATGTGACTTGACTTTTTTGTCGGCATCTGGCCAAAAGGGTATTTTCAGGGGTTCCAACCTGTTTTTGATATGGGGTATAACCGTATTGCTCAACGGATGCTCTCTAGACATCGCTCCATCACGAGCGGGTCTTGGGTTTCTCACTCAGATCACACAAAGGATAGAGGCCTTCTCCCCGTCATTCATTCATCTTTCCTCCAATTCATCTCCTATGAGGCCAGTTTCTGTGGACGATCCTACGCCGCCTGAGCCTATCCCTAGGAAAAATGAAATCCCATCCGATAAACCACAACAACAAGTCCCGGCTTCTCAAGAGCAAAAACCCGCAATCCTTGTCCCCGACATTCCTAATAAAGATAATGGTCAGGTGATTGTGACCTACAAGGCTAAAATAGATGAGACGCAAAATTTGTTGCGTACCATTAATGAAAGTCAACTGTCCAAGGAACAGCACGATACTTACGTTTCCATTAATAGTTTTCTGGAAAAAGCCCAAGAGGCTTTTTCTCAAAATGATCTGTCGATGGCATTGAATTTATCGGAAAAAGCCCATACCTTGACCAAGGAAATTGTCAATAATTCCACAAAACCTTAGCGAGAAATAGTGATGGAAATTTGACGAGGAAGACGTGCAAGGTTGGCATAGGAACATTGGGAATGAAGATAAGATTCTTTTCTTTTATTAGGGGTGAGGATGCTCCATCAATTGGTGTCGAATGGCTAAAAAGAACGTATTAATTGTAGAGGATGATATGAATAGTCGTGAGGGCCTCAAGGCCATGCTCGGAATGTATGGATATAATGCCGACACCTCCAAAGATGGGTTGCAAGCTATCAAGAAAATAAAAGAAAAATTATTTGAAGTGGCCGTCATCGATATCAATCTCCCCCCTGTGTTGAACGTAGAAATCAACGGGTGGGATTTAATCAGGATTTTTCGATCGTATAACCCAAGTATCGATATCATTGTCGTCAGCGGAGAAAAGGGCATTCAATCCCGAGCTCAACATTTCAATCTGGTCGGATGCTTGGAAAAGCCCATTCGGCCATCCCATCTTAAATCTCTGATGGAGACATTAGACTGATTCAATCCGGTTGGAATCTTAAGGGTTCAGCTGATTTGCTTCTTCTTTGCCTTTCCTCCAGTTTTTTCCGTTCTTAAATCCTTTCCAAATATCCTCGATTCCTTTAATCGGGACTTTTCCTCAATTTCGTGGTTTTGTAAAAATTTCATCATTTTTTGTAATTTTTTCCCGATCCGAGGATTTATTACATGATCTTCTGTCCTGTGTCTCATAATCGAACATATGGGAAAAACCTGAATTGTCAATAGTTTATCTTAAGAAATGGCTCCAACCGTTCTGGCCTGAAGTTTGCGCTTATGAGAATTGAGAATTCCCCTCAATGAGATTTTCGCAAGTGAGGTAGAGAATTCAATATTAACCAATACCGTAAGGAGGACCCAATGAAATCCTTTTCTTATTCTATGATGGTGTTTTTCTTTTCCCTTTTTAGCACACCGTTTACCCAGGCTGCGGAAAGTGTGGGGATGACAGAGAAGGCAGACAGGGAAAGTTTGCCTATGACTATGTTGAGCGGAGAAGTTAAAGACGTACAAGGGGATTGGTGCGTCGTACAAGATTCTCAAGGGACTGAATGGAAAATCCAAGTGGATAACTATACGGAGACTATTGGGAATGTTCTACCGGGTGTCATGATTGCTGCCATGGTAGAGCCGGACGGTCATGCCAAAGAAGTGAAAGTGATGCCGGAGTGAGAGTTGAAATTTCTAGAATCGGAAAAAGCTCCGATAGGTGCGGACTGAAAGCTTCCTTCGTCTTCAAATGATTCGATTTTCGTGAAGAACAAAATGACAGGAGGGGATCATGTATAGAAGAAACTCTAGAAAAACTCAACACCATTTTCCTGTGAGGACAGGGTTTGTCCTGATGGTCGTGGTTGGAGTCTTGGGTTTAAATTCTTCAATAAGTATGGGATTAATCTCCGAGGACAGGAAGGGTGTGATTCAAGGACAAGGAGAAATAGAACAGACCATTATTGAAGGAGAGGTCACAAGGGTGCAGGGAGAATTTGTAGGAAAAGATTTTTCTCAAATGAAGGATCAGCGGTACATAGTGGAGACGCCTTTTGGGAGGGCCTGGGATCTTCATTTTGGAGAAAACACCCGGAAAATAGGGGACATATTTTTAGGGGATCAGGTTAGGGCAAGTATTGGCAAAGATGGTTCCCTTCAAACAGTTCAAAAAATTGAGCAGAATAAGGCGAATCCTAAACACGCAATGGTGCTTCGGAATATTAAAGGGATGCTCGAAAAAAGGAAGGGGAATTTTCTTTATGTGAAACAGGGGGACCACACAGAAATAGTGCATCTTGATCCGGAGAGTGTTCTTGAAGGAAATATTCGAGAGGGGAGCAAAATTGTGGCACAGTTAGGAGAGGCTGGATATGGGATTAAGATTCAGGAATTAAAAGGAGAAGCAGAAACAAACTCTAACTAATGCGATAAGATCGGTCCGAGTATCCTTTTTGAAAGCTTTACCTGATTGGGAAATGAATTCCTCCCTAGATTGGTAACATTCGGAAGATGTGAGCTAAGATCCCTGTGCCGAAGCCTATTTAAATGGCATTCTTCAAAAATAGAAATATTTTTTAATTAAACTTTTTCGGGTAAAAATCAAACCTTCTATAGCTAGATATAATTGTTTTGTCAGAAAAAAAACGAAATAAGAGATATAAAGGAGATACACGATGGCCAACGGATTACTTTTGAACATATTCAATCGGGATCGTTCCGTAATGCCAAAGGAAGCAAGGCATCAGAAAGGATCAGCAGGAAAAACCATCATGATTGTTGATGATGATAAAGACTTTCGATTACTTTTGCGGGACCGTTTGGTAAGAGTGGGACTGACATGTGTTGAAGCAGGAAATGGGGAGGAGGCCAAAGCACAACTCAAAAAACGGGATGTCGATATGGTGGTGACTGATTTTCACATGCCCAAGATGGATGGGTTAGAATTAATCGATTGGCTGCATCAAACTCACAGATACGTGCCTATTATTTTTGTGTCAGGAGATGTAAGTGTAGCCATTCGAAAAAAAGCGGAACAGGCAGGGGTTTATGCCATTTTGGAAAAACCATGCTCTCTCTCTGATTTATCGATGCAAGTTAAAGAAGTGGTTAATAATTTTTGAAAAAATTTTCGGCACTAGGTCTACAGTTGAACTTCTTAGGATCAGAATAATTTGAGAGTCAACGTGTGGTTTTCAGCAGTATTTGGGCTTCCTGGAAAAGTGCAACCAGTTGAAGCGGCTGCTGCCTGTAAAAACAGGGACGACAGGGATATCCCTCCTCAGCAAACCGTGCACCAGGAGTTCCCTAGGGGAGATCCCATGCCAATCAGTTGGCCGTTGAAAATTTGGTGCTAACGTTTGCGCATCAATTTTCGCAAG
This sequence comes from Nitrospirales bacterium, assembly GCA_041737015.1. GTDB lineage: Bacteria > Nitrospirota > Nitrospiria > Nitrospirales > UBA8639 > Nitrospira_E. The sequence goes on from JBGSSO010000057.1 coordinate 12,849, forward strand.
TGGATATGGGGTCTCCTGCCAATTCGTAACGCGTGGCTCCCGGCGGCGTCCTCCGGAAAGAAATCTTGGGCGTGAGAGAGCGTGAACTGGTGGAACAGGTAGCTGAAAATCACTATCTACCGTATTTTTTAGGGTTCACGGCCCATCAGAGAAGGCGGCCCCTTTCATTATTCCCAGCTGACGCGTTTTGTAAACAATCGACCCAAGATCAATGATGCCATCGCCCGCCTGATCGCCGACGCCCAGCCCACAAATGATGCCCTGAAAAACAATGCCGAAGTGCATGGAGAATGCGAGCTCGCTCCGGTTGCAAAGCCTCAAAAAGCCTAGGAGCCAGAAACTCCGATACGACATGGCAAGCAGCTTCGGTCTCTCCGGCGTAATTCGCACGATCACTGACATGGCCCAAGAAGGCCTCCTGATCGTCTTAGCCCACAAGCCCTACCGCCTGTTGCTCGTCATTCAAGAACTGTATCGGCAGCAGCTCCGGATGTATACGCACCGCTATCATCTTATCGCCAATCGCTTGGTGAGCATCAGCCAGCCCCACGTCCGGCCCATCGTGCGAGGCAACGCGGGGCACTCCGTCGAATTTGGCGCCAACATCTCGGTGAGTCTGGTGGACGGGATCAGCTTTGTGGATCGAATCGGTTGGGACACCTACAGCGAATCCCTGGATTTAGTGGAGCGGATGGAAGCCTAACATCGAGGGGTCGGGCATGACCCGGCCTCAGTCCATGCGGACCACATCTACCGGACTCGAGAATCGCCAATACTGCCACAGAAAAGGGATTCGCCTTTCTGGGCCACCCTGTGGTCGCCCACGGAGGGTCAGCGAGGTCACCGCCGAGCAGGTGAGGCAAGACAAGCAAAAAGGCCGTGATGACGCCGCTGCCAAGATGGCGGTGAAAGGCAAGTTTGGGCAGGGCAAACGCCGGTTTGGGGTAGGCCGCTTGATGGCCAAGTTGGCTGTGACCTCCGAAGTGATGATTCCGGTCTCATTTCTGGTGATGAACTCGGAGTATCTCCTCGCCAGAGGTGCTTTTTCTTGACTGTCTTATTGGGGGCCGAACTGGATGGGTACTTGGAATGGCCTGCTGGTGGTCAGGTGGCTCCAGATGAATACGGATTGCAGTGAGAGGAGTAGTGACGGTCTTGCCGCCAGCGTGGCGAGATTCCCCAAGTGGCAGCAGGATGGTGAGCGGATAGTTGGGAGCGACTTTTTCAGTAAGCCCTCATTAGGCGAAACGAAGGGATCTCAACTGGAGGTAAGGAGAGACCGGGAAAGGATTCAAATACTCCCTTCTCCTCGATAAACTACTTTGAAATTCTTTTTCCCCAATTCATTACGAGGGAAACTCACCCTTCCTATAAATCCAATTGATGGTAGAGGTGGTCCATGGAAGGATATCTACGGGGTTCCAGCAGTTTCAGGCAAAGAAGCGACAGGTTGGGAAATGACTAAAAGAAGTAGAGGGAGTTGATTATTCAAGACTATTCATTTCGTAGGTTGAATTACGGACTCGCCAGGAGATTTGGAACGCGATGTAGGAAGTCAGAAATAGCACCATCCCCATCCCCAGCAGGGTCGAAATTTCTCCGAAGTGTTCCGTCATCCAACCAAATGTGGTCATTCCCCCAATGGCAGCGAGCATAGCCAGCGTTCCATATAGGGCCAAGACTCGTCCGATAAGTTGTGGAGGAGAAATCTCCTGGATAATCCCCCATTCAATCGGGGTCAGGACCCCACTTCCCATTCCAATAAGGACGACGACCAGGAGGCTGAGGGGCAACTCAGTTATCCCGGTAAAACCCCAAAGAGCGAATGCGGTCAGCAGGCTGGTGGTTCCCAGCAGGCGAATGCGCTGCCATGGTGCGCCCAGGGCGACTTTAGCAAGGAATACGGAGGCCAAAAATAGGCCAACACCCACCCCGGAAGTGATATAACCGACCTCCACCGGACCCAGTTTCAACATATTCCGACCGATGACCGGCAATAATGTATGAAAGGCACTGATGACAAAACTATACAATCCAGCCGTCAAAATAAGCAGACGGATAACAGGTTGACGGAAGAAGGTAAATTGAACGCCCTCTTGCAGATCTTTGACATAGCTGCTGATGGAAGTTTTAATGGTCGCCTCGGGGAAAGGCACTTCGTGAGAAACTTTCGGAATGGAAATAAATACAAGGCATATGGCCGATCCGATATACGTCAGGACGTTGAGGCAGAGAACTTCCTGGGAATTTAACAGGGCGATCCCCAACCCGCTCAACAAGGGGCCGAAAATCACCCCCAAACTCATGGTGCTCTGCAGTAAAGCATTGGCAGCCGTTAAAGCAGATTTCTTCACGATGAATGGAATGGTGGCGAATAAGGCCGGCGCGAATAAGGAAGTAGCGACGGCATTGCAAAACACCAATACATACAAAAATTCAACCGTGAAGGCCTCATGGGAGACCAGACAGGGAATGAGTCCGATAAGCAGGGCCCGTATGAGGTCGGTGCTGATGAGGATGATTTTTTTGGGAAAACGATCAATAAATACCCCTATGAAGGGACCGAGTACAATCGGAGGGAGTGTTTGCAAGATTCCAATGACTGTGGTTTGAAGCGGGGAACCGGTCACCGCATAAACAAACCATAACAATGCCAGTTTGGTCACCCCATCCCCGATTTGAGAAATAAGCTGACTCCACCAAAGGAGCCCAAAAGCCCTTTGAAATAAAAGGGGTGGATTGGTGATAAGAGCTAGAGGTTGAGGAATGTCGGAAGAAGATAGAGAAAGGTTGGACATGATGTGGCGATTGGGTCCCGTCAATCATTCCCTGCCTCGAGACGAACATTTTGAGTATTGACTGCGATGACGCCAGGAATTTCACGGGCCGCTTGTGCCCCTTCCAAGACAATCACCTGAAATCGGGTCCGCCCGCTCAGAGATACCACTCCCCGGATCGTCATGATTTCAAAATCGGCCTCCCGCAGTGTTTGACTATGGGCAAACCGTTGTTTCACCAATTCAGTCAGGCGAGCATCCATTTTGGTTTGTATGGCGGCGCGCAAAGAGGGGCGCACTTCGATGTGATTGATAATTTTTTTTCCGTTGATCAGACTGGTGGTGACGGCTGTGACGATGGTCTTTTCTTCCTCCACAGAAACTTCCCCTCTCAACTCAACCGTTTGTTCCTGGACCTGGCAATCAATATCGTATGGAAAGAGGCGAGGATCCTCCATAAATGCCAGCTTTAATAACAAATCCTGAGATTGGACAATGTTGTCTTTGTCTGATGTTTTCTGCTGGGCTTCTCCGGGAGATTCCTTTTTTGGGGAGGGTGTCACTTGATGATCTTGTACGTGGAAAACAGGGATCTCCTCAGGCACAGAGAAAACCAATTCTACGGGAGTTGGTAAGCCCAATACCTGACTCCAGGGAAATAGCGTCACAGCCAGACTCATGACTAGAAGGTCACGAGAGTGATGTTTCATCCTAAAACCTCGCCTTCTCATGGAATAGCCCGTGGGTTAATAATATGTATTTTTTTTTGGCAATGGTGGTGCGCGAGACCCGTGTACGGGGGAGATATTCGGTATTTTTCCAGATGAATATGGCGAGATATCCAACACCCACTGATGGTTCTTCCTCCTTGATCTATGGATGGAGGGTGGCTTGGAACAGGAAATTCTGACAGGACCCCATTCTCTTTTCGGGTCACAATGGGCAGAAAGTTCCATTTTCTTCCATGGGAGAAGGCTTTCTCCCTGAATGAATGAGCGATTCAATAAAATCACGATCATGCCTGTGATCAAAAATACGAAACCAATCATCGAAATGCCAGCCATTGAACCAAAGTTATCTGCCACCCCTCCAAAGGCAACCATGCCTCCACTGGCCATGGCCATGCTCGCAGTATTGATTAAGGTAAACACCCGTCCCATTAAATGGTTGGGGGTTGTTTCTTGGATGATAGACCAGGCAATAGGCGTGAAGGCAGCCGTACTGGCCCCAATAAGTGTTACTAGGATAAAACCCCATACGACCGAGTGTGAATGAGCTAGAAATTGCAACGCACTTCCTCCTGCGACCATTGAAATGGCTATGAGGAAGATCCGATTATTTAGACCCAGGTTCTTCACGCAACTCAGGCCAAAGGAGGTAGCAAGCATTCCTGCCCCCATGGCAGACCACAGCCACCCCAACCACCGAGGATCGGCTTCAATGTGATCGTTGACGAAAAGTGGAAGCACATAGATAAAGGCGCTGGCTCCCAACGTATAAAAGACCGTAGTAATGAGGAGAGCGCGAAGCACGGGTTTTTCTCTAAAGATAAATCGCATTCCGACAGCCAGGTCCTGACTAACTTTCGATGCTACATTGGCCATCCTCGGAGCGGTCGTCAATAAATGACCTTTGATCGGCAATAGGCACAAGGCAGATAACAGAAATGTTGCTGCATCTACATAGAGAACATTTTGGGTGCCCAGCCATGCAATCAAGACTCCGCATATGGCCGGCCCGATGAGTATGCCCGCATTTGTCGTTGATTGAAGAAGCGAATTGGCGGACATGAGTTCAGAGGGTTTGACCAGAAGGGGGAGAGATGCAGCCAATGCCGGCCCAAAAGCCGTAGAGAAGATGGCTGTGAAAAACACCAAAATAAACAACACTTCCAAGGTCAGGGCATCAAAAAGATACAAGATAGGAATGAGAACAATTAAAAAAGCTCGGATGACATCAAGGAGCACCATCACGGGTTTTTTAGGCAATCGATCTAAATACACACCCACGATGGGGCTCAGGACCAGCGGGGGAATGGTTTGTAACAGTCCGATGATCGTCATTTTTAAGGCTGATCCTGTCAGTTGGTACACAAACCATAAGAGTGCCACTTTGGTTAATCCGTCTCCAATTTGTGAAACCGCCTGTGAGGCCCACAGCATACGGAAATTTTTATTTCTAAACAGATTCCATCTAGGCGTGAGGTCAATATGATTCGCAGTAGCCATGATTTTCCTGGTCTTCCATGAAATGGTTCCTAAAATCCCGCTCAAAGTTCCGAGGCTAAAAATTCATAACCGTTTCACGACTGGTAAATGAAGGTTGATATGTCTCCTCCGGCAAGTTCAACAGGGTTTCATAGGCTCTTAGATAGTCTTGAACCATTCGTTTAACGGTAAACCGTTGTTCAAAGGCCAGTCGGCAAGGTTGACGGTCGAGAGAAGAAATGCAGGGCACGGCTTTGACCATGTGTTCCATGGTGTCACAGATGAATCCAGTATGCCCGTCATCTATGATTTCGGGAACGGAACCCCGACGATAGGCTAGAACCGGTGTGCCGCAAGCCAACGCCTCGATAAAGACCAAGCCAAAAGGTTCCGGCCAATCGAAAGGGGCGACCAAAGCATAGGCATTGCCGATTAAATCATTTTTTTCGGCATCCGTGACTTCACCCACATATTCCACCAAGGGATCGGATAAAAGCGGTTTAATGACGGCACGAAAATATTCCTGGTCAACAGGATCAACTTTCGCGGCTATTTTTAGAGGCATGCCTACACGCTTGGCAATTTCAATGGCATGATCGGGTCGTTTCTCGGGAGTTAACCGACCAACAAAGATAAGGTAAGACCCTGACTGAGGATGAAAGCTATACAGGTCTTCGGGTAAACCATGGTGGATGGTTTGTTGCCAGTTTGCCCAGGGTAGAGGATTCCGTTGAGCATTCGAAATGGAAATTAGTGGGCAATCCAAAAATTCTGCAAAAATAGGTTTCAATTCGGGAAGATCAAGTCGGCCATGAAGGGTGGTAAGAACTGGAGTCCCACAACGCCGGGCTAAGGGAAAGGCCAGGAAATCCAAATGAGAATGGAAGAGGTCAAATTGGTTTGCGGAGGAAAATGTTTTTTCCAACATCATAGTGAAGGGGGCCTGTGGATTGGAAACCCCATTAGTTTTTCGAAGGCCTTCCCGACACATTGATTTGAGATGAGCGCTGGTCTGAGAATCACCGGAAGCGAACAGGGTGACATCATGCCCCTGACGAACAAGTTCTTCGGTTAAATATGAAACAATCCGTTCGGTTCCTCCATATTGTTTGGGTGGAACACTTTCAGCCAAGGGAGCCAGTTGGGCGATTCTCATTGGAAACTCCTTTCTAGGAAATGACAAAATTAAAAAAATCGAGGGGAAACTTTTTATGTTGTATTCGTCTCACAGCAAACCTGATGCCGGAAAATTTTTTAATTATGCACCGAGGTAAATGTTTGATTATTCGGCCATTTTTTTATAACGAAATGAAATTTTCAAAAAAAAATGAAATCAGATCAAAATGGGAAATGTAAAAACTACCAAAGGCGTGTAAGGGTTACACGAATTTATAATTTGTGAAAATTTGAGCGAAAAGGTTTTCGCAAATTGAGAAAATTAGTTGTTTTTAATTGAAGCGTGCCGGAAGCGTTGAGAAGGAATGACTACTGAGACGGAATAGGTTTCCTCTATAAAAACCGGGGCTTTAAGAACAGACAAGATGAAAAATTTTCTTAATCAGAAGTGATGGAAATCTATACCTGAGCATCCTCCATCGCATTTATGAGCTGATTGTCTGTCATCGGTAAGATCTATGGGAAAGGACACATTCACATTGAATGAAATAATCCATACATAATTTTTGTTTCAGACCTTCAAATCTGTAGGAATTACTCGAGTTGCTGTAATTGTTACTTCATTTCAGTCCTCTTGAAAAATTCTTGAGGATTCCACCACACCAAATCTTTTGCAATCCTATGAAAAGTAAGGATAATTTAAATGTGGCTGAAGGAGTGTGTTTTGGGCCCACCTTTTGCTTAGAAGTAAATTAATAATACGTCAGAATGACGAATGTAAGATGCGCAAATCTTAAAAAAAGAGAAAGGAGGGCGTGATGGCTATAGCGGGAATGTCGGCAACAGGGTATTCCACAGTTGGAGATATCGTACCAACTCATATGTCGATTTATCATGCTCAATCAGAGGGAAATGCTGCCATTATGGATATTCTTGCCAGTCATGCGGTAGTGGCTCCTGTTGTCGACGACGATGGGCATCTGGCGGGATTCCTTGGAGAGTCAGAAATCCTTCATGCCTTGTCTTCCGGGAAAGATATTAGTCAGGTAAAAGTTGAAGACATTATGACAGAAGATCGGACTTCAACGGTAACGGAAATGACACCCATCTCTGTGGTCGTTACGTTATTTCAGGACGATGAATTACAGATAGTACCCATTACGAGAGAGGGGCGAGTCATTGGCTCCCTGTCTCAACATGATCTTATTCGAGCCTTAACCGGAGCCGGATTAGGCGTAGAAAAATAAGTCAGTAATATTGACTGATCGAAATAAAATGTATGTATAAAACGGCACTTAAAATTATTATTTTCATTCATTAACTCAGAAGGAGCGGACTATGAAATCACAACAATCGAGTTTGAAAAAAATTAGAATTATGGCTTGTTTCGTCGGTGCCTGTTTAGTGATGCCAGCGGCTGCTCTACCTGCCGCTGATGGATTTTCCCAATCTGCCCCTGAGGAAATGGTTCGGAATAATCTCGAACCTTTTGCCGGGGCTTACAAGGAAGTATCCGAGCTCAGTAATATCTACGCACAACGGATTATTCAATCCGAGTCGGATCAAGCGGACGCATTGCAGGAGGAAGCAAACCAAAAAATGACTCAGGCTGTCACGAATCATGGGCTTTCTGTTGAAGACTACAATTTTATTTTTCACACGATCCAAAGTGAGCCTGGACTTCAGGAGGAATTTATGATTGCACTGCAACGAGTGCAATGAACAATTAGTAATTCACCCATCATGTCTGCAGAAGAGCGGCATGATCGGGGAAGGCATAGAGGGAAGAGCATGATTAGAACTTTTTTAAGATGAACATACTAAGCTTCATATTCACGATAGGCTTCCTCGTGGGATGTTCCGATTCTTCCGCCGATAAAAGTCATCCCGAGCCCAAGAGCGAACATCCCGGATTCATGGCAAATGTAGAGGGGGCTGTTCATGCCGAAATATCGGGAGATGGAATTGTGACATACCTACCACCGAAGGAACGGGATCCTATGACCGGAAATCGTCCTGGTTACTATATGCTCTTTAACAATCTACCCACAGATTCCATGGAAGGAAGAAAATTCATTATTATATTTCGAATACCTGATGGAGCCCAACCTGGCCACTATAACTTGATGACGCCAGATCCTCTCAAGGTGGGTCAGAATTTTGATGTACAGGTAGAAGCGGTAGAACAAGGACAATCCATTGCCTACCAAACGAATACGGAGGGAACGATTACTTTGGATAATTTCGTTCCTGACCGGATATCTCCAGAAGCCAGTACGATTAAAGGCACCTTTCAATTTGTCGCAGAGAACAATGTTGGAGAAAAGGTCTCAGTAAATGGGGGATTCGATTTTCCCTCGAAAGAGAAGGTGGTAGCTTTGGATGCAGGGTCTTCTGTTAAGGAAGTTTTTAACGACATGAAGACAGATAAAAAATTAAGCTCAAAACGCCTTACAAATTTTTCAATTTGATTCTCCAGCTACGAGAAAACGATGCCGCGGAAGGTGGGACGTTCTAAGAAGAAACAAAGACAAGCGATGAAGTGCGGCTCGAAGGATATTCAAAGCATCCAACCCCTATCGATAGAACAGATATGTAGAGCTTGAGATCTTGTTGTTATGCTCCAACGGCGGCTGAATCCTCTAGGAGAATGAGGTCCGTCCGATTGTGGTACAAGAAAGTTTGAAACGCAAGCGGGGATCTGGTTTTTCGTCTTTACGAGAATGACTGGTGTATGTTTTTTCTTTAACGCGGATAAAGGGAATTGATCTGGCTGTGAAACGAAATCAATACGCTCAATTGTTTAGTAAGCTCTCCAATTGTTGCCGAACAACCGGTTCCCGCAATTTTTTTAAGGCGATGGTTTCGATCTGTCGGATCCGTTCTCGAGTGACTCCTAAGGCTTGGCCAATTTCTTCCAATGTGGATTCTTCGTCATACCCGATGCCAAATCGCATGCGAAGAATGCGTTCTTCACGTGGGTTCAATGCTTTAAGGAGGCGGGAGATGGCAGCCTTCGAGCTGTATTGCTCAGAAATCTTCAACGGTGAAGGCGCTTCGTGATCCTCAAGTATATCTCCGAATGTGCCTTCACCCTGTTCATCCAGCGGGGAGTCCAGTGAAAGGGGCTCATATGAGTCTTCCAAGATACCTTGCACTTTTGCAACATGGAGCCCGGTGTTTCCCGCCAGTTCTTGAAGAGTCGGCGTCCGTCTTAACCGTTGAGTAAGATGCTGTGAGGTCTTCTTGAGTTTTTGGGAAAGCTCATAGATATGTACGGGCCTTCGAATCGTATTCCCTTTTTCGGCAATGGCTCTGGTGATGCCCTGTCGAATCCACCATGTGGCATAGGTGCTAAACTTATAGCCACGTGTATAATCAAACTTATCGACCGCTCTCATCAACCCAATGTTGCCATCTTGGATTAAATCCAATAAATCCAATCCGCGGTTCGTGTAATGCTTGGCCACACTCACGACTAATCGGAGGTTGGCTTCAACCATTTGGGCTTTTGCCTGTTGAACTTGAGCAACAGTCTGTTCAAGGATTTCACAGGCTCGTAAAAATTCCAGGTGCGGCATCAAAATAAGAGACTCCTCAATCTTCTGAATACGGGCCCGCGCTTTTTTGGCGGCATTCTCGGTTTGTGTGCGGCGGCTGATTTCCAAGCCCTTTTGGTGAGTGAGGATTTCTTCTTTAATCTGGTGAATTCCCTGAATCAGGGTTTCCTGTACGTCAGGGCGCAAGTTCAAGGCATCTATTCTTTTCATCAGTTGTTGAATGGGTTTTTTGAAGGAGGAAGATGTATGGGAATTATCTGGTGCGGAATCATGCATGGCGAGACGTTTGGCAAAATGAGCCCAAAATGGTTTGGCTAACCGAGCGATTGCATCAAGATGTTTGAGAGTCTTATAGAAGTTTTGTCCTGGCTCGTGTCGGGTTTCAGACTCAGGAGCTTCGTCTTCTAACCCAGTTGCGGAACTCATGATGACCAGATCACTGACACGGAGGTCTCCGTTGCGCAATTGATCTCGAAGCGCAAGAAGACGAACCAGGATGACCGGTAAACTAAATAGGGTCACGACCAAGTTGTTGGTCTCCTCTTTGATCTGTCGAGCAAGCTGGATCTCCGTATCTCGTGTCAACAGCGGAACCCGACCAATTTCTTTCAAAAAGCGAGGGATCGCCATATTGGTGGTGACGGGGTCTTCGTGATATTGATGGCTGGGTTCAATGAATTCGTCAGGATAGGAGTCTGTCATCTTATTGCCGGTCTTTCTGCCCCTTTCCTCAAACGAGGAGCGAAAGGACTGAAATGCGGCTGATAATTCCGGAGACGCACCCGTTGAATGCATAAGTCCGTTCTGCTGGGGGGAGTAATTTTTCAAGACCCGTTTTTTCTTTCCCGAGCATTGCAAGGGTTGATGTGACCATTCACTTGATGCCATGGGGTTCTCTCTTTCTCTTGCGCATAACAATCACGTCCAACCGAATCTTTCGCATTGGTCATTCCACTCATTCCTGTCCCGCTCATATCCTCCATCCCTCTTATGTCGGTCTCTTTTTCCAATTGGGATTCAAGGCTGTGCTCGACAATCGGATCCGGTCGAACATTTCCTTTAATTGACGTGCCCTGAGGAAAACTGGAGATCCTTTTTCCCGTTCTGGTTCTTTTCCATTCCGCGGGCTTTGAGAATGGTCGCATCTACCGTTTCTCCGCAATTGAGACACCTCAACACTTCTAGATGGTGAAACTGACCGTCGAGATTATAAATGCTATCTCGTACTAACAGCCCTTCACACCGTTGGCATTTCATCATCTCTGCACTCATCTGTTCAGTCTTCATAAAGATATTTCCTCCTTTTGGAAGCGTCTACTTGCACCTTGCTTTCCTACTGGTTATGATAAGTAACTAGTTACAAAAGTAAAGTAGGTACTATAAAGTAACCATGAAATTGCTTCCCAGTTCCTTCGGATGTCCGTTGGATTCACTTCTTCGTGTTCTTGCCGGGCCCTGGACGATTTACATTCTCTGCCGCCTGCATAACAATGGAGAGACCCGTTTTGGCCAGCTCAAGCGCCAAATGCCGGGCATTTCATCAAAAATGTTGACGGAGCGATTGCGATCGTTGGAGAAGGCTGAAATAATCTTTCGGCACCAAGCACCGACCATTCCCCTCCAGGTGACCTACGGACTCACCACAGAAGGTCGCGAACTCACCACAATTCTTGATCAAATTAATACATTGGCCGACCGATGGCAGGATCAGGAGACAAAGACGGCAAACACGAACATTCAGCTGAAAGAAACAAAAAGAAGAAAGGTGGTAGCTAAATATCCCGGAATTCCCCTTCAAAAAAAAGAGAAAACTGACCGTAAAAGTTAGGTGACCATGGCTATCGCCAAAGGTCGGTTGGATTTGGCATTCATCAAGATACGGGAACTATCTCTGGGAATGTGAGACATCTTGCCTTTAAATCAGTTCTGAAAGTCAACTGCCGAGTAACCCTTCTCACCTAATCACTTTCTGGAATGGGTGTTTATCGTCGGCAGGCCCTGTCTGTCGTAAAAGGTGATCCAACGCAAGTGGAGGGCATCTATGTCCGCTGACCTGAAGAGCTTTTGCTGAAGTTTTTCGCGAGCTGAGTAGTTTTCCGGGCGAAAAATGACTACAGCCGATTAAGTCGAGAGGTAGAGAAATTGAGAAATCTGAAAAGGAACGTGGTTCTCTCCTTTTGGAAATCCGGTCAACCTCCGGGCTTTTAAGCGTCAATTCCGCTCCCGATTTCAAGAAGAACCGGTAAATGGTTTAGCTTTTTTGAACTCGAACAAAGTGAAAGTTAATTCCGCCGCTGATGCCTTGGTTGTCGGGGTCAGACGGCTCATACGTTGCCACGGAAAAATTTTCTGTGGGCAACGCCTCCTGGAGAGCGCGGCCGAAATCCTCCAGGGTGGTCACCTCGACAGAATTGATTTCCTTGATGAGGGCCCGAGGTTTTATTCCAGCAAGGGCCGCAGGTTTTCCCCCGATCACCTCAAAGACTACCACGCCTTTTGCGCGCTCTAAGCCTAAAAAATCCCGTATCTCTTCGTCCACTTCTCCGACGATGATACCGAAGTCTTCTCCCAGCTTTACGGCCTGTTCCTTGGTCATAGCCTGGGAAGTCGGTTCCGCATGAAGCAGATAGGGGGTTCCCAACGAGAAAATCAAGATCATGCTCGCAAGGGCGCCCCGGCCAACGTGGGTAATCATTCGGGCAAGCTGGTGGATGCTATGCTGGATAGTCGGACGAATCATGTTCATCATTACCTTTCTAGTATCCGTACAGATTCTTGAAAGAATTGATTTTCCCAAGGAAAGCGACATGCTTTCCCGGTCGAATTCATGAAGCGTATTGTTTGGGGACACCCTTCACCCCGAGTATATTCCTGGAATGTCGCGTCAGACTTCGTGTGATTAACGGAATCGTTCTGGCGGTCAAGAACCATCCCCACAGAAAACCGGCCATAATCATGCCCGTCAGTAAAAGTTGGTAGACACTCTCTCCCATGATTTCTGTCATTGGCAACTCCTTTTCGCGTTCTTCACGCAATCCACTTGGAATGACAAAGATGAGGTGATCAGACCAGCACCTCTTCTTGCTTTGCGGGAATTTTACCTTTTTCCACTTGACGGATTTTCAGACGACTGAGATCGACGACATGACCGCAATTGAGACATCTCCCCATTTCAATTTCTAAAAATTGACCGTCCACGTTAAAAATACTGTCCCTCACCATGAATCCTCTGCAGCGTTCGCATTCTCCCATATTGTCACCTTCATTAAGATTATAACCCTTTTTGCCCTTTGGCTTTTCATTAGTTAAGATAAGTAACTAGTTACAAAAGTAAAGTAGATACTAAAAAGTAACCATTAGGTTGTCTTGAAAGTCCTTCGCATGCAACTTTTCAACCTTCCCGTAAGATGAATGCTCTGGCCGGTGGAAAGATGAGCAGACCAAAATGGCATACTCCGACCTTCAAAGGTGGTGTGACGATCTTGAAGTTGAATAATTCAGTTTGGAAACAATCTGATGGGATTGATCAAAGATGGAGGGATGAAGCAAAACTGTTATGGGGGAACCCTGGCTTTTGTGTTGATTATGGCCTTCTCAATTGTTGAACCCGGTCATCCCGAGACAATACAGAAGGGTGATCAACCCGAAGTCCTGCCTCCTTCCGTAGAACGCCTTCAACAGGGAAAAGCCTTATATGATGGGCTTGCCAGATGTCTGCATTGTCATGGCCAGACCGCCGTGCGACGACCCCTAACTAACCAAGAACTTTTTTCTATTATTAAATTGGGGGTGCCGGGGACATCTCATATGCCTTTTATGTACCTGCTTTCGGATGAGCAAATATGGGCCATTGTGCAATATCAACTTAATGATATCTGCATAAATAACTGTGGAAATTGAAAAGCCAGGATGTCACCCTGAACAAATTAAACGAGGGGAAAGCCATCGCGCCTATGTAAAGAAAAAATGTGCAGGAAAGGCAGCACCCAAAGGAGCGCCGCATGATTCTTCGAGAAGCCGGTTTGGTTAAACCCCTGAATGAGGGAAACAAGGGAGCCGTTTGGGATCTCACTACGTGAGATTCATCCAGCCATAGCCTGTTCCATTTCCAGAATTTTAACCGTGGTTTTGAGGACAGCATCGGGATTCAGGGAGATGCTGTCGATTCCCTGCTCCACGAGGAACTGCGCAAATTCTGGGTAATCGCTGGGAGCCTGGCCGCAGATGCCGATCTTACGACCTTTGGCCTTCGCGGCCTTGATGACCTGGGCGATGAATGTTTTGACTGCGGGATTGCGCTCATCAAAGACATGGGCCACGATTTCCGAATCCCGGTCCACGCCCAGCACCAGTTGTGTCAGATCATTTGAGCCGATGGAAAACCCATCAAAAATCTCCGCAAATTCTTCCGCCAGAATGACATTGCTTGGAATCTCACACATGACGTAGATTTCCAAGTCCTTGTCGCCACGGTTTAGTCCGTGCTTGGCCATCTCCTCGAGAACCTTTTTGCCTTCCTCAACGGTCCGGCAAAAGGGAATCATGAGTTTCACGTTCGTGAGCCCCATATCTTCCCTGACTTTTTTCATAGCCTGACATTCCAAGGCAAACCCGTCCCGGTAGCGGGGATCGTAGTAGCGGGAGGCGCCACGAAATCCGAGCATGGGATTCTCTTCTGTCGGTTCATAGGCCCTGCCGCCAATTAAATTCGCATATTTGTTCGACTTGAAATCGCTCATGCGGACAATGACATCTTTGGGGTAAAAGGCTGCCCCGATCATGCCGACCCCTTCGGCGAGTTTGTCGACGAAGTATTGCGTTTTGTCGGGATAGGCGGTCGTGAGACGATCAATCTCGGCTTTCACGTCGGCATCCTTCAGGTGGCTATACTCCAGCAAGGCTAAGGGGTGGATTTTAATAAAGGTGCTGATGATGAATTCTTCCCTGGCCAGCCCGACGCCGTTATTGGGAATACTTGAAAGGGCAAATGCCTCCTCCGGATTTCCGACATTCATCATGATGTTGGTGCGAGGCTGCGCCAAATTTTTTAGGGAAACCCGTTCGACGTTAAACGGAAGCCGACCTTCATAGACGAAACCGGTATCACCTTCGGCACAGGAGACCGTTACCAATTGCTCGTCCTTGAGGGCTTCGCTCGCTCGCTCTGCCCCCACGATAGCCGGAAGCCCGAGTTCCCGGCTGACAATCGCCGCATGGCAGGTCCGTCCCCCGCGATTGGTCACAATGGCGGACGCTTTTTTCATGATCGGTTCCCAGTCCGGATCGGTTTTGTCCGTAACCAACACGTCTCCTTCTCGAAAGTCCTGAAGGTTCTGGACATGGGTGATTACCCGAACAGGGCCCTGACCGATTTTCTCTCCCACGCTTCGGCCTTGAATGAGAACCTGTCCCCGCTTCGTCAGGTGATAGGTTTCCATCACATCGGGGTCTTTTCTGGACTGCACGGTTTCGGGCCGGGCTTGGACAATGAACAGCTCACCCGTCTGTCCGTCTTTGGCCCATTCGATGTCCATGGGACAGGCATGGCCTTTCTTCCCGCTGTAATGGTCTTCAATGAGGCAACCCCATCGGGCCAACGTCAGAATTTCTTCATCGGTTATGGCAAAACGATTTCGGTCATCAGGGGAGACCGGCACATTTTTGACCATCTTGCTTCCCCCGATATCGTAAATCAGTTTAAATTCTTTGCTTCCCGCAATTTTATGAAGAATGGGCTGAAACCCCTGCTTGAGGGTTGGCTTGAAGACATAATACTCATCAGGATTGACGGCGCCTTGCACGACATTTTCCCCAAGCCCGTAGGAGGCGTTGATTAGAACGACATCAGGGAATCCGGTTTCGGTGTCAATGGTGAAGAGGACTCCTGCTGAGGCCAGATCGGACCGCACCATTTGTTGCACCCCGATAGACAGGGCGATTTGGAGATGGTCAAACCCTTTATCTACTCGATAGGAAATGGCCCGGTCGGTGAACAACGATGCAAAGCACCGCTTGCAGGTTTCAAGGAGTGCCTGATGGCCCTGCACATTGAGATAGGTTTCTTGTTGCCCGGCAAAACTGGCATCCGGTAAATCTTCCGCTGTCGCGCTGCTTCGTACCGCGACGTCGGCTCCTTCGGTTGATTGGGCACTCAGTCGGTCATAGGCCTCCTCGATGGCCTCTTCCAGTGGTGGAGGAAGGGGTGCACCGATAATCGCTTGTCGGATTTGTCGCCCCCGTTGACGCAGGTTAGACATATCCCCGGTATCCAGGTCGCCCAGGATCTGTTGGATTTTGGTGTCGAGTCCGGCCTCACGAAGCACAAAGCGATAGGCCTCAGCAGTGATGGCAAATCCGTTGGGGATCTTGACCCCATGGGGAGTGAGCTCCCGGTACATTTCGCCAAGAGAGGCATTTTTGCCTCCCACTCGACTGATATCCTCCAAGCCAATTTCTTCAAACCAGAGGATGTAGGGTTCAGGTGTTGAGGCAACTGGCTTCATGCCGATCATTCTCCTTCTTTACTTTTCAAAACCGGTAAAACGGCATGGCCCTTTAATACACATCGTAAGGGTCAAAGGCGGCCATCGCTGCACCTGGTGCTTTCCGACCTGAAAGAGAAAGTGTTTTCCCGCATTTGGGACAGGTGAATTGTTCAACCTTCGTTTCGTTCGAATAGTGGCTGGTGGCCATCACCTGCGATGGCCATGTGCAGTGACAGAGTTGAAAGCCGAGGGATTGCCCCATGGCCGCATGACCAACCTGGATCGTCCGTTCCGCATCTTCAATCTTTTGTTGAATGGCTTTTCGTGGTTCGCCTGCCGGCAGTTGATCGTTTGCGGAATGGACCAGGACAATAGCCTCCTTTAAGGTCGTCAGCCCTTTCGTGAAGGCTTCCAAGACCTGGAGAAGACTCTGTTCTCGTTGAGCGTGATCCATTACAAATTCCCCTTTTGTTGATGAAGGATGCGAATGCGACGTCCTGGTTGTAGTCCTTTGAAGATGGTCGAGCCCTTATCCCTTAATACAGATTAACGGGCGCATTTTCGCTACCTTACGGGCCAAGGACGCCTGTTCGGCCGCATCGACTACGGCGGTGACGTTTTTATAGGCACCCGGCGCTTCTTCGGCGACCCCCCGGGCTGAAGGACTTCTGATGAGGATCCCCTGAGCCGCTAATTCTTGAATCACCCTCTGACCGTTCCATTGGCGAGTGGCTTGATGCCGACTCATACTGCGTCCGGCCCCATGGCAGGCGGACCCATAGGCCAGACCCATGCCTTCTTTCGTTCCGACCAGAAGATAGGAGGCTGTTCCCATGGTTCCACCGATGAGGACCGGTTGACCGAAGGCTTGGAGGTCAGGAGGAATGTCGGCATGCCCTGGACCGAACGCACGGGTGGCCCCTTTCCGATGGACAAAAAGTCGTCGACTCCGGCCGCCGATCTGGTGCTCCTCCATTTTGCAGGTGTTGTGTGACACATCGTACAGCAGGGGTAAGGACTCCTGAGGAAAGATTTCTACAAATGCCTCACGGACTAAATGGGTGACAATTTCCCGATTGGCTAAGGCGCAATTCATTGCAGCCCGCATGGCTCCTAAATATTCCTGGCCCAAGGGGGAGTCGATCGGGGCACAGGCCAATTCGCGGTCCGGCAACGTAATGCCATATTGGCTTGCCGCCACCACCATTTTCTTGAGGTATTCGGTACCGATTTGATGCCCGAGCCCTCGAGAGCCGCAATGAATGCTGACCAGAATATCCCCGGCGTGGATACCGATTTTTTCCGATAAGGGATCGTGATAGGTTTCCACGACCTCCTGAATTTCCAAATAATGATTCCCTGACCCTAACGTGCCCATTTCGTCCTGCTGGCGCTTCTTGGCATGATCAGACACGAACGCGGGTTTAGCCGCGGTCATGCAGCCGTGTTCTTCAATGCGCGATAAATCTTTACCTGTCCCATAGCCTCGTTGGACCGCCCATTGGGCACCGCCAGCGAGCATGTCATCCATTTCCTTCGGTTTCAGGTGCAATCGACCTGTACTACCTACACCTGCGGGC
This sequence comes from Nitrospirales bacterium, assembly GCA_041737015.1. Classification (GTDB taxonomy): domain Bacteria; phylum Nitrospirota; class Nitrospiria; order Nitrospirales; family UBA8639; genus Nitrospira_E. The sequence continues at coordinate 30,574 of JBGSSO010000057.1, forward strand.
ACCCGCGCAAATAAGAGGTCCGCCAGTTTTTCTTTTACGGGGGTGATATCGTCTGCACGCAAACCCGTGTAGAGGGCCCGTACACCGCAGGAAATATCAAACCCAACACCACCGGCAGACACCACCCCTCCCTGTTGAGGGTCGAAAGCCGCGACTCCGCCTATCGGAAACCCATAGCCCCAGTGAGCGTCGGGCATGGCAAACGAGGCTTGGACAATTCCCGGGAGCGTGGACACATTGACGACCTGTTCATAGACCTTGAGATCCATGTCGCGAATGAGTGACTCATCCGCGTAAATAATTCCCGGCACGCGCATTTTTCCCTTTTGAGGAATGTGCCACTCATACGCAGAGACTCGGGATAGGAGGTTCAGGTCCATACGGTTTGTCGCAGGAAAGAAGGGTGAAGCAATCGGTATGCTGACCTAGTCGGCTTACCATGCATGCGATGTTCAACTCACGAGACTAGGAGCCTGTCGGACTTAGGAAGAATCGGCTGCAAAAGTGTCTCAGCGGTCCAAATTTCACCGCTTTCTTGGCCATTGTCCCACTATGGGCCTGCAAAATCGTCAAAATCTGGCCTCGCTCAGCCACTTTTTCGCTTTCGATCCCCTAAGTCCGACAGACTCCTAGACATCCACAACACATTGGGCAACCCAGCCGTGTCCCTCAATCTGCCGGACAGACAGCTCGGTATAGGTCGCCCCTTTTATTTCGACGGCTGGTTCATGTTTGATACGATCGACTGGTTCCCCATGTGCGATGCCTTTCAGATGATGATCGGTGATGGTGACGTCAAATCGGCCAAATACCACATGCCCACATGCCATTTCATAGATCAGGGCATTCAGCCAATCGACCAGTAGGAGCTCATCATCGGGCGCATCGCAGGTGAAATGGCGTTCCATCTGAGGAGCGACCTGTTGGGGATCCGTGACCACAGCCGTCAGTGCTAACGCCGCCTGTTCAAAGGCTTGGGGCTTGGTGATTCCAAAACCACGAATCCCCATATCCGCCTCATGAGGAAAATGCTCCCACCGAGTTGAAGACTCAAGGCCGTCCATGCGTGGGATCTTATCCTGAGAACTTCATTCATTCCAGTCATGCGGTTTCGGGAATTTACCCCTCGCCGGCCTGTCAGGATTTTTTCTATTGGATATCCCTCTGGTCTTCAGGTTTTTCTCGTTCACCTAATCCAGCAGGAAAGATATGTTCGCGTTAATTCGATATTTGGTGATCTTGTTATTTTCTACTTTGGCTTCCATATCCTTGATATAAATCGATTTGATGCCGTGCACACTCTTGGCTGCCTGGGTCACGGCGTGCGAAGCCGCATCCTCCCAGCTCTTGTCTGATTCCGCGAGCACTTCGATCACTTTTAACATGTCTGACATGGCTGATCCTCCTTGATGTGAAAATAAATGATGGACATCCGATCTGGATGCCTTGGTTGAGCTTTTACCCGTGCCTCTCTGGTAAAGGGTGAAGTTGGGCGATGGGATTAAAGGGAGCAAGGAATCTGATATATCGCAAGACATCCCAGCGCTCATCTTCCGTCAGCCGCTCTGACCATCCATGCATAGGAGAAAATACGGCTCCATACGTGATCACATTCATTAATTCCCAATCGGTTTTTGATCGTGATTCCAACGAATGAAAATTCGCGGGCTGGACCAACAAGAATTGGGTGTCCGGCCCATCACCTGCCCCTTTTTCTCCGTGACAATTCGCGCAATGTTTTTCAAACAGGACTTTCCCATTTTGAGGGTTGCCTGGAACTTCTTGACTGAACGCCAGAATGGGCCAGGCCATTATGAGGATGAAACTGAAAAAACCAAGGCATTTGTGTTGTTGCCGCATCATGTCCTCCTGCTCGCTTATCTATAGGGATGTGGTTACTCTCATCTATGGACAGTCAGACTCTTCACGGTCATTCTTATGGCTCTTGAATGGATTCCAGGTACGACAGCAGTTGCCAGATTCGCCCTCGTACCTGGTCGGCCCACTCCGTTTCAATCGAGACTTCATCATCCGGTATCCGGAACCAGATTCCAAACACCGGCATATCACGCGTCCCATGATTCGGAATGTGATCTCGTCCATCGATCGTGCGGTAGGCGTGCCAAAAGGGGAATGAGCCACCATAGTTGGCTGATAACTTGGTCAGATTCGCCGGCTTGGGCTTCAAAGACTCAGAAAGGGGACCATCCCCCTTGGCCTGTGCTCCATGGCAAGATGCGCAAAATTTTTGAAAGAGTTGCCTTCCTCCGGCTATGACATCCTGTTCCTGGGCCCATCCCGAACTCATTCCCATGCCCATGACCAGCAAGGCGAGGCTCCCATTCCGAAGGAGAAGTCTAAAAAAATGATTCATTGGGTATCCTTTAGGTGATCGAAACATTCAGGCAACCTCTTGAGTGAGCTGGGCGCTGATAGTCTGTTGGCGGGGAACGCGATTTGCCAAAGTTTGCGCATCAGGGATTTCCCCACAATCTCAGACATCGCCATTCATGAATCCAAACAGTGTTCTGAACTTTTTCCATATTCAGACAGGTATCCAATGATCATCATGCCATGACAGCGAGGACATTCCATGACGTCACCTCCTGGAGGCCGGGTGTTGTTAAAGACATAAATGAATGGAGTGTTCAATGGGAGCCTTTTAACCTACAAGTTTGAGCTTGAATACCGTTTCGGTTCCATCATGAATGAGAAGAGGTAGTTTCAAACTTTGTGCCAAGTACCGATTTGTGGTCTTTAAGAGGACGTTTCCAGAAGAGTAAATTGGAGAGAGTGAATCGTATCCTGTTGAGATGGTGAAGAAACGTTGAAGATCGGAGAGGAAAACGAAGTGGCTAAAAGATCTGGACGTGCTTGAGGAATGTGAAGAAAAGATGAGGGATGTGACAAGGACAGGCAAAGAAAGTGTAGCATCTTTCCCCACATCTGCAGAATAGGTCGTCCCAGTCTTCCTCATTAGATATTCATATGTGATGAACGATCGACTCCAACCTTTCCGCCTAGGGTAAACAGGGACCAATCTTTCATCTCCCTCATCCCAACTGTTATCAGGGGGATCCATCCAATGGGCCGTCAAAATACACTTCCAATAACACATGTTGGGGGTGTGACGGTGTGGGAGGGCAACTAAGATGAGATCAATGGGCCATGTCTACAGAAAAAGCACGAGCCAGGAACCTGGAGGACCGATACGTTGAGCCCAATGAACACCCGAATTCTAAGCCGCTGTACCTTTTCGCTAAAAATGAATATGATTCGACCTTCATGATGGAGGTTGCCTAACAATTATCCCCAAGGGAAATGCTTTCATGGCTGCTAGAGCGAAGTCCCTTAATCCGAAGGGAAAGCCCAAAAAGCCGGCAACGAAAAGTCCACCAAAAAAAACGGCTCCTCGGGTTCCGGCGAAAACCCCCTCGAAAGCACCACGCTCAAGTCCTAAGCTTACCTCCACAGTCAAGAATATCCCCCGTTCTTCTCAATCTCGGGAATCTCGGATTGCGTTTCCGATCGTGGGGATTGGGGCCTCGGCGGGCGGACTCGAAGCGTTTGAGGAATTCTTTACTCAGATGGCCCCCGATACCGGGTTGGCTTTCGTGGTGGTTCCCCACCAGTCTCCCAGTCATACCAGTTTGCTTCCGGGACTTCTGCAAAAGTGTACGACCATGCCGGTCCTGGAAGTCGCAGATGGTTTGGCGGTAAAGCCCGATACGGTCTATCTGGCTCTGGCCGGGAAAAACCTGGCACTCCTCAACGGGCGGCTGCAATTAATGGAACCTGCCTTACAAGACCGATTGCCCTTACCTATCGATTACTTTTTCCGTTCCCTGGCTGAAGATCAAAAGCATCGGGCGATTGGCATCATTTTGTCGGGGACGGGGTCCGACGGCACATTGGGTCTGAAAGCGATTAAGGGGGAGTCGGGTATGACGATGGCCCAGGAGCCGCAATCCGCCAAATATTCCGGGATGCCCCAAAGCGCTATCGCGACCGGGATCGTCGATTATGTCTGTCCCCCGATACAGATGCCTGAGCAAATCCTGGCCTATATTCGAGGTCCCTATCTGGCGCCCATCCCGTCGGGACCAAGTGAAGAAAAAGAGGTAAGTCAGTTTTTACAGAAAGTGTTTGTGCTCCTGCGTGATCGAACCAGCAACGACTTTTCATTGTATAAAACGAATACGATCCGGCGCCGTATCGAGCGACGGATGAATGTTCACCAGATTGAGACTCCCAGACAGTATCTCCGGTATTTAGGAGACAATCCGCACGAGTTAGATGCCTTGTTTCAAGAAATCCTGATCGGCGTTACGAGCTTTTTTCGGGATCCTGCAGCATTCGAGATTCTTGCCCATCAGGGCCTTCCTATACTCCTGGACTCTAAACCGGATGAGGATCTCGTGCGGGTATGGGTGCCTGGCTGTGGAACCGGCGAAGAAGCCTATTCGCTGGCCATCCTCCTTCGGGAATATATGACCTTCCGGAAGATCCGGTTTCACGTTCAAGTATTTGGAACGGATTTGGACGCCCAGGCTATCGAAGTTGCGCGGAAAGCGATCTATCCTGCGGGGATTGCCAATGATGTGACCCCGAAACGGTTGGAGCGGTTCTTTATAAAAGAAGACAGTAATTACCGGGTCAAAAAAGACATTCGGGATCTCGTGATCTTTGCCACGCACAACCTGCTCGCCGATCCTCCCTTCACGAAATTGGATCTGTTGTCCTGTCGGAATCTGCTTATTTATTTAGAGGCGAAAACCCAACGTCGCCTGTTTCCTCTTTTTCATTATGCATTGAAAGGGAGGGGGTTACTGCTTCTGGGATCTTCAGAAACGATCGGGGATTTTGAAGAAGGGCACTTTGAGACCGTCGAACGAAAGTGGAAACTGTATCGACGAAAAACCGGAGCCACCGATCGTACCACGCTTGAGGGATTTCCGATTAGCAGAATCACAGCGGTGCGTGACCTCTCAATCGGAGAAGATGGTGCATTTCCGAGCCCGGCCCCCTCCATCCCTGCCTTAATTGAAACGATGTTGTTGGAGCAATATGCCCCCTCCAGTGTAATCGTGAATGAACGGGGGGAGATTGTCTATATCCATGGACGGACCGGCACCTACTTGGAACCGGCGCCCGGCCAACCGAACCTCATTCTCGTGAATATGGCTCGAGAGGGGTTACGGTATGACCTGGCGGCGGCGTTGCACCAAGTCACCACTCAGGAAAGCGAAGTCGTGCACCGAGGTATTCGGGTCAAAACCAATGGGACGTTTGCGTTGGTGGATCTGACGGTCAAGCGTATTGAGGACCCGGAAGCGCTTCGAGGGCTCTATCAGGTGATATTGGAGTCCAGGCCGGCCGCGGCCTCCGTTTCTGGAAAACGGAAAAAGATAGGAACAGGGGAACAGGAAGCGGTGTCTTCCCCCAACGTCATTCAAGAATTGCGCTATACGAAGCAACGGTTGCAGCACACCAACGAGGAATTACAAACGTCAAACGAAGAACTGAAATCCACCAATGAGGAACTCCAATCCACCAATGAGGAATTGCAAAGCACGAATGAAGAATTGGAGACGTCCAAAGAGGAACTGCAATCGTTGAATGAAGAATTGCTGACGGTCAATGCCGAATTGCAAGGCAAGATCGACGAACAGTCTGTGACCAATGATGACTTGCACAACTTACTCAACAGCACCGAAATCGCCACGATCTTTCTGGACAACGATCTCAACATTAAACGGTTTACACCGGAGGCCAAACAGATTGTCAACCTCATTGCGACGGATGTCGGCCGACCACTGACGGATATCGCCTCGAAATTACCCGACGGTCGACTCATCGAGCACGCTCAACTCGTTCTTCGGACCCTCGTGTTTTACCATGGGGAGGTTCAAACGACCGATGGGGAATGGTATGTTCTCCGGATTCTTCCCTATCGGACGGCCAGAAACACGATTGATGGTCTGGTCCTCACCTTTCTGAATATGACAAAAGCGAAAAAAGCGGAAATCGTTGCCAGGCAGGCTCAGGAATTTGCCGAAAGCATTATTCAGACTGTTCGCCAACCGCTCATCGTCTTAGACGGGAAGTTACGAGTTGTGACTGCCAACCAGGCCTTTTATCAGACGTTTCACCTCTCCCCTGCAGAGGTCGAGCACTGCCATTTCTACGAGGTAGGTGACAGTGAATGGGATGTTCCAGCCTTGCGTCGACTGCTCGAGGAAATTCTTCCCCAAAACAGGACGTTTCAGGACTTTCTCGTCGATCACACCTTTGCACGAATCGGACGCCGGGTGTTTGCTCTGAATGGCCGTCGTCTCGAACAAGAGTCAGGGGATTCCCGGCTCATTCTTCTTGCCATGGAGGATGTTACTCAGGAAAATCCGAATAAGGAGTCCCGATGAAATATGACGGGTATGACCCATGATCTTTGCCATCCTGACACATTCGGCAAGCCTGCCCTGAGCGCAGTCGAAGGGGCTCAGGACAAGGTGAAACGAAGGATCCCGCTCAGCCGGGGTCTCGTCAACCTGGGCACAGATCCTTCGCTGCGGGCTTGGATAACAGACGCTTTCGTTATCCCCACAAGTCGTTAGCGGGGATCCATCTTTCGGAGTCAACGCACCCCTCTCTATCTTGACGCCACGGAAGGCATCATATGGATCAACAAAAAAAATCCTCCACGAGTTCTGACACTTTACGTCAAAAGGCTGACGCAGCTCTGACGACCACGCGCACACAGGTGAAGCAGATGAGGCCTGAGGAGGTGCAGCATCTCGTGCATGAACTCCAGGTGCATCAAATCGAACTGGAGATGCAAAACGAGGCACTACGGGAGACACAGATTGATCTAGAAGTCGCTCGTGATCGATATGCGAGCTTGTTTGATTTTACACCGGTGGGGTATGTGACACTCGATGAAAATGGCCGCATTCTGGAAGCCAATTTGACTTTTTGCAATTTGGTGGGAATGTTACGAAGCACCATTCTGCAACAATATTTTGAACAATTCGTAGATCGGGAAGACCAACCGGCCTTTCGCTTCCATTTGGAGTCTCTCAAAAAGAGCCCAGGGACCCACTCGTCTGATGTTCTCACCCTCCGGCATTCGAACGCGACGCATCGAGTCCGATTGGAAAGCTGTCAGGAGATGGTGGACGCTCCCGCTATGTCGAAATTCTTTCGAATCGCGGTCGTAGATGTGACCGAGAGGGAGCGCCTAGTCGCTGCCCAGGAAGAGCACAACGCCTTGATGGAAGTGGTGGTAGGCGGGGTGATGGATGCGATCGTGACGACCGACGAAGGCGAAAGAATTGTGTTGTTTAACAAGGCCGCCGAGAAAATGTTTCGCTGTCCTGCCTCACGTGCCATTGGGCAGCCAATTGACCGGTTTATTCCGGAACGGTTTCAAGGGGCCCATCACATGCAGCATCGACCATTTGGACAGGACGTTGTGAGCCCTCGTCACATGGTTGCTGTACGAGACGTCATGCTCAGACGAGCGGACGGGGAAGAATTTTCAGCCGGTGTGACCATCTCGAAAGTCGAGGGAAAGGGATGGGACAAGGGAAAGCCACTGTTTATTCTGGTGCTTCGAGATATCACCGAACAATGCCGTCAACAAGATGAGCAGCAACGGATCAGCAAACTCAATTCGTTGGGTGTTTTGGCGGGGGGCCTGGCACACAATTTCAATAACTTGCTCACGGCTATTTTGGGGAATGTGTTTGTGGCGAAACTGCGGATGGACCCGCAAGACGATCATCTGAATCAAAATCTCGAGCAAGCGGAACAGGCTTGCCTGCGCGCGAAAGAGTTGACCCAACAACTCCTGACTTTTGCCAAAGGCGGGGCACCGATTAAAACTTCCATTCCGGTCGGAGATCTTCTCCGAATCCATACGACCTTTGCCCTTTCCGGATCGCCGATCAGATGTGATTTCGATATCCCAAACGACCTCTGGCCCCTGGATGCCGACCCCGGTCAATTTCCACAAGTGATTCAAAACATCACCATCAATGCCAGGCAGGCCATGCCGGACGGTGGCCACCTCATGGTCAAGGTGGAAAACGTGGGGCTGAAGGACGGGTCGGTTCTGCCTTCACCGGCACTTGTTCGCGGGAACTATGTCAAAATTTCGTTTAAAGACCAGGGGACCGGAATTGAGGACCACCACCTCCGCAGTATTTTCGATCCGTATTACACCACCAAGCCCGGCGCGCCCGGGTTGGGATTAGCCACTGCCCATAGCATCATCCAACAGCATCATGGGCACATCAGCGTGACGTCCACCGTGGGGATCGGCACCACCTTCACCGTGTATATACCGTCCTCCTATTCCACGCCTGAGCCTGGGACACCGAGGATTCCAGTCATCACCCAAAAGGGGCGTGGACGAGTGCTGGTTATGGATGACGAACAGAGTATTTGTCGAATGGTGGCAGACGCGCTGACCCATTTCGGCTACGAGGTCGTGACGGTCCAGGATGGACAAGCCTCCATCGACCAGGTTTCCCGATCATTGGCGGAAAGGAAAAATTTTGATGTGGTCATTCTCGACCTCACCATTCCCGGCGCCATGGGGGGGAAGGACGCCATTCAGCATCTTCGACGCCTCGATCCTCACATCAAGGCCATTGTCACTAGTGGATATTCTGAAGATCCTATTTTGTGTGATTTTCAAAAATTTGGATTCCAGGGAATCCTAGTCAAACCCTACAAAATTTTGGATCTCGCCAATCTGCTTGAATCGATAGGCGGTCCCGTCCACCACGACACGATTCAGTGACGTCTTTGCGACTCTGGTGTCAATCGAATGGACACCTACTTTTCGTACAGGTTCCGCTAAACGATGCGGGTTGAGGTTCTTAACACAGAGGATGGATTCTCGATTCGGGATGTCGGGATTGGCCGTGAAAACGATTCTGTTTCCCGTGAAAAGACGCAGGGCAAGGCCGGTCAAAGACCTGGATATTCCAACGCGCTGTACCTTTCGGTTAAAAATGAATATGATTCGACTTCTGTGAAGGTGCCTGTCCACCTTATCCCTAAGGAAAACCTTTCATGGCTGATTTACCAAGCCCAACGGGATTCAATGGGCAATCCGAATCGCCAGCGAGGGAAAAATCTTCTGCAAGGAAGGCGACTCCTCTGAGTCCCGTCACGATACAATCGAACGCCTCACGATTAATTCCCGTACTTCCTTTTCTGGTTAAAAAACCCCCCGTTCTTCTTAATCCCTGGATCGTCCCTCAGCCTATCCGATCGTGGGGGTTTGGCCTTCGATTGGTGTATGGTGAACGCCTCCCGTTATCTTTTTGGCTATGAGATTCTGATGACAGACCACTCAATACCCATTCAGCTTCGAGGGGCTCGCACATGAAGGTCACGTGATGAGTTCACAGAATACACCCTCAACCGGGAAGAGTCTTTTACGGCAAAAGGCCGAAAGGGCGGTTCAGGCGACACGCGCGCAGGTGAAGAAGATGACGCCTGGGGAAGTGCAGGACCTTGTGCACGAACTCCAAGTGTATCAAATCGAACTGGAGATGCAAAACGAGGAGCTTCGGCGGACTCAGGTTGACCTGGAGTTGGCTCGTGATCGGTATGCCACGCTGTATGATTTTACACCGGTGGGATACGCCACACTCGATGGAAGCGGTCACATTCTGGAGGCCAATTTGACCTTCTGCCATTTGTTGGGGGTGTCACGCAAAGACATGCTCCATAAGAAATTTGAAAAATTTGTGGCTCCGGATGACCAACGAGCGTTTTACCGGTACTTGGATACCCTGAGACAAAAACCAGGCACTCACCCTTCCGATATTCTGACCCTGCAGTCTTCCAATATGCCGCACCGAGTCCGATTAGAAGGCAGTCTGGAGGCTAACGAAGCTTCCAGTAAGGCAAGTCTGTTTCGAGTCGCAGTCGAGGATGTGACGATCCAGGAACGAATGGAACTGGAGCGGGAAGAGCAAAAGGCCTTGATGACGATGGTGGTGGGCGGGGTGATGGAGGCGATCGTCAGTACCGATGAAAATGAGCGGATTGTGCTGTTTAACGAAGCCGCTGAAACCATGTTTCGCTGTCCTGCCTCCAAGGCCATTGGGCAGCCAATTGACCGATTTATTCCAGCCCGGTTTCGAGCGGCCCATCACACTCAACATCGACAATTTGGAGAGGAGGGGGTGGGCTTCCGTCCAATGGGTATTGCAAGGGAGATTTTTGCACTGCGAACGGACGGAGAAGAATTCCCGGTTGAAGTCTCCATTTCCCAAATAGAGCTGAAAGAAAAAGAAAAAGAAAAAGAAAAGAAACTGTTTACGGTGGTGCTGCGTGACATTACTGAGCGTCGACAGGCTCAGGAGGCGCTGGAGAAAGAGCAACAGTTTGTTTCTAATGTGTTGGAGACAGCGGGAGCCCTCCTGGTCATTCTGGATCCCCAATGGCAAATTCTTCGCATGAATCGGTTGTCGGAAGAAATATTTCAACATTCCATCGACGGTGTGTGTGGGAAGCCGTTCTGGAAATTGTTGGCGAGTTCCGGAAAGGATGCACAAGGGATGAAACAGGCGCTGGAGTCTTACAAGGCTGGAAAGCTACCTGAGTCGTTTGAGTCGACCGTCGTGGATAAAGACCATCAGTTCCGATGGATTCATTGGAATACGACCGCAATTTATGATGAGAAAAAAATGGTGAAACATTTCGTCGCGACCGGGATCGATGTGACGAGGAGAAAGCAAGCGGAGATGATTCTTCAAGACACCTATCAACGGGTAGAACGGCAACAGCAGGAGCTGAGGTCGTTGGCGGCCCAACTGTTGACTGCCCAGGAAGAGGAGCGTCGGCGTATTTCCCGTGATCTGCACGATGATGTGAATCAACGGCTCGCCCTTCTGAGCTTGAAGCTGCAAGCTGCGCGAAAAGGTCTTCCGGAGAATCACCTCGTCACGCCAATGATCCAGGAGCTCTATGAAAGCGTCGCCGATTTGTCCGATGACGTTCGGCATTTAGCCTACCAATATCACCCGTCGATTCTCGATGATCTGGGATTGGGAACCGCTCTCCGCTCGTTATGTGAAGACTTTGCGAAGTGGGAAGGGGTGTCGGTCACGTGGGAGGTAACCGATGAAGCACGGAAATTCTCTCAGGCAGTGGCCACGTGTCTATATCGGGTGGCACAGGAGAGCTTGCGAAACGTGTCGAGACATGCTCAGGCCTTGGCAGTCCATCTTGTTTTGAGGGAGGACGGGCAGGGGATTATTCTTTCAATTCGTGACAATGGACAGGGTTTTGAGATGGACGGACTCATTTCCCGAGGCTTAGGATTTGTCAGCATGAGGGAGCGGGTTCGTCTGGTGGGCGGGACCCTGTTGGTGGAGAGTCAGTCTGGCCATGGCACAACCGTCAAGGTCTCAATTCCTGGTAGCGAAAAAAATGATTGATGTGTGGCAAAGATCCGCTCGTGACGCCACGTGCCTGTTTGGCTGTCATTCAAGTTTGTCTTTCAGGCCCGTCATTCCTGTAGGTTGTCAGCCGGTATGGATCCGAAGAATTTTAAGGATAGATTCCCGATTACAAATGTCGGGAATGACAAACAGATAGGCAAAGCCAGTTTAATGTCCCGATACGCACGGTTGGGCAGGACAGCGGTGAGATGGATTTCCGGTGCAGGATGTCGAGAGTGACAGTCGGGGAGGGAATCACCCATGAAAAGAATGAGATGGATATGTCTATACGATTACGCCTAAGGTATTGCAGCAGAGGGCTTAGGCTATGGTGACTCGACCTCGTATCCTATTAGCCGATGACCATGCATTGGTCTTGGAAGGCTTGGCCAAATTGGTCACGGAGGACTGTGACCTTGTCGGGAAAGTGGAGGATGGACGGGCTCTTCTTCAG
>JBGSSO010000077.1:0-16676 GCA_041737015.1 Nitrospirales bacterium
TACCAGGTAATTTCGACGCTCTTGTCCTAAAATTACCCCATGAACTAATTCCCCTTCTTTTTTGGAATATTCCCGTTCAATGGACTCCCATTCAGCCTCTCGAACTTTTTGACAAATGACCTGCTTCGCGGCCTGTGCCGCTATTCGCCCAAATTCTTCCAAATCAATGAGGGAGCCAATTTCGTCTCCCATTTCAGCTTCATCATCAATTTTCCTGGCATCTTCCAATGAAATCTCTGTTTTGGAATCCACCACGTTCTCGGCAATCGTCTTTTTCTTCACGATAGAAATTTCGCCGGTTTCCGTATCAATGTCGACTTGAATATTTTCACCATGCCCAAATCGTTTCTTCGCCGCCGTGAGAAGCGCTGACTCTAAGGCCAAAATGACTTTGGCCTTATCGATTCCTTTCTCCCGACCGATTTGATCAATGACCAACATGAGTTCACTTTTCATATGTATTCCTCGCAGGGCACGATGAGCGGTTCAAACGGACATGGGCGGTCGGTGCGCATTTCCTATAAAAGGTTAGAACGAAACCTCTAATCTCGCTTTGGCAATATCATCCCAGGCCACAATGACTTCCTGAGGATTCTTGCTTTGGTCATCAATCAAATGAATCCCCATTTCTGTGACGGTAATCAATTGCCCCAAGACAACTGATTGCTTTTTGATGGAGCTTTTCAGAGTGACTCGAAGTCGTTCGCCCACCACTCGTTCATAATCTTTTGGATCTCGGAGCGGTCGATCTAGCCCAGGCGAAGACACTTCAAATCGATACGCGGCTTGCTCTGGGTGAAGAACCTCCCAGGTTCGACGCAGGGATTGATGGAATTGTTCACAATCTTCAATTCCAACTCCCCCCTTTTTATCAAGAGTCAATCGAACCAAAAGGTTGGCGGGTCTCCCGGTGCACTGAACCTCGAAGATATCCACTCCTAAGGCTCGAGCAATAGGTTCGCCCACTTGGCGAATAACTTGCTCAAGATTGTCAGCCGTGAAGGCCACCACAATTCCTCACTACGAGCGGCCACAAGCCAAGACCAAAAAAAAGTGGGCTCACGCCCACTCTACTCGAAAATAACCTAGCACTTTCCATTTTTAAAGGCAAGAGCTCACCCGATTCACCGCAACGTCCTAGCTGAGCATAAATCCCTCAACCCTTTTACCAGCCGTGTAGGCCCAAACAATGGGCATAAGGCAGGCCCTATGGTAAGCTATTTTTTGAGTATAATGATACTCACTTCTGGGAGAAATCAACGAGAGAGGAGTGTAACCGATGCCTTGTATAGTTTCTGTGGCCTCCGGTAAGGGCGGAGTGGGAAAAAGCATGGTCGTCAGCAATCTTGGACTCCTCCTCGCCAAAAAAGGACTTCGCGTCACTCTGGTCGACATGGACATTGGGGGAGCTAATCTCCATATCTTGTTCGGGATGTTTCATCCCCCATCCACTCTCACAGATTTTTTGACAAACACTATCAATAATTTAGATGAGATCGCCCACCCTATTCCCAGCCTCTCTTCCCTTAAGCTCATTCCTGGTACCGGGGAAACGCTCATTACCGCAAACTTGCAGCATGCCAAAAAAAAACGCCTTATTCGGCACTTACAAAAACTTGATGCAGATATCATTCTCGTTGACGTCGGCGCGGGCACCAGTTATCACGCACTGGACTTTTTTCTCCTCGCGGACTATTTCCTGGCCGTGGCCACGCCTGACCCGACTTCGGTCTTAGATCTGTATCGATTCATTAAACTTGCCGCCATTCGAAAGGTTCTGACGGCTTTTTTAGCGCGCGACCCAGTGGCGGACGCCCTTATGGACAAAGAGTTTCATAGTGTCACAGCAGTCCTGGAAGCCGTTGGAAGAACGAGCGAATCAGGTGTGGCGATTGCTCAAGAAGCTCTAAAAAGGTTTCAACCGGCCCTCATCTTAAACCGAATGACTCCCAAATCCAGAATCAATACCCTGCACTTACAACATCTGCTTAAGCAATATGTCGGAACCGACCTGTCGATCTTAGGAAATATTCCAGAGGACATTCACGTGCAGCAATCCATTTTAAAATATCTTCCGGTGGTAGAACTGGCTCCCTCTTCCCCAGCGACCATCGCGCTGAACCACATTGCCGACAATGTACTTGAGATGGTGGGGCAAACACCGGAATCAGTTGGCCGGATAGAAGAACCCAGAAAAATTCGAGCCTGAATAATTTACTGAGGTCTTTGCCTTGGCTTTTCTTGAAAAACCCCGACGGCTCCCTTCCCATCGGGAAAGAGGCAGAAGACTGACCTCACACTTCACTGAGCATCGCCTTGACGTAAAATTCACATTACCCGCCAAGCCTTCGGCAAACCACCTGACCTAGTCGGATGTTTTAGAGAGTTCTGCCAATGAATCTTGCAATTGTTTGACTTTTTTCTCTAACACCCTGCAATTCTTTTGAGCCACCTCGGCTTCTTCCTTTAAAACATCCAGTTTTTTAGTAAGATTATCAACCATGCCTTCGGCTGATTGCAGGCTCCTCAACGCATCAATTCGATCTTCCTCACCTTCCAAGCATTGTGAATTAAGGCGTTCAACCACACCTACCCATTCTCGAGCAACGCCCCCGAGCGAATCAGGCACTGGAGGTAGGGTGGCCTCCTTACCTAACAGTCCAACGGCTTTCTGTACCCAATCGATAAACAGGATGGCTTCCCAAAAATTCAAATCACCCGCACCCGCAGATTCCTCCGCATAGGGTGCTCCTACCCGTCCCCGCGGATCGCGAGGAGGAGCCGGGTCCTTATGATTTTCCTTGGCACTCGGCTTGAGTGATGAACCGTTATGGAATTGGTGCAGTAACACCGCAACGCAATGGCGACAAAAAGGTTGCTCGGTCGATGGGCAGGAACACCTAGTCGACAAGGTTCCCGCTCGCAACTTAATGATTTGCGCATACACGCCATAGACGCCATTGACCTCGGCCGTGATTTGCGTCTGGTCCGCATCAAGGATCTTGACTCGTTGGGAAGAAAAATATTGATTGCCTTCTTCGAAGACCGTTCCCCCAACCACCGATTGAATCATCTCAGCATCTAATTGGTTCAGCTCCTGAGCCGAGCAGGAAATTCTATTTCTCATGCAGGCAACACCCAATCAAAAAAATGAGCCCATTCTTCCCCACCTCGAAGAGTGAGGACGGTTTAATGTTTCGGAAAATATTACCGAGAATGAACCTTAGAGCCAACTACCAAGTTCTATTGCCATGATCTAAAACTACCACGCCCCGGAATTACCGCCTGGCACTCTACCCTGGCGGACGTGCCATCATGAAATCCGCCACCTCCACCGACCACACGACCCCCGCTTCCTTTCTGGAAAGTCTGCTCGCTGAAGCCCCGGAAACATTGCCTATCCTCAGGCAAAGTTGCATCCAAGTCTTAAATCTTACTCAGGATAAACGCTCAAATGCCAGCGATATTGGAGAAATCATCATGCGCGATCAAGCCATGATGGTCAATGTCATCAAAATCGCGAATAGCCCTGCCTATCATACCCGCACACCAGTCAAAACCCCAACCTATGCGGTGGCCCTTATCGGGTTTGACGTCATTCGCGCCATGGTAGTCTCTGCCCAATTGATCGAACAGGCCGACACCTTTGGGGCCGATACCACCAATCTGAAGCACCTCCTGGCTCGCGCCCTGGTGGCGGGGACCCAGGCACAGGAACTGGGAAAAGCCATCAATTACGGGGAGGCAGGATCGTTATTTACCAATGCCATGCTCTATTCACTGGGAGACCTCATTCTCGCCCTCTGTCGACCCGACGTAGCCGAACAACTAGAGGTCATGCGCCGAGAGGATCCAGCCAAGGTCCCCAAAGCCGAACTAACTCTTTTGGGACGACCGCTGCATGTCATCGCTGCCGCCATGGCCAAGCATTGGAATCTGCCGGACAGCTTGGTCCAACTATTGGAGAAAAAGCCCGTCTGGCCTAAATCCCGTCCCGAAGCAGATCAACGGATCATGGAAGGTATCGTTCGAGCCGCTAATGAATTGAGTTATTGCCTGCTGAACCCATTGGCTGCCGGACAGGGAGAGGTACTCCAAGGCCTGATCGAACAGTTTCTTCCCCCATTTGGCCTCTCCATGATCCAATTGGAACACACCGTGTCCAAAGCCTTTAGTCAAGCCTCAGAAATCGCCTCGGCCATCAACATTGACCGACAGCACTTTCTTCCCGCATCTGATGCCGATGGCATATTTCTTCACAATCAACCCCTACATCGTCTCACCCAAATGATCCATCAGGTTCTAGACCCCGAAGGTCTTCATTCCGAAGAATCCGCAAAACCGGTTCAGCAAGCCTTACCTTCGGTCCCGCCCTCTCGGACATCCGATAGGCCCTTGCTAGATTTCACAATTCAGTCCATGAAAATATCCGAACCCTCCTCGCTGCTCACCTTTGTCACCCGAACTCTCTATGCTTCATATGGATTTGAACGGGTCTGGCTCGCATTGGTGGTACCAGGAAAAGATAAGCTCCAGGCCAAAATTGGTTATGGTCCGCATGCGGAAACCATCCAGCCTGCGTTTCATTGCCCACTATCCCATGGAAACTTCTGGGATCGACTGCTCCATAGTTTTCACCCTATTCAATATTCTTCATTGGTCAAAGAAGGGGAATCCGGAGGAATGCCAACCGACTTTTTGAAATCATGGGGCGACCCACCTGGATTCGCCGGAACCTTATATGCGCCGAATAGGCCTATCGGAGTCATCCTAGTGGATCGAGGTTCTACGGGTCATCCCTTGACCGAGACGGATTTTGCCGCCTTCGCCTTAATGTTGTCCCAAGCCAACGCGAACCTGGCTCGAATAGCCCACAAGCATTAAATATTTTGGACTTTATGCGGCACTCTTCTTTGATAAAGAGTGCCGCACTATTTTTTTCTAAAGGGTTTTCACGGGTAATGATCTCATACCCATGGGAGAGGTAACCAAAGTGTTGGCTGGTTTATTGAGGAAGAAATCACAAAAAGAACGTGATATTTATGGTGAGCCGCGTGCGGCTCGAACGCACGACCCTCGCCTTAAAAGGGCGATGCTCTACCAACTGAGCTAGCGGCTCACCGGGTCGCGATGCTAACAATGGTTTCTGGTGTTGTCAAACTTACGGCAGAGAAAAACATAAAGGAAGTCATTAAACCTTACGAGACCGAATCATTGGATTTCTCACCACAATGGTATCTTCACGTTTGGACCCGGTCGAAATCATATCAATTCGACATCCGGTTAATTCCTCAATCCTGGCCAAATACCGTTTAGCAGCAGGTGGAAGTCCCTTATACACTTTCAAACCCGTGGTGTCGGTTGTCCATCCACTCCATCGTTCATACACCGGCTCACAACCGGCCAATACCTGTAAATCACCTGGCATTTCCTTGTGGAGCTTTCCCTGATATCGGTATCCCGTACAAATTTTCAACTCTTTGCAGCCATCCAGCACATCCAACTTTGTGATGGCCAAAGAGGTGAGTCCGTTGATTCGAACCGCATATCGCAATAACACCATATCCAACCAGCCACACCGGCGGGCCCGTCCCGTCGTCGACCCGTATTCGTTCCCACGCTGCATGAGATGCTGACCCATTTCATCGGTCAATTCTGTCGGAAACGGGCCTCCACCCACTCGAGTTGTATAGGCCTTCGTGACACCCAAGACTCCCGTTATCGTAGTGGGACCGACCCCACTGCCGGTGCACGCCCCGCCAGAGCAGGAACTCGAAGATGTGACGTAAGGATACGTCCCAAAATCGACATCTAAATGAGTCCCTTGCGCCCCTTCAAACAAGACACGCTTCTCTCGCTCAAAGGCCCGGTCCAGAACCAACGCTACATCCGTAATATGAGGACGAAGCCGCTCACCATAGGCTTGATAATCTTTAAAGATTTTCTCAACTGTGAAACCATCCACATTGTATATGCGTTCTAAAAACGCATTAATTTCCACCAGATTTTCCTGGATCTTTTGTTGCAACACCTCCGAATTCAGCAAATCTCCCATGCGAATGCCGACTCGCGCCATTTTATCGACATAAGCCGGCCCAATGCCTCGGCCCGTCGTACCGATTCGGCGAGCCCCTTTCGCCTGCTCTGCAGCCTTATCAATGGCCTTATGATAGGGCATGATGACATGAGCACGATTACTAATAAGAAATCGTTTACCAACCGGAATCCCCTTGGCGGTCAAACGGTCCAACTCCTCGATCAACCCACCCGGATCAATGGCGACCCCGTTCCCCAATGCGCACACCTTCCCTCGATAGAGAATACCCGAAGGAATCAAATGAAAAATAAAGGTGCCCTTATTAGTAATGACCGTATGGCCGGCATTGGAACCTCCCTGATAGCGGACTATCATATCCGCATCCTTGGCCAGAAGGTCCACAATTTTTCCTTTTCCCTCATCTCCCCATTGGGAGCCGACAACAACCAACGCGGCCATAGTTTCCTCCACACGCACAGGACAAAAGCACGGGACAAAAAAAAACTCGGCCAGCGGGTCAGCCAGAGCTTCAAAGGTGAATCGTAGGTCTCAACGCCTAATTTGTCAACGAGGGAGCCCTGCCGGTCTTGCCTCTGATTTTCTTGACCGAACCGTAGTCGCGTGATAGCATCATTTTCGGTGTGGGGCTGTAGCGCAGTTGGGAGCGCGCGTGAATGGCATTCACGAGGTCGCCGGTTCAATCCCGGCCAGCTCCACCAATTTCATCCCTCCTTTCCGTCTTTTTGACCATGACAAAGGGGTTTTGACTCAGTTTTCATCTCACATATTGGATGGTGCTTCCGCATGTTGCATATTGAACAAATTTCCAAAAGCCACCCCACAAAACCCCTCTTCATTAAGGCCTCGGCCCACCTCAAACCCCACACCCGGGTGGGACTTGTTGGTCCTAATGGGTCAGGCAAAACCTCACTGATGCGCATGATCCTCACTGAGGAGGAATTCGAAAGCGGAAAAATCCGACAACGACCTTTTCTTCGCCTTGGCTATCTGCCACAGGAACTGGAGTCCTTGCCGGGAAACACCATTCTCGATGCCACACATCGGAACCAATTCCCCGATCACGAAGCCAAGCGGATTCTTGCCGGCTTAGGATTTCAGGAGTCGGATTGGGAACGCAAAATTGACACCCTCTCCGGTGGCTACCGCATGCGGGTGGCCCTAGCCCACTTATTGCTGTCAGCCCCGGACGTCCTCATGCTGGACGAGCCGACCAATCACCTCGACAAACCAACACAGCGTTGGCTGGAATCATTCCTACTCACTTCGAATTTCACACTGTTGATCATCAGCCATGATACTGGCTTTTTAGACAACATGGTCACCCATATTTGGGAAGTCAGAAACCATACTCTGCAGGAATACCGCGGCAATTACACGCGGTTCCAAAAACTCCGGGCAGAACGAGACGCCCAGGAAGAAGCCGCCGCCAATCGACAAACCAAAGAAATTTCACGCGTCCAAAATTTCGTCGACCGGTTCCGGTACCAGGCCAACAAAGCCAGTCAGGTGCAATCGCGAATCAAACAACTTGAAAAAGTGAAACGCATTGAATTGCAGCGGGACACGAAACGGTTGCGATTTAAATTCCCGGACCCGCCAGCCAGCGGAAAAGACGTGTTCGAGCTACGCGATATCGGGAAACGCTATGGTGAAAAAATCATCTATGATGGCTTAGACTTTTCGGTCGAACGGGGACAACGCGTAGCCTTGGTCGGGGAAAACGGGGCTGGAAAATCTACGCTCCTCAAGATCCTGGCTGGAGTTTTGGAATTTGAAAATGGGTCCAGAACCTTGGGTCACGGGGTCACCCTCCACTACTTTGCCCAGCACCAGGCCGAAATCCTGAAATCCGAACATTCCATATTGGATTCGCTGGAAGAAGCCGCGCCCATGACTGAACGAAATTTTTTAAGAGGGTTAGCCGGCGCGTTTTTATTCTCCGGTGATGATCAGAAAAAACCGATCAAAGCGTTGAGCGGCGGGGAACGCAATCGAGTCGCTTTAGCCCGCATGTTAGTCGAGCCGGCCAACACCTTGCTCCTGGATGAGCCGACCAACCATTTAGATCCCACATCCGTGGATATGTTAACGGACGCGCTGTTGCAATTTCCCGGGACCATGGTGTTTATCTCGCATGACCCTACGTTTCTCATGCGAGTGGCTACACGCGTCGTAGAAATAGACGACGGACAAGCCCGCGATTACATCGGCGACTATGAATACTATTGCTGGAAACGGGCCAAGGAACTGGAAGACCAGGTTCCGCCGGAAGCCACAGTCGACAAGAAAAAATCCAAGAAAAAAGAGAAACCCCAAAAGGAAAAACCCACGACCGAGCATTCCACCAATGGGACAGCCAAGACAACCGTCGCCCCTCCTGACGGTCCATCTCGTCGAGACCTCTCCAAAAGCATCGCCCGTTTGGAAAAACAAGTCACCACAGTGGAAAAAGACATTGCCCAGCTCGAAGAACAAATCAAAGCCCGGGATGTGGAACTCGCCGACCCGGCCACCTATCAAGACTACTCCCGCTGGAATGCCCTCCATCAAGAACGCGACCAATGGGGACGCGACCTGGATCGTCTCACTCACAAATGGGGCGACCTCAGCGCCCAACTCGAAAAACAACAATCCCAAATTTCCTAATTTTCAATATTCCAGTTTTTTCTATCAGAAAAGCAAACAAGCGAACCACTCCCCGCGAACTAAAGCCCAGGGGCTTCAGGCTCTTAGCATGCTCTGGTCCATCATGGAAACCCGTATCGAAACGATACGGATGTCCCCTTCCACCTCAAGGATATTAGAAGGATTTCATATGACGCATGTAACACTATGGGATATTCGGTAACCTTTTGCCTTGGCCTGATAGTGGTTGGTCTGTCAGCTAACATTTGAAGGAAGAGACAGACGTTGACTTGCCGGTGGTTGTCCGCTTGAGCAAATGTTTAGACCTCTGAGCTGGATAATGGTTGAAATTCTCTTATCGATAAACGGGGGACCAACCAATTCGATAGTAACCAGACGGTCAGGAGTAAACCAGAAAGGGCAAAAAGCCAAATTGGTGATTCACGTCCAAATATACCAGCCACAAAAATTCCGCTGGCACACCAGGTCAAAAAAAACCAGATACGGGATATTTTCTTCGGGGGCATCATATCCATAGCTAACCCGAGCAACAACTCTCCGTTGCGGGCTAGGGTACATTCTATACACTCTATTTTTACTTTCATGGGATTTCGCACTTTGACGGCGATGGCATACTCACTATCTCCCACTTCCATGGTGTATGTGTGCCCGAGTGAGAGTGCTACCCTTCTCCGACGTGAAGAGACTAACTTGCCATCGAGGTAGACCTCCTCCTTGCCAGTGATACTGGACCAGAACGCAAACTTGTGACCATCCAACTGGAAGACGAACCACAAACCGCGGAGCACGCTCACTGTGGAGTGGGTTGGAATGCTTCGGGTGAGTGCATATTTAACAGGGCGGGAGTGAAGCCGATCCTCACGCAGCAGCTCCAGCCTATCAGGATGCGCGAGAACAACCTCCTGCATTTTCTCGATGGCCGCTCGAACCTCGGACGGTGCATTGCCATAGATCGGCAACACGGTTGCCGCTTTTAAATAGTTCGGGAGTGAGGCTATAGGAACATCCCCAAGATTCACAGGGATCACGTTGTCCACCGGACTCGGCCATTTGTCGCGCGCGAATTGAAGCTCAGTTAACGTGAACTTGCCTTTCGCGATCGAAGACAAAGTAATTAAGAAGACAAAGATATCGGCTTCCTTAATTGCTAAGCGAATGCGAGCATGAAAGTCACTTCCAGGTGGAAGACTCTGCCCGTCGAAGAAGACTGTGCATTGGGTAGCTGTGAGAGCAAGCTGAATTTGTTCTGCGATTACATGATCTTCAGATGCATAACAGAGGAAGACCTTCATACTTTCTCCGTCTTCGAGAGCTGGCGGCTCGTGGTATGGGAGGCTAAACAATGATTAGATGGATCCGCATAAGATTCGGATCTTTGAATTCCTGCCCGCCTAGCAGTCTTTGGGAGTTCTCGTCGAATGTTTGTGAACTCCTTCACTTAGAAGTCAGTAATTAAGGCGCCACTTATCAATACGTGAGCACCATAAAACAAAGCATTTCCACTTCAACTTGTTCCAAAAGTTACTGTCTTCTGAGTAGGACTCCACGACTTCCTACCCGTCTAGCAAGTTATCACGGCCTCTTTGCAGTTCGGCATAACACCATCTCCTAGCATGGAGCATGGGTTCTCTATAAACACCCTAAAATATCTGCATGTCTTTTCTCCTGATTACGTGTTTTTTTTGATTTTGATGTAACAGAATCAGCGATTCAGTAACATATTCGACATTTTTTGTCATTTCGTAAATTCAACCCTTTGGTCTTCACTAGACTTCTCCACCTCGCCCCCTCAACTCCGCCCTAGGACCGACGCCAGCCATCGGGTCGGACGCTATTTGTATCCGGCGGTCCTTGTCTGAGTGCAGCAAATTGGCCTTCCAAAATATTAAAGGACTAATTGTTTAGCAATCTCCCTTGGCCTTGTGGTGTGGCCGAGCAGTGCAGGCGACTCCGGTAAAAAGGCGCGCACTGTTTGAGCGCAGCGAGTTTGCGCGCCGCCGGAGTCGGCGAACCGCGCAGGGGACCCGAAGGGCCACGCCACGGCCAACATGGTTTTGGGTCCTTTTCCCGAAAGAAAAGGACCTCGGCTGCCGGTCCGAAAACCGGCTCTTAAATTCTAAAACCCATAATTACCAGGGCGAGTTAAGATCTTCTTCCGCCTCCGGATTAGACGAGGGAGAGGAAGGGCTCTTAGGGTGGTAATATTTGCGACCTTCTAATTCTTTAGGAAGATGGGTTTGGGTTTTAGCACCCTTGGGGTCATCATGGGCATACCGATAGTCTTTTCCATAATCCAAATCCTTCATTAACGAAGTCCTGACATTACCCGAAAGCATGAACAGTTTGAAGTTGCAACGTTTTTTCCTGTTTCCTTTCCACCACCAGCCAGGCGTGGGGGTCGATCTTTTCGTTAAAATTGACGGCAAAGCATTACTAACATATACTTCTAATGTATACATTACTAAGGAGATTATTATGATACGGACCCAAATCTACTTGACCGAGGAGGAGAAGGCACAGTTGGAAATCATCGCCCTGACGCGGGGAGTGAAGCAAAGTGAGTTGATTCGAGAAGCTGTCGACGAGTTAATTGAAAAATATACACCCTCCCAGCGCCTCACCCGCATTAAACAGGCCAGAGGTCTCTGGAAAAACCGACAGGACCTCCCCGCCTTACGCGACCTTCGAACAGGATGGAGCCGAAGGGCTCAAACGTGAACAGACCCTTCTTGGTCGATTCGGATGTCTTGATCGACTATCTCAAGGGTTTCGACGTAGCCTGCGATTTGCTGGAAACGCATATAGACAGGATAGGCCTCTCCGTCATCACGATTGCTGAAATACGGGCCGGCATCAAAGGGAGAGAAGAAGAGCAGGCCTTTGAACAGTTCCTCTCAGCCATTCCTCACTACGATGTAACCCGAACGATTGCCGAGATGGGCGGAGATTGGGTTCGCCAGTTCGGCCGGTCTCATGGCGTTGAAATACCGGACGCGTTGATTGGGGCCACCGCCGCCACCCACAACCTTGAACTAAAAACTCTCAATACCAAACACTATCCGATGATTAAAGACCTTATCCAAGCCTATCAAAAGAGTTAACCAGCAGCCGTCCAGCGTCGTGTTAAGTTCACGGCAAGCCAGCAGATTTCATCACCAAGGAGCATTGAGATCTTCCTCGTCGTCAACAGGTGAAGCAGAATCTCGCGGTCGATAATACTGGCGGCCTTCTAATTCTTTGGGCAGATGGGTTTGTTGTTTAGCCCCTTTCGGGTCGTCATGGGCATAGCGATAGTTTTTTCCATAATCCAAATCCTTCATCAACGAAGTCACGGCATTGCGCAAATGCAGGGGGACGGGCAGATTACCTTTTTCCTTGGCATCCTTCCTGGCAGCCAGGAGCCCCACATACGATGCATTACTTTTGGGAGCGGTGGCTAAATAGGTCACCCCATGGGCCATGTTGATTTGTGCTTCAGGTAACCCGATGACCTCCACCGCCTGAAAAACAGCCGAGGCGATCAGCAAACCCTGCGGGTCGGCCATCCCGATATCTTCTGACGCAAAAATCATCATTCGCCTGGCAATAAACTTGGGATCTTCTCCACCCTCCAGCATCCGCGCCAACCAATACAACGCCCCATCCGGATCTGAGTCCCGCATACTTTTAATAAATGCCGAAATAAGATTGTAGTGCTCTTCTCCATCCCGGTCGTATCGCAAGGCCTTCTGCTTCAGCGCTTGCTCTACTTGCGGTTGATCGATGGTGGTCGGTTTACCTGACGCCGCATACTGGCCAACGACAAAGTCCAACCCCGTCAACATCGAACGGGCATCGCCATTGCCATATCCAATCAACAGTTGCTGAGCGTCGGGAGTCAGGGTGACGCGTGAAGAACCGAGCCCCCGTTTCGTATCTGAAAGGGCACGATTCAAGATATGCCTCAACGCCTCCTCGTTTAAGGATTGAAGCACCACCACCATGGACCGCGACAACAACGGGGCAATCACTTCAAAAGAAGGATTCTGGGTGGTGGCTCCAATGAGGATGATATCTCCCCGTTCAACATAGGGGAGGAAGGCATCCTGTTGCGCTTTATTGAATCGATGAATTTCATCCACAAAGAGGAGCGTGCGTTGTCCTGAAACCTTTCGACGTTGTTGTGCCGTCTTGAGCAGCCCGCGCAACTCCGGCACGCCGCTGAGTACGGCTGAAAATGGGACGAATGTCGCCTGAGTTTTCTTGGCGATTAAACTCGCTAACGTCGTCTTCCCCGTCCCCGGCGGCCCCCACAGAATAAGTGAGGGCACACGATCATGTTCAATGGCCACTCGCAGCGGCTGACCTTCGGCCAGAACATCCTCCTGCCCCACAAACTCCTCAAAATCCTTCGGCCGCATCCTCTCCGCTAATGGAGCATGGCGTGTATCGGAAGAATCCTGAACAGGGAAAAGATCTTCTTGGGACTGTGCCTCAAAGGATTCCATAAAAATGCACTTAACCCCTCGGCATTGCTGGCAACCGATTCCGTGATTACCTCTCTGTCCTCAGTATGCTATAACCACCGGTCATGCACCCGCAAATGAACCCGGAATCTTGCTCTTTGATGGCATCTCTGGAGATGGATGGGTGTGGCGAACCTAGACGAAAAAGGAAAGAACGGTGAAGGCTGTTATTCATGGAGTCACCGTCGGTTATTCTGATCAAGGGAAGGGCACGCCGCTCGTCTTCATCCATGCCTTTCCGCTTTCCAAAGCCATGTGGCAACCTCAAATCGATGCGCTGAAGGACACCTATCGAGTGATCACTATCGACCTTGGAGGACATGGAGAATCCGACATCGTGTTATGGAATGATACGTTGGACCATTATGCCAAGGGTGTTATCCACCTGCTCGATCATCTCGGGATTGCTCAAGCGGTGTTTGTGGGTTTGTCGATGGGCGGGTATATCCTCTTTTCAATCTATCGACATTATGGGAATCGGGTGCGCGCAATGGTCCTGGCAGATACGAGAGCCCAAGCGGATAGTGAGGAAGGGAAAGTAGGACGTCGTTCGATGGCTGAAGTGGCCTTTAGCGAAGGAGCATCAGCCATTGCCGACCTCATGCTTCCTAAACTTCTGGCCCCTTCAACCATTGAGCATCATTCTGAAATTGTGGAGCGGGTTCGACAGATAATTCTTCAAACATCACCAGCGGGGATCGTCGTCGATTTGGTGGCTATGGCCGCCAGACCAGATTCAACGGACCTTTTATCCACAATCACCTGCCCGACGTTGGTCATTGTGGGCGAAGATGATGTTGCTACGCCGGTCTCAGAGTCTCAGTACATGGCCAACCGGATAACCGGCTCAACTTTTGTCACCATCCCTGAAGCCGGCCATCTATCGAACTTCGAACAACCCGCCGCGTTCAATGAAGCACTTCGGCGCTTCCTCACGACACACCGGTTATCAGTATTGCCGAAACGCCAGACAGATTAGAAAAACATCCGATGCAGGATTTGAGTGGGGACTAGAGAAATAGAGAAAAGACGGACCTAACAGAAAGGAAATTTAGGGAAAATCAAGGAGAGGTGACATAGAGTTGCCCTCTATTGAAACCTCATATGTAAGACTCAAAGACCATCTCATGTTAAGATAGGCCTCTTACACTCTACACTTACCCCAGACCATCAAAACACAGAACCAGAAAAAACAAGGATGAGACCGGCGCCTCCTGCGCGACATGCCCTTCCGTGGGGACACCTATGAAAACTCAATAATGTCGCATTTAACCTGATTCCGTAAAAAGAATCAAATATCTAGAAAAATCAGGCCACCAGATCTTTTTGAACGGGAAAGATGAAACGGAGGAACATCTAATCGCCGTCGCATCCGCGCTGGCGGATGAGCTTAAGGAATTCGTCACGGGTTTGTTGTTGTTTGCGAAATACACCCAGCATTTCGCTGGTGACCGCCACGGTATTCTGTTTTTCTACCCCACGCATACTCATACAAAGATGCCGGGCTTCCATGACAACAGCCACCCCACGCGGTTTGAGCTTCGTGTGAAGGGTGTGGGCAATCTGGACCGTCAACCGTTCCTGGACTTGCAGCCGGCGACTAAAGGCATCGACGACCCGTGGGATTTTGCTGAGCCCCACCACATGCTTATTGGGAATATACCCGATATGACATTTCCCAAAAAACGGCAGAAGGTGATGCTCACAGAGGCTAAAAAAATCGATATCGCGCACGATGACCATCTCGTCATATTCAATGGGAAACAGAGCCCCATTCAGTAATTCATCGATATCTTGTTGATAGCCTTTGGTAAGAAAGGCCATGGATTTGGCTACCCGCTTGGGCGTATCAGTTAAACCATGCCGCCGGGGATTTTCACCCAAATTTTCCAGTAGTTGCTTTACAATGATTTCCAGATTCGCGAGATTGGGCATTCGAACCAGATTGCTGTTGTCTCGAACGACCGCCCGTGGCTTGATGGATGAGGGCCGCTTCGGCTTGGTCGGCATTAGTTCTCCTTTATCCCGTTTCCGATGGAAGAATCGCTGGGCACTCTGGGAGTGCCAATATATTCAAAGAAGTTATCTCTGGTTTCAATCACCCCAATTTTCTCCAATTGCCCGGAAGGAATCTGATCAACCAGTAGATCCCAAACCAAACGCGCTAAATTTTCACCAGTTGTCGTGACGTGTGCAAAGGCGGGATCAAAATTGAGATGTTGATGATCAAAACGATCGACGATCTTGTCTTTCACGAGTTGATCCAAGGCGTCCACGTTTGTGATCAACCCTGTACGCGTATCTAATTCTCCGGTCACCGTCACGAGAACCGTATAATTATGCCCATGGCCGTTCAGATTATTACATTTTCCAAAAATCTTTTTATTGGCTTCCTCGGGTAATTGATCGGTATGCAGACGATGGGCAGCGCAAAACCTATAGGTTCTGGTGATGGATGATGCGGTAGGCATTGCAGTCGGTCTCAGCATTCTTTCACTTTGCAAGGCATGTTCTGAAAAATACGGCTGTAGCGGGTACCCTCACTCCCTATCTTCTCATGAGAAAATGGCAACATCACGCAGATCGTTCAACTTCGGCCTCACCCCATTTTTCTTCGGGGACTTGCACAATCACATCCCCTAACACTCGAGCCTGACAGCCTAATCGATGGTAAGGCTCAGTCAGCGCTTCCCGATCGAGCAAATCCTGCTCATCAAAATCGATATCAGAAAGATTCTCTTCGCCTGCAATCACATCCACCCGGCAGGTCGTGCAGGAGGCGTTGCCCCCACAATCATGATTCAATGGGAATCCGAGTTGCTCCGCGACTTCTAAGAGGGAAAGGCCTTCAGAAACTTCGCCAGACTTGCCTTCTGGATGAAGAAATGTGACGCGAGGCATACCGTCTCCTCCTTACTCCGCACCAACTGGAACAGGCTTGAACGGACATCGCCCCAAGCGAATATGTTCTTCGAATTCTTGACGAAACAGGCGTAGGCTATTTTGTACCAATACCGCAGCTCCCGTAACCAGGGTACAAAATCCGGTGCCTTTGACAAATCCACAAATTTGCAAAAGTTTGGCCAGATCGCGCTCTTCTCCTGATCCATCTTCGATTTTTCTCATTAAGATAGCTAATTCTTGGGTACCAATTCG
The DNA here is from genome assembly GCA_041737015.1 of Nitrospirales bacterium. Classification (GTDB taxonomy): domain Bacteria; phylum Nitrospirota; class Nitrospiria; order Nitrospirales; family UBA8639; genus Nitrospira_E. Next base: position 16,366 of record JBGSSO010000077.1, read on the forward strand.
GCAAGGTGGACATTGCCCACAACTTTCCCGTTCAAAAAATCCGGAAAATTTGAGCGTTTGCTCCACCATACACGACACATCATCCACAACAATCACACCGGCAGACCCCAATCCAGTGCCAGCTTTCTTAAGCGAATCGAAATCCATGGGTAATTCCAATTGTTCTGCTCCCACCATGGAAAAGGATGGCCCACCGGGGAATACCGCTTTGACACCATGCTCGTTCGGCACGCCCTGCCCACACACCTCAATCAGATGCCTGATGGACGTTCCCAACGGCAATTCATACACACCGGGTCGATTCACGGCTC
>JBGSSO010000127.1:0-12150 GCA_041737015.1 Nitrospirales bacterium
GAGCCGTACGGCGGAATCCTTCTTTTGGATCGGGCGGTATGTGGAGCGGGCGGAGTATATTGCACGATTCGTCAATGTCCATTATCATTTGCTGACGGAGATCGCGACACAGGAAGATCAGGCCGATATTTGGACTCGCTATTTGGAAGATACCGGCGAACTGGAGATTTATATAAAAAATTATGGTGACGTACAGACCCGCCCGGTCATGGAATTTGTCACCCTTTGTCGGGACAACCCGAACTCGCTAACCAATCTCATTGCCTGTGCCAGAAATAATGCCCGTGGCATCCAGGATCAGTTGTCCAGCGAAGTCTGGCATTTTATGAATGATTTTTATCTCAGTCTTAAGGGAAAGACAGAACTTGATCTGTGGTCGGATACACACGATTTGCTCAGGTATGTGCGGAATACCTGCTATACGTTAGACGGAGTGGTCGGCAGCACGATGGTACACGATGAGGGATGGAATTTTTACCGGTTGGGACTGAACATTGAGCGGGGTGGACGAACCGCCCGACTCATTGATATTCCCGTTCTTAGTGATCCCACGACTGAACCCAGGAGAATTTCCGAATATCATCAGTGCTTGGCCGCGTTGAAATCGGCCAGCGCCTTCGAGGCCTATCGGAAATTTTACTCGGCACAGTTGGTGCCGAAACGCATCGTTGAGTTTCTCCTTTTTCATGATAAATTTCCTCGATCCGTCAGGTACACGACGTCGCAAATCAGTAAAATTGTGGAACGGTTAGCCGGAAGTAGTCGGAGGGCCGAAACCCGTCAGGCGATCAGATTAAGTGGGGCCTTGGCGGCGGATCTGGAATTCGGCAGTTTGCAAGAAGTCTATTCCACCGGCTTGTCGCATTTTCTTGCCCAGGTGCTTGAGCATTTTGATCAGCTTTCGAACCTGATCGCTTTGGCATTTTTCCGCACGAGTGGCTATTCCACCGCTTCTCAATCCCAAACCCAATCCCAAACCGTATAAGAACCGTTTTTCTTGCGGGGAGGACCTCGAATCTCCCTCGGGAATTCGCGATATTCTCTTCTGTTCGAAGTTGTAGTCCAGGTCGAACTGGGGTAAGCTTTCTCCGTTTCCTTGACAAGGCCGTGCCACTCTCATACATAGGCGAAGAGCGAATCATTGGTATTCGTGTTGTTCCCGCAGAATCTCACCATACCATGTCTGATCTATCTGTCCTGTTGGTAATTCCTCCTCTGACTCAACTCAATACGCCGTATCCGTCCACGGCCTATTTGACGGGGTTTTTGCGGTCACAAGGGTATCGCACGCATCAGGCTGATGTGGGCATTGAAATGGTGTTGACCCTGTTCTCCCGTGGAGGCTTGAGCCGGGTCTTTGCCGAACTCCGGAAGACAGTCATTGACGAACTGCCTGGTGAAGCGCGGCAAATGCTGAGCCTGGACCGGGCGTATGTCGAGACGATTAACCCGGTGATTAGCTTTTTACAGGGTCGAAATCCCACCTTGGCTTCGCGCATCTGTCAGGGCACGTTCCTTCCGCAAGGTCCACGCTTTTCCTCGAAGTATTCAGAAGATCAAGATGGGATACATCGTTCACACAATCAAGCCGACCAGGCCAAGCATCTGGCAACCTTGTATCTTGAAGATCTCGCCGACCTGGTTCAGGCCACCATTGCGCCCCACTTTGCGTTGAGTCGCTATGCCGAATCCATCGCTATGCAGGCGAATTCCTATGATCGTCTTGAGGAAGCCTTGGCCCAACCCATGAGTCTCACTGATGAGTGGATGGTTGAAGCCCTCTGGCGGCATGTGGACCGGCATCAAACCCGCTGTCGTCGGATTCTCTGTGCCGTTTCCCGGCAATCTGTATGGCGCCCTTCGGATGGGTCAGCAATTGCGGGTCAAAAGGCCGGAGATCAAAGTAGTGCTTGGGGGAGGGTATCCTAATACGGAGTTGCGCCGGCTGCGGGACCCCCGACTGTTTGAAGTCGTTGATTTCGTGACGCTGGACGATGGGGAACGGCCCTTCCTCTGTTTGTTGGAATATCTGGAAGGAAAACGGAGCGAACCCGATTTGTGCCGGACGTTTCTTCGTTCAGGGCAGAATGTCGTCTGGCAGAACGGAGCCAGCGAGCCGGACGTTTCGCAGGTCGAAGTGGGAACCCCAACCTACGACGGATTACCTCTCAATCAGTATATTTCCGTGCTGGATACGTTGAATCCCATGCATCGGCTCTGGTCCGATGGACATTGGAATAAATTAACGGTGGCGCACGGATGCTACTGGAAACAATGTACGTTCTGCGATGTGGGGCTGGATTACATCGGCCGGTATGAAGTGTCACCGGGCGAATTATTGGTGGATCGTATCGAAGCCCTGATCGCCGAAACGGGAAGTTGCGGGTTTCACTTTGTGGATGAGGCCGCTCCGCCAGCAGGATTGAAAAGTCTGGCGCTATCTCTGCTCGAACGGGAGGTCACCATTTCCTGGTGGGGAAACGTCCGGTTTGAACCGGCGTTTACGCCGGACCTCTGCCGCCTGCTGGCCGCCTCCGGCTGCATTGCCTTGAGCGCCGGTTTGGAAGCGGCGTGTGATCGTCTGCTGGCCTTGGTCAAAAAAGGTATTACCGTCGACCAAACTGTTCGGGTCGTTCAGGCCTGCAGAAACGCGGAGATTCTGGTGCATGCCTATCTCATGTATGGGCTTCCGAGTGAGACAATCGGGGAAACTATTGAAAGCCTCGAACGGGTACGCCAATTGTTTGCGCATGACCTCATTCAATCGGCCTTCTGGCATCGGTTTACCACCACTGCCCATAGCCCGATCGGTTCGAATCCCCAAGCCTATGGCATTCACCTCGTCGGACCAACATTCGGGGGGTTCGCGGAAAATGATCTGGTTCATGTAGATGACCTGGCATTAATGCCGGAATGGATCGGAGAGGGTCTGCGAGCGGCGCTTTGGCATTACAAAGAAGGGCAGGAATTGACCAGGGATGTCCGTGAATGGTTTCCGGAGCGCGTCCCGAAACCAAAGGTCAAACGCACCTGGGTCAAGCAGGTCTTGGAGAGCGAAGAGCGGGAAGATCATTCCAGGTTAGAGCGAAAATTCGTTTGGATCGGCGGGCAGCCGGACGTTGATCGGGGGAATGGCGAGCAATACACAATCATGTTGCCGAATCGAACAACAGATGAAGAAGTGAGGCTGAAGCGAGGCCAAGGCGAATGGTTTCTCAATCTGATCGAACGTGCCGTGCCGGTGCATCAATCGGGGGGACATCGGTATCCTATTTATAAAGAAGTTCGAGCAGGCTTCCCGTTCGGCGGACCAAAGGGGTTTGATAAGTGGTGGCAGTCAGCCTCAGCCCAGAAAGCCCGAGCCGTCGGTCTCCTGTTAGTCTAAGCTGGAAGAAAGCTCCTCTGTCATTCCCGACATCATTCATCGGGAATCCATCATTAGTCTTGTCCTCTCCTTCCGGTTGCTACCCAGACTCCATCTACCAGAAGTTCCAGGAGAGAGTGCAAGCCCGTTGATATGACTGAACTTGATACTGGGCCGGCATTTCCTTTCAGGCCTCTCACGAGTTATAAAGTAGGAGCCACATTTGACGTTTTCATAGATTCATTTATTACAAAGGAGCATGAACGATGACCACAGCACAATATCCACGCAGTCCCAAAGAACAAGTCGGCGGGCTTTGCCATCTCGGACGGTTTATCGACAAAGTCCGGATGCGGAATGCCGGACAGATTCAAGACTACAACTACCTGACTGTCGGCTTCGATAAATATCTGTTGGATAAACTGGAAATCGAAGGCGCTGATTTTGAAAAGCGCGTGCTGCAAGGGGGGATGGATGCGGAGATTGCCGACTGGGTGAAATCTAACGGGAAAAGTCTGAGCGATGCGGAAAAGGCCGAATGGAATGACATGGTGCTGACATTCGGCCCGAAAGCTCCAATGGCGCAAAAAGCCTTCGACGAATATAAAGCCGGTCTGGCCAAAAAACGTGGTGTGTCGGTGGAGTCCCTTTCTCATATCACCACGTGGTTCAGTCTCATCGAACACGACGAAGGCCGTATGTAGCTTGGGGAGTAGGTTCTAGTGCGGTAGGGCTTTACTGAATGACAAATAACCCATAGTATTGGTGAGAAGAAGGTTCTCTTTCTTTTTCTGCCATTTGCCCTGACTCCGAAACGAAAAGGGAACAATACCAATGAACCAACGAGTCGTCACAAAACAGGAAATATTTGAAAGGATTCAAAAAAATAAGGCTGGAATTCGAGCACTCGGGGTCAAGAAAATTGGCCTATTTGGATCATTCGTGCGAAGCCAGCAGACCGCATCCAGTGACGTTGATCTCCTTGTGGTATTCGATGAAGGGGAAAAATCGTTCGATCACTTTATGGAATTATCCTTTCTACTGGAAGAGGCTCTCAAACTCCCCATTGAACTTGTGACGCCGGAGTCGTTGAGCCCCTATATTGGCCCATACATTCTTAGTGAAGTCGAATATGTCCCTCTCGCTGCGTGAGTATCTTCGCCATATTCTCGATGAAGCCCGCTACATCGAGAGTCATGGTCGCAGTCTGACCCTCGACCAATTTCAACAAGATGAAACCCTAAAACGTGCCTTTGTCCGAAGCCTTGAAATCATCGGCGAGGCTGCAAAGAAGGTCTCGCCGGAATTTAGAAGTCGGCATCCCGAGGTCCATTGGCGTGCTTTAGCTGGGATGAGAGATCGATTAATCCATGACTATTTCGGCATTGACTACGATATCGTCTGGGACGTGGTGAAGACAAAAATTCCTGACCTTCGCCGCCAGATTCAAGAACTCTTGGAGTCCCCAGTTGAGGACAAGACCTTGTAGCCGACACGATCTTTCTAAAGCCAGTACCACTTAAACCGGCCCATGGAATCAACAAGCCCAGAAAACCATCCTGGGTATAAGGCTTGGGCCAGCACAAAATGCGGGGTATCAGTGGAGCGACTGCCGAAAATCACGATCTGGTTTAAACTCATTGAACACGACGAAGGCCGGATGTAGCCGAACAACCGCATCAGATTTTCATGTGGGCATTGGGTGCCGGATGTGTGCGGAACTCAATAGATCTATAGCGGGATTTTTGGGGGGCCGGAAATATCCTCGAAGGAGAGAATATGGCGGTGACCTTTTCCGTCGTCCTGGACGATCAGTTCCAGAGGCAGGCCTTTCGAAAGGCTTGACAGTTTTTCCCATTGCTCGGAATCTCGGGGTTGGACCGCTAAGGTGGCATCCCCGGGAACGAAATTCCAACCCGTTTCAAATAGCGGTCTTGCATCCGATCGTTGTTCCCAATTCAACCAGAGTGTCTGCCGGTCCTTTTCGATGTAACGCACGGTGCCCCGGATACCAGTGGGTTCAGAAAAATTGGTAATACCTTTTATGAAGGTATCCAGCGGGTGAGGTTCAGTTTCGAGCTGAGCATGAGCGATGACAGCCGTTAATCCCAATCCCAAACATGCGGCAAAGCTCAGGGGAAGAAGCCTTGAAAATGGTGAGATTCGTCGTGTCGACATGGTTAACCTCACAGGTGAGGAGAAGAATGACATTCTCGATTATTTAATTTAATCATAGCAGAGACGATTCACAAATGCCCGGATTTGAGTTTGACCTGAACTGGGCTTTGACTGTTTTTTAAGAACAAGCCCTCAAAACTTTGGACTAGTGATGGAAGGGCATGAACCCCGAGGGTGCTCGCCTTCAGTTCAAAAAATGAATAGTTCCGGAAAGTCTATAATGGCTTTAAACTCTAGGTCTTCAAAAAAGTTTGCGGTTTCAGTGGATCAGCTTTTTGAAATGGCAACCTGGTTTGAACTCATTGAAATGGATGAAGAATGACCGCAAATTATGCAGTTGGCCTCAATGAAGGTTGGTCTTTCTGATTGCGCACAGTGAAACATCCCATTAGTTTCTGACTTTTTCAGGTCAATGTGAAATGGAGTGTTTAGTGGCGAATTAGTGCTCCTGAAAGACCTTGAGAGCTAGCTGGAGGTTTCCAATTCGAGATGAGTGGTCCCCGTTCCTAACGGGTATAGGTGGTGGTTAATGATGCAGAGGTTTCTCGAACCAAGCAAATTTTCCCACGTCTGTTTGAAGCCGATTTCTGAACTTGATAGCAGCCCTTCGCCTTCTTCTTGTAAGGTAAGTTGCCGGAATGTTTCAAAATTGGGATAAGTCTTAGTTACGAAGGTATCTTTTCGGTGGAGAATCGGAGGATTGTCTCCTTTGGAATAATCTCGGATGTTAAAACTGGTTTTGGGTAAGTAAACTTGGATGCTTCGGAGAAGAGCTGGATGCGGGTCTTGATCAAAATTAGGGTAATCCAGGAATGAAACTGTTCGCCCGTCCACTGCGATCTTTGCAACGTTGTAGGGGACTTCTCCAACAATCTGTTTGGCCGCGAAAATGACTATCCGCAAAAGTGCAGGCAGTTCTTCTTCAGCAGATTGATGGACATAGAGATGGCTAGGTAAGTGCTTTCCAACCGGCGAGGACGCACAGGCTTTCTGGATAACTTCAGCCTTTCCAAGTGAAAAGAGGTATCGTTCGCTTTCTGTTAAGGCTATGCGGTAGGTTTTCCATATTTCCTTAATATCGCGCTGAATGGGTAGAGGGAGAATTCGTAAAGCCGGGGGTTTGACATTTTCAAGTTTCAGCATCGCAAAATAAGTCAGGATATCCTCTCGGCGCTGGGAACGAGAACCTTCAAAAGTCTCTCGATCTATGAGACGGAGAGTGAGCCGTTCAATTCGATTCGGAGAGCCAAATTCATCCACGAGCTTTTGAAATCGCGGGAATTCTTCAGGGAGAGCCAGGCGACCCAATTGCGCAGTAAGGGTTACATATTTTTTTGCCAGCCGGCTTTTGGAGAACTTTTCAATAAGATCAGGTCTATATTCAAGACGGCGAGTAAATACTTTATTGGCAAGATATTGCGCTTCGACTAACTCATCCTTGAATACATAAGCATTTCCTGGTGCAACTGAATGAGGATGTTTCCCAAGGGTGGATTGAACATATTCTAAAAATTCTCCATGGGAAAAGATTTTCTGGAAAGTACCTCTTCTAGTTAGTACGCCATCGGAAAATTCCAGAGCGTCCTCAAGGGCATTCTCAACTCGGACGGCAATAATTAAAACTTTATTGGCAAGGGAATAAGCCTGTTGTAAAGTCTCCTGACGTTCTTCAGGATCCTCAATCACGTTAAGGACGTAACCGAGGTTCACGACGTCTGCTGGTGTTAGCTCCGCTTTTGGTTGATGAAATGGATCCCACCCGTCGGATTTAATCCCATGCGATCGAAGATAACGAATATCGGAACCATATCCGCAGCCATAATCGAAGAATTTTGTGTTGGCATTGATAATTCCTTCCGCAAAAGCAAGTGCAACAGGTCGCGATAAAGCCACTCTGCGAATGGCAGTTCGATCTCGTCGAGTCTTCACATCCGAAGAACTTGTTTTACCTGATACAGGCATGGTTGGCATAATCTCGGGTGTTTTCGGGATCATATTCAATGTTGAATGTCTAGGGTTTCGCCGCAAGAGCTGCCATCTTGCACTCATTAAGAGATGGAACTAGGATATGCAGTCTGAAATGATTTATCTTGATCATAATGCCACAACCTCAATATCGCCAGAAGTCCTAGAGGCGATGATGCCCTACTTTACTTCTGAGTGGGGCAATCCGTCGAGTACGTACAAGTTTGGTTCAAAGCTGAAAGCAGCGATCGAGAAAGCTCGGCAACAGGTTGCGGAGTTGATTGGGGCACAGCCACGTGAGGTTATCTTCACCTCATGTGGCACGGAGAGCAACAACACGGCAATTCATGCGGCACTGAAAGCTAATCCCACCAAGAAACACATCGTCACATCAGCAGTGGAACACTCGTCTGTGCTCAATTACTGCACGGCTCTTGAGAAAGAAGGTTGCCAGGTGACATATTTACCTGTGGACCGTGAGGGCTTGCTGAAACTGGCTGACGTCGAGAATGCTATCACAAAGGAAACTGCCGTGGTGTCACTGATGTGGGCGAATAATGAGACGGGCGTCCTGTTCCCCGTTCGAGAGATTGCGGAAATTTGCCGGTCGCGAGGTGTGCTTTATCATTGCGATGCAGTGCAGGTAGCTGCCAAAATCGAAATTGATGTGCGGAAAGTGCCAGCAGATTATCTTTCACTCACCGGGCACAAGTTTTATGCGCCGAAAGGAATCGGTGCGTTATATGTCCGACGCAAAGTGCCACTATCGCCACTTGTATATGGCGGACACCAAGAGCGAAATCTGCGGGGCGGTACGGAAAACGTCGCATTGATCGTCGGTATGGGTAAAGCGGCTGAACTGGCTCGTAAACACGTGTCGGGCTATGAAAAGAAAGTGCGCCCGTTGCGCGAGGCGTTGGAGGAAGAAATTCTGAAAACGAATCCCAACACGGAGGTAAACGGCCATAAGATCCAACGTTTAGTTAATACTACCAATATTACCTTCCATGGAATCGAATCTGAGGCACTTCTATTATTATTAGATAAAGAAGGGATTTGTGCGTCTTCTGGTTCGGCATGCCTGGCCGATTCCGATGAACCTTCCCATGTGGTCAAGGCAATGAAGCCTGAATCAGCAGCCTCTCGACAGATGATAAGGTTTTCACTGGATTCCAGTAATTTGGAAAAAGACATAGCCGAGACGGTAAAGATTGTCGGATTGGTGGTAAAAGCCCTCGGAAGATGACTACATGAAGAATTTGCATGTCGAAATGTTTATTGTTTTCGTAATCTGTCTTTCTGTTTTTCAAGATTGTCGGACGGCTTTGGCCCAGCCTCCATTGGGGGAGCCAGTAGTGATACAAGCAGCACCTACCAATACAACCAGTGAAGACCTAAAGCGCTTAAAGGAACAAGTACTAAGTCTTGAGCGGGATTCAGCAAAAGCATCCAAAGACTCTGGAAACATTACATTGACTACAGCGATTATCGCTGGGTCAGTGACCTTAGCTGCAACAATATTTGGAGGAATCATCACGATTATTGTGGCCATTTTGACGGCAAAACGCGAGGAGCGTCGAGCAAGGTTCGAAGCAAATAGGAATTTAGAACTCGCACGTCAGGAAGCCCTTTTCCAACATGGAGAAAAATTTTTAGAATTCCGACTTAAACAAATGGGGCTCTTTTATGCGCCAATGTATGCTCTCTTAAAGCAAAGCAAAGCGCTTTATGAGAAGATGGCACTTCAATTGGCCAATGATGATACATACCGATACAAATTGCAAAAAAAAGCCGATTCAGACGAGCCCTGTCTACTCGTTAAAATCGATGGCGGGGGATGGGAAGAGTTTCGCTTGCTTGATCAACTACCAGCAGTTAGGACAGATCCAAGGATATTAGCACTTGTTGAGCGTATTATTTATATTGGCGAACAGATGACGAAAATTATCTCCGAACATGCCGGTTTAGCCTCAAAGGACTTAGTTGAAACGCTTGGCAAATACCTTGCGCATCATGCAATTTTATCGATGATTCATGAACAAGGTGAGATTAAATCTTACAGGCCAGGGTCGCATGAGATGGGGTACTTTCCGCGCGAATTACCTGCAGAAATAATAAAAGGTTATAATGAGGTCAGTGCACATCTAAATGAATATGAGAATAAGACCAAGCAGGTGCTAAAGGAGTTTGCTGAAAATAATTCTCAGTAAGGGACGTAGCTCTGATGCCTGTTGCGATAAATTATGACACAGGAACTCTGGCATACTACAAAAAATATGCCAGGGAATATAGGGATTCTACAGCAAAGCTCCACCTGAGCGAACTTTACAAGCCATTTTTAAAAGAGATTCCTGTAGGAGGCCACATTCTGGATGCAGGTTGTGGTTCTGGACGGGATACCAAGGCATTCTTGGAAAGAGGGTATCGCGTCACTGGTATTGATGCCTCACCTGAGATGGCTCAATCAGCCGTTCTTTTAACCGGCCAGCATTGTGAAGTCCTTTCTTTCAGGAAAATGGAATTCAATGGGCTGTTTGATGGTATTTGGGCTTGTGCTTCCCTTCTGCATGTTTCGAAACACGAAATGGCGGATGTGATGCGGCGGTTTATTCGCGCACTTAAAATTGGTGGAATTTTCTACATTTCGTTGAAGGAAGGCGAAGGTGAAAGATTTGCAGAAGACGGTAGATTTTTCAACTACTACACTGAGGGTTCTTTCAGGGATTTTCTGACAAACTTTCCTAGCCTCCGGGAGATTGCTGTTTGGAAAACGGATGAAGTCCGTTCCCAACCAAATGCTGTTCCTTGGCTCAATTTTCTGTTAAAAAAATGCATTAGTAATGGACTGGTCTGATATAGAGAATGCATTAATCAGCCTCATAATCCTCTGACTACTCAACAATAGCACATCAACTGCAATGGCAATGAATCAGAAGAAATCAAAGCCTATCCTCCGCGACCTGTGAAATATTATCTGCGCTTTGCCAGGGTCAATATGGTTGGCCGACTCCGACGAACTAATGCCGCCGTTATAGAAGGAATGAAACCCGAATCCCTAGGGTTGCGGCAAATGATTTGGTTGTGGTTTGCCGCCAATATTGAAATCACGTGAGGGTATATTCCCCGCCGCTTGCGGCGTAAACTACTCGCGTGAGCGAGTACATTCATACGAGTCATAATGTTACGGTGTTGTTGTATCACCTGGTTTTTCCCGCAAAATATCGTCGTGCGATATTTGATGCAGTTGTCGATAGCGTGTTGAAGGAGGTTTGTCTAGAGATCGAGCAGCGGTATCAGATGAAATTTCTGGAGATTGGGACAGATAGGAATCATGTCCATTTTCTGGGCCAATCGTTTCCCAGGTATAGTGTGACGAAGGTGGTGAGCATCATTAAGAGTTTGACCGCCAGAGAGATTTTCCGGCGAGCCCCTCAGGTAAAAGAGCAATTATGGGGTGGTGAGCTATGGACAGACGGGTATTACGCAAGCACAGTGGGGAAACATGGTAATGAAAATATGGTAGGGAAATATGTCAAGCAACAAGGTGATGCATGCCAAAGGTTTTACGCCAATCACCAGTTAGCCCTCTTCTAATACCCCGCCCGCTTGCGGCGGGGATTATTTATTAAAAAAATTTAGGAGTTATTCTACATCTGCGGTCGGCCAGACTAGTTCGGAGCGGATCCAATCAGGGGAACAAACTTCAACAGGTAACAGTCATTAGGATTCGGAAAAACTGAATTTAAAAATTCCTGCCACCTTTGGCTCATAGTCAGCCATTCGGCCTCGATACTTTCATTTGCGGTCCTTATTAAGAGTATGATCTGGCCTACAAGAGCTAACTTTAGCAAGGTACGTGCGAAGTATTTGTGATCTGGATCTGAAGCAAAACCTTGCAGATCAATTAGGAATTCTTCCAAAATGGTTTTTTCCTTAAGGTGAGCAATGTAGTTTGCGAAGAGATTTGAGAATTCCTGATGCCGTGATAGATCGCGAATTTCCTGGAACCCTTTGAAGGGGGTGTAATTGATCTTATTTCTTTCAATGGACTCGTCAGTTGGATCGGTGATGTATGCTGTTCTTGATACAACCTCATAAGCCTGGTGGGGGACCGAATATCTGTCATAGATCTCGTAGAATCGCTTCCAAGGCGTTTCGTGATGAGGATTCTTGCCTATGTGCCTCGTTGTGATGCTGAACACATGACCACGCAAGTCGAGAGAAACTATTTGGACTTGTAAGGTACGGTCCAAATCTAATCTTGTGATTGTTCGGCCTTGAAGGCACAGCAAACAATGAACTGAAAAGTAGCTCGCATAGTAATTTGTTACGCGCGCCCATGTCTCTAGGCCCTTTTGCGCGAGGATGTAGTGGGCCACCGTATTGCAAAAAGCTCGTTGTAAAAAATCGAATGCCTGGTTCATTAGACAGGCAGTGACCTGCTTGTCTTGAATGCTAAGTGCGTCCCGCCGGATACGGGCCGAATCGTAGCCGTTGTTGGTCAGCCAAGGGCTAAGATAGTTGGAAACAGATTCAGTATTTTGGACAAATGGCGATGCTGCAAATGCAACCTTTTGATCATCTGCGAGCCATGAGTGGGCTAGCATGCTTTCCAATGGCGCAATTGGAGAAGTAACGACTTT
>JBGSSO010000188.1:0-3795 GCA_041737015.1 Nitrospirales bacterium
TCAATACTCTAGTGGTAGGGTGGTTGGCACTATCGAAGTCCTGCATAAGAGGTTTATCGGCAACAAAGAGAGGAGAGTGAAGCGTTTTTGTGGGACAAGACAAATCATGGATGAAAGGAGCGGGCATATTTGGTTCCGCTAAACAGGACGATTGCATATAACAACAAAACATGGGTGTGTGGTGGTAGAGTCCCCGGATTGTGGGGACGGGCTAGTAGATCGTGTCATTATCCCCTCCTGTCGAATTTTTGGATGCGGAAAGAGAGGCACGATGACCAGGAAACGGCCGCCGAACTAGGGATCAGCTAGCCCGTTGCCTCCCTTGTTATGGTGTATCTAATTAACAAACATGTTTAATGAAAAATCTCCCTTCTGTGACGGCAATTGGAGAGACAGTTAGACCGTACCACTTTAGGCAATATGAAACGACAATAAACGACTAAACGCACTGTCAGTATTGACGTTTCTGTGGTACGGCCTAGAAACAGTGTTGGCTGGCGTTGCAATATACAACACCTTTGGGAACAGGATGTCGGAGGTTCAAATCCTCTCGCCCCGACCAAATACTCCGTTAAGACGCCATTTCATGTTACCACCCAGAAATTTTTTAACAGCAACTCTCACGTCTGTAGCTCAGCTGGATAGACCAGTTTGAACAACCCAGGCGTTGTGTTTGTATGACTCCTCCAAATTCATCTCGTATGTTAAGGACGAGAGAGATCGCTCGCTCGTTATGGCCTAGCTAACTGAGGTAGGATGACGCTGCCCTGACTTGACCAGCCGTGATTTCATCATCTGCTAGATCTTGAAAATACCATCCAAACACAAAAAAACACCCACCACTCATGTCTACTCCGTCTAGTCATACCGTTCGGTCTTCCGTTTTCGCTAGGTATCAACCGATCATTGATCTCACCACCAATCGAATCGTGGGCTGTGAAGCCCTTGCCCGGTGGCGAGCGGATGATGGCCGTGAGACCAGCATTGAATCTGTCATTGACGAGCTCGAATCGCAGGAAGACTTAGCCTTAGATTTAACCACCTGTATGTTTTCGTGTCTGAAAGCGGATTTAGGCACTCTGCTGGTCGAACATCCCACATTTTCCGTGAGCGTGAATCTGCCCCCGATTGTGTTGGGGAAAAACCAGATCATGCCGGTTCTGGAGAAATTAGGGTTGATAGCCCATCTCCCACAGCTCACCGGGGAAATCACCGAACGGCAGGCACTCAATGAGCAAGGCCGGGATGCCATCCGCCTAGCTCGGCAATTGGGCGTGCGGGTTGCTATTGATGACTTCGGCACCGGGCATTCAGGACTGCAACAACTCATTGGCTTGGAAGTGGACACCCTTAAAATTGACCAATCCTTTATTCGGCAGTTGGGAACCAATGTTGCCGCGGAACGGCTGGTGCGTGGGATTGCAGCCTTGGCCTCTATTCTCAAGGTGAATATTGTTGCCGAGGGCATTGAGACCCCAGAACAGGCGGCCTTTCTTCGGGCTATTGGGATCGAAAAAGGACAAGGATGGTTGTGGGCGAAAGCCCTCGACGCCCATGAATTGTATGCGTGGCTGGACTAGCGCTGCGCGCTGTCATGAAGCCACTATGCGTGTGCCTGACGTTCGTTATCTAGAAAAGCCAAGTAATCCAAATCCAGACATTGACCTTCCACAAGCCTGACTCCTCGCGGGATCGGGCTTTGTCGTTTAAGCCAAAATTAGGGATTGGGTAAAAACAAAAGAAATATTAGGCTCTATGGCGCGTGCGGGATCCGATATTTCCAAAGCCAGATGGGGTAACGATGGGTAGGGTATTAGGAGAGAATTTTGATGAAAAATTTGTCACGGTTTTTGTCACGATTGGAAATCAAAAAGTCCGGATTCTGTGACGGTCACGTTTTCAATTCCTTCCCTTGACGGTCTGGATGAATTCTTTGGAGGTCTTCCCGCTGCCTCTTGACGGAAAGTCGACAGGATCCTCTTCATTAACATTCTGGGTAGATAATATTCTCGCCTAGCAAACATGTGCTGAAAAGCTGTCGTGTGGCAGGATCAAATCCGCGCACGTGGCTTTTCCATTGCCATGTGTTGCCCCATGTGGCGGATGATGGACTCTAGCATCGAGGAATGCTCACCCGGCTCAACGTCCTGAAAGGACCATCGTAAAGGTTTTAGTGCAAACTTCGCTTTGTCATCGTCAGTCAAATTGAATTTCGGATAGGTATGACAATCGGATCCTGCCACTAATGAATTGCCAGGTAATCTCCAGGTGAATAATCTGTGTTTGGTCGTGAGATTGGCCGGACCCTCATTGTTATCTAATTATTTTCAAATATCGGAGGTGGGGCCTCCATATCGGTTTTTCTCCAGTTGAAAAAGAAAAATGCCGTATAGACAGTTTGCGTCACCGATCCTACCTGCGGCTCGGTTGAGAGAACAAAACGTCCGGATGCTCTTTCGAAAATATCAAAATAAAAGCGCACATAGCCCTGGCTTTGAACACGTTTATAGAAAGCCAATTCGGGTGTGGCTATGGGAAATATCGTTGCCTGGGTGGCCGGCAGCCCCAACAACCTCGCGTTTTGGGTCGTTCCTATAGATTCAACGATTAAATGCACACGGTACGTCGCATCCTCTTCCTCTTCCCGAATGATTACTCCCTGTTTTCCTAGCCAACCGGCAACGACCTGCTTCATATGCTGATTGATGACATCTCCGTTTAAACTCTGGTCCACCCTCAGATCTGAAGCGGTCAGGAGTATGGATGCGTCTTTGAGAATGCCCACATCAGAATTTTTCAGGCCTTTGTTGATCGCTGAGCTGAATAACAATTGTTCGGTGGGTGTCAGGGGATCCGAAGCCTTCTTTGAGGGTATGGCGCAGCCGGACACACTCAGGATTAGCCAACAAATCATGATGCATCGCACGGTCTTTATTCGGGTCATCTTGCCTTACTTCCTCATTCTTAGAGTGATTGTCCAACTCCGATTTTCCTAAAACGGAGGCGTTTGGTAGAGGCCAGAGATTCGATAGGACTTGCTGTGGGGAGCATCACAAAAGATGGTTAAGGTGACCCACAGAGGGTATTATTAATAACGCATTGGGTCATAATGCCGGCGCCTGTCTGTTCGGCATTGAGGTTTATGATCGCCGCATTTGTCTGTGCATTGATATTATCGCACCCACAAATTTGGCTGGCACAGCAACTACATTCCGCTAGAGCCTCGACCAACGTGATCTCTGTCAATCCATTCATATTCTGAATGCCGCTGCAGGCCTCTCCCAATAACTGAGCTTCAGTTTGATGGTCCGGCGGGGGGCCGTCCTGTCCGATACCCACGGTGGTGCATAGTGTCGCATCACAGGAATAGCCCAACTGAATATTGGGATCATTGGGATTATTTTCGTTGCTTGACCCATAATAACTGCAGACACTTTGACACAGCGCCCCATTAGGCTCAATGTTGTAGTCTGTTCCCGCTTCATACAGAGGGCAACCACTATCCCCTGGTGAATCAGGTATGCAGGGGAGATCGGAAAGTATGATAGGGCCACCGGCGGGGTTATACGCTGCCGACCAGACATTGTCGCCTCGACCATGCCGCTTTTTGTTACGGGAGGAAGTGGTGATGGGAGGAGTGTCGTTGGCGTTGCAACTTTGGTCTCCTTGACCAATTTGGAACGGTCCATCATAGACCGGGCATTTGCACTCCACGAGGTTACGGCCAGCCGCATCTTTTAATCCCGTGCGGTAGCAAGGCGCTGTCATGCAACCCGCATAGACACCCTGATCCCT
>JBGSSO010000192.1:0-1618 GCA_041737015.1 Nitrospirales bacterium
CTTTTAAGACTTCTGATATACTTTTCCCTACGACAGAGAACAATCCAATCTGATGCTTTCACCTTCTAAATACTTAGGTGGAAATAAGTGGATACCGACTATCATTCATCCAGCCCAGAACCAATCTAAGTGGTTTCCGGCCAGTCGCGAACAACGACCCAACGTCGATACATCCAGGTTAACCGAACAATCATGCATAAAGAAGTAAAGTTCATCTATTTCCCCTGTAGCGCGGAAAGACTCTAACAATCCTAATTCCGACTCCGCCATTGTCGCCCACCCTCTGAAATTGATAGGTCTCAACACTTCCCATGGGTATATTCAATTATTTCATTAGCCATTTTTCACAAGACATGGCCATCGATCTCGGAACTTCCTCCACCTTAATTTATATCAAGGGGAAAGGGATTGTCTTGAACGAACCCTCCGTGGTGACAGTTGAGACAAACTCAAAAAAACTTCTAGCGGTCGGGGAAGAAGCGAAGCGAATGATCGGGCGAACCCCTGGCAATCTCACCGCCATTCGACCCATGCGAGAAGGTGTCATTGCTGATTTTGACATGACAGAACGCATGTTACGCCATTTTATCCAAAAAGTTCATCGCGGGGGAACTCTACTCAGGCCACGAATTATTATTGGTGTCCCATCCAGGATCACGCAAGTTGAACAACGTGCCGTCAAGGAATCAGCCGAGCTCGCTGGTGCACGGGAAGTTTATCTCATTGAGGAACCGGTGGCCGCTGCAATTGGAGCAGGATTGCCGATTACCGAGCCTTCCGGCAACATGGTGGTCGATATCGGAGGAGGCACGACCGATATCGCCGTGATCTCCCTGGGAGGCATCGTTTACAGTGAATCAGTCCGGGTCGCGGGCGACCAACTGGATGGAGCCATCACAAGCTATCTCAAGCGGGAATACAGCTTGTTAATCGGCGAACATATGGCAGAACGCATCAAGATGGAAATCGGCTCAGCCTACCCTTTGCCTGAAAAAAAACAAATGGCCGTCAAAGGGCGAGATGTGGTGTCCGGCATCCCCAGAACGATCCTCGTTGACGACAATGAGATACGAGAAGCGTTACAAGATTGCCTCACCACCATCATCCGAGCCATTCGTCTGGCCTTGGAAAACACTCCGCCGGAATTGGCAGGAGATATTATTGACCGGGGGATCGTGCTGACCGGAGGCGGATCGATGCTTCAAGGGCTGGATAATCGACTACGGGAAGAAACGTCATTACCCATTGTCACTGTCGATGACCCCTTAACCTCGGTTGTCTTGGGAGTAGGAAAAACCCTCGAGGAATTCAGCCTTCTTCGGAAAATTTCTTCGCATTCCAGGCTGAATCCCTGAGCTTCCCTCAATTTGCATGCCTCGATCTGAGCCAAATTTTCCCATTTCGACAAGTATCCGGCGAGTTCTAGGAGTTATCTTCATTCTATTCCTCGCCCTCCTGCTGTTTCTGCCGCGACAATCTCAGGAATGGTTGAGTCATGTGGGGGGACCTTTCGCACGAATTCTGGAAGTCCCCCTTCATGTGGTGGCCTCGATCCAGGATTCTATCCGTCACACTTGGGACCACTACATTGCCCTTCAGAATGTGTGGGAAGAAAATC
>JBGSSO010000347.1:0-9758 GCA_041737015.1 Nitrospirales bacterium
GACGGGAGGAATATACTCACGTAGTCCTGCCAATATCCAACTGGCTCGTGACGCATTTGATGTGGGGAATTTGTATATCAACCGACCGATTACCGGATCATTAGTGAGCAGGCAACCCTTTGGAGGTCATCGATTATCAGGAATCGGCCGGAAGGCCGGAGGAAGCTGGTATCTTGAGCAATTTATGGTGGAAAAGGTGATTACGGAAAACACGCTTCGCCGTGGCTTCGCTCCGATGCAGTAAGGCGACATCAGATGCCACCGTCACCTTTTCTAATTCCTCAATCACTTCGACCATCCGTTCATTCTGACTGCGAACGGAAGGAATGGTTTGGCGTTCAATGTATTTGAGCAATCCCACTCCTCGAGCAAACCAGGCCGTCATCGTATCTGTTCCTTGGATCGACTCCCCGCTCTCAGACAAATGCACCGTCATGATCATTTTGGCTTCAAGGCGAATGGCGTCCTGATATATGCCAGCCGGTACGACTACGGTCTCCTGCCCCTGAACGGACACGGTTGCCACAATATCCACCGTTTCTTTTTCTCCATCCCGGTCCACATCCATGCCAAAGTCCAATCCGGTCCGGTGAAATTGCTCAAAAGTACTGGGTACCTCTAAGGGAAATCGAACGATTTGGTAGGGCACCAGTTGGCGCTCCAACGTCGTGCCGGGCTTCGACCCATAATACCGGATTCCTGCAACATCACGGCGATAATAACTATCCGACGGCCCTTGATTCCCAGGATTGGTATCGTTGAAAACCGTGACCTCCACTCCCTCTAGGATTTCTGTCCCTATCACTTTTGAAACATTCGTAAATCGCGTATCCTCATTCTTAATCTGGACCATGCCCCCTTCGATCATTGTTCCCTGATATACCCATTCATTTCCTACCTGATCAGGAAAATACTCGTGACTTTTATCCACCACAACCTTCGTGGAATCAGCGGAATGGACCATGCCTGGCAGGTACACCAAGGAAAGACCAAGGCAAACCAATGCTCCAGCTGTGGAGGAAATTCCCAACGATGTAAAGGAAATTTTCATAGGCAGAAAGTGATGTGAACCTACCATAGGATCATCAAAACCGGCAAGATACCAACCAAGGTCAACCGACCCAGGCCCCATCTACCGTGAAAATGCCGCCATTTTGGTTGACAGACTATTCAAGGATTGACAATTTCTCTTCCCTATGCAGACTAGAAACCAAGGAAACCGAATGGCAATCAATGCAAGACGACACCAAATCAGTCAAATACCCACCCCCCATCCACTTCTTCGCTTTTGTATGATGGATGGGAGTGACACGCGTGGCCCCCAGATATGAATAAACACTCTCGCCAATCACCAGTCGGAATGGAGAATACCCGTTCGAACGTCATGGTGTTTGGAGGATCCGGAGTCATCGGTGGAGCCATTGCGACGGTTTTCGGGCACCAGGGTTGGAGAGTAGGCCTTCATTACCATCAACAGCAAACTGTCGCAAAAAAAACTGCCGACGTGATCTCGAAAGCCGGAGGAGAGAGTCATCTGTATCAGGCCGACGTCGCCAACAGCTCACAAATTCAGGCTATTCTGCAGGAGTTCATACAGTCCCATCATTCTCTGAATGTCATGGTGTGGGCCGTGGGGGTGGGCTCTTCGAAGCTCCTACTCAAAACCTCCCCTGAGGACTGGACACGTACCCTTCACACGAACCTGACCGGTGCCTATACGGTGCTCAAAGCCATCGCCCCCATCTTTGAACAACAAAATAATGGGGCCGTCATTTTGGTAGGCTCTCTTTCTGCTGAACAAGGAGTAGCAGGACAAGCCGCCTATGCGGCTTCTAAGGCAGGCCTGGTTGGATTGATGCATACAGCGGCAAAGGAGTGGGGGGCCTTTAATATTCGAGTGAATATGGTATTCCCAGGCTGGCACCTCTCGCCAATATCAGAACCGGGATGGCATGCGGCTATGGAGCCCCGCAACCATACGCTCCACAGAACTCCTTCTCTACAATACGTGGCCACGTCTATCTATCACATGGCCTTGTCGCCTGATACGTCTGGACAAATATGGAATCTGGACAGCCGGATTTGGTGATCCTATTCATTCTCCTGCCTCTCCGTGACCATGAGTACTCAATCTGACCATCTCGCCATATTCATAACCGCGACCGACACCGGGGTCGGAAAAACAACTATTACCGCGGCTCTGGTTCTGGGGTTAAAAAAAAAGGGGTATCGAGTGGGTGTCATGAAGCCGGTTGAGACCGGTATTGATCCGCAACAGCCAGAAACTTCCGACACAGGCCGTCTTCAAAGCTTACTCTCCCCTCCTCCTCCCTTCGCGTCAATCTGCCTCTATGCCTTTCCTGAGCCCATTGCACCATTAGCTTGCGCGCGCGCGACCGGAACAACCATTGATCTGACGCGAATTGCCACCGCCTTTCATGTCGTCAGGCAACAGCACCCCGTGTGTATCGTGGAAGGGGCAGGAGGTTTATTTACTCCACTCTCGCCAACACACACCATACGAGACCTGATCGTGACCCTGAATCTTCCCGCTCTTGTAGTCGGCCGGACAAGCCTCGGCAGCGTGAACCATCTGCTCCTGACTTTGGAAGCATTGCACGGTGCCGGAATTAAGCCGTGCGGAATCGTCCTGAATGATCCCATGCCCACTACTCAAACCGAGAGCCTCATTCAACAGCGAACCTCTACGGTTGCCCTGATTCAGGAATGGTCGACAGTGCCTGTTTTTGGCCCCTTGGAGTTTCAAAAAACCATGCAGAGGGATTGGCGAACGGGAGTGGAAAGCCTAGCCGACCATCCTGAAATTCAACGATTGGCCATGCACATTATTGAAAATGAGCCATAAACTGCGCCAACACCCTTGGCCGATCAACCGCATCGAGTATGGCCGAAGCGACCGCCACGCCATTGGCACCTGCGCCTTGGAGTGCCGGAACAGAACCGGGAACAATCCCACCAATGGCAATGATAGGGAGGGTGGTCAGGTCTCGAACACCAGCCAGGCCATGAATACCAACGATCGGCTCATGATTCGCTTTGGTTCTTGTCGAAAAAATAGGGCCAAACCCTAAATAATCCGCACCCTCTGCCGTGGCCAATCGCACCTGTTCAGCATTGTGGGTCGAAACCCCAAGCAACATTTTTTGTCCGACAACTTTCCGTGCAAGAGGTAGAGGAAGGTCGGTCTGACCAAGATGAACACCATCAGCCTCGAGAGCTAACGCCAAATCACATCGATCATTCACAATAAAAGTTATGTCCCTCTCTGCCGCCACACTTCGAAGGGCAAGGCCCGCCTCATATGCCTGTTTCATCGATCCGGTTTTATTGCGATATTGCACCAGCTTCACCCCCGCTTCGCTAGCCTGTTGTAGGACCTCCAGCAATGAACATCGAGAGGCCCAACTGTCATCCACAATGAGATAGAATCGAGAAAAAATAGCGGAGGGGAAAATCCGCGGAGTATTGACTGCGGTCATGGGGCCTGTAAAGCAACAAGCCGGTCCAAAAATCGAGTAGACACAGGACCCTTCTGGAAATCAGGATGATCAAGAATCCGTCGATGGAGGGGAATGCTGGTTTTAATTCCGTCAATCACAAATTCATCCAACGCGCGTCTGGTACGAGCCATAGCTTCATCTCGATCTCGCCCAAAGGCAATAAGCTTTGCAATCATCGAGTCATAATACGGATGGACAATACCGGTTGTATCCATGGCCGTATCGACACGAATCCCTGGTCCACCAGGAGGACAAAATTTTGTGATGGTACCGGGGCTAGGGGTAAATCGGTCAGGACATTCGGCATTGATTCGGCATTCGATGGCATGCCCGGTCAATTGAATATCCTTTTGTCGATAGGAGAGTTCCTCCCCAGCGGCAATTCGAATTTGCTCCTTAATCAGGTCGACTCCCGTCACCATTTCGGTAACCGGATGCTCAACTTGAATTCGTGTATTGACCTCCATGAAATAAAACTTTCCACTTTGATCCATGAGAAACTCAACGGTTCCGGCGTTTCGATACTTCACGGATTTGATGGCTTCAACTGCCACCTGCCCCATTTTTCGTCGCAACGTATCGTCCAAGGCTGGAGAGGGGGATTCCTCCAACACCTTTTGATATCGACGCTGTATGGAACAATCTCGTTCATGAAAATGCACCACATGCCCATGGTTATCCGCCATAATCTGAAATTCAATGTGTCGTGGATCTTCAAAAAACCGTTCAAGATACACACCACCATGCCCAAACGCTGTTTGCGCTTCTAATTGAGCGGACTCGATTGCCTGGGTCAACTCTTCTTCATGCCAGACCACCCGCATTCCTCGCCCTCCGCCACCGGCTGATGCTTTCACAATAACCGGAAACCCAAGCTTTTTAGCAATAGCCACACAGGTTTTGGGATCGTCAATTTCACCATCGCTCCCGGGCAACACGGGAATGCCGCGCTTCTTCATGTGGGCCCGGGCTTTTGATTTATCGCTGAGTAAGGCAATATGCTCAGAGGTGGGCCCAATAAAGGTAATCCCAATCGACTCGCATACTTCGGCAAAATGCGCATTTTCAGCTAAAAACCCGTACCCTGGGTGAATCGCATCCACTCCGGTAATTTCTGCAGCACTCAAGACATTCGGGATATTCCGATAGCTCAGCCCGCCTTCGGCAGGTCCGACGCACACATGTTCGTCTGCATAACGGACATGGAGTGATTGAGCATCAACGTCGGAATGAATCGCAACGGTGCGTATGCCCAACTCCCGGCACGCTCGATTCACCCGCAGGGCAATTTCTCCACGATTGGCAATAAGTATTTTTTTAAACACGTCGTATCCTTAGATAAAAAGACTCCGGGAAGCCATCCGAATCATCCAGAGCAACTGACTCTCCTCTTCACTTTCAGAACAATCCAGTGCTCAAGATCCCGACAACGGATCAATTAAATAGAGTGGTTGGCCGAACTCAACCGGAGTCGTACTTTCCACGAGAATTTTTACGACTTTCCCATCGGTTTCTGCCTCAATTTCATTCATCAGTTTCATGGCTTCGACAATGCAGAGCACCTGCCCTTTTTTAACGATATCACCTTCTTCGACATAGGGATCAGTATCAGGAGAGGGAGAACGATAAAAGGTCCCCACAATGGGCGAGGTCACCGTCAAGAAATGTGCGGGCTCGGCAGAGAGGATAGGAACCGGCCTCTCCAGGGGAGAACCAGCTTCTACTGTCTTTGATCCGTCCACCTGGTGGGAAGAAACAGCCGGCACATGATCTCGTCTAATGCGTATGCGCACACCTTTTTTTTCGAATTCCAACTCGGTCAGGTGGTACCGGTTTAACACTTCGACAAGGTCTTCGATTTCTCTTCTGGATGAATCAGCCATAATCTCCTATTTCGTGTATATCTTGGAGGACAGGAACCCCGGATTACCGAGCCCGTTCTACATAGGTACGCGTCCTCGTATCAATTTTAATAACTTCTCCGGATTCTAGATAGAGAGGCACTTTTACTGAGGCCCCGGTCTCAACAACCGCCAACTTGGTCCCACCAGATGCCGTATCTCCTCTGATGCCGGGATCGGTTTCCACGACTTTCAACTCCATAAACACGGGCAACTCTACCGCGATCGGCTCATCATGATACAATAAAATTTTGACGACGGTATTTTCCTTGAGCAAATCGACGTTTTCGCCCAATTGGGTTTTAAGATAGGTAAACTGCTCAAAGCTACTAATATCCATAAACGCATATTCTTCGCCAGCGTTATAGAGAAATTGCATATCGCATTCCTCAAGATTGGGTTCGTCGAATTTTTCTCCAGAACGAAATGTCCGATCAATGACATTCCCCGTTTTATAGCCCTTCAGTTTTGTTCGAACAAAGGCTCCACCTTTACCGGGTTTTACATGTTGAAATTCCACAATATAATAGGGTTGCCCATCGAGCTCTAAGCGCGACCCATTTCGAAAATCTGCAGTCGTTATCACGGCATCAAACTCCTCATACAATAAACGTGAACAGAAATGTTAACGGTGTGCTGGGATAGTCCGCTGAAGCGCATCAACCAACGCTCTCAGTCCAAGCAGATAACTTTGTGGTCCAAATCCAGAGATTTGCCCAAGCGAAACCGGGGCAAGGTAAGACCGCCGACGAAAACTTTCCCGGCAATGGATATTCGATAAATGAACTTCGACCATAGGAATTCCCACGCCCACAACAGCATCCCGAAGGGCAATACTGGTATGGGTATACGCAGCAGGATTAAACACCAACCCCTCAAATCGTGCGTTGGCCTCCTGGATCCAAGTCACCAATTCCCCTTCCAGATTGGATTGGCGGCTTTCGACCGAGACACCTAAGTCCGTTCCCAATTTTTTCAGTGACGCATTCACCTCCTCCAAGGTGATGGTTCCATAGATGGTCGGCTCACGAGTTCCAAGTAAATTCAGATTAGGCCCATGTAATACCAGGATATTCACTAGGTATTTTCCATAAATAAATTGCGTTGGCGAGGAATCAGGATATCTAGGACACAGGCATCGTTGGACTGGTGGAGTCTGGGAAAGACGGAATCCGTGAAATTCTAGCAGCGACAGACGAATGGGTCAACGGAATTTGACGCACTTCCTTAGGTGAGGCGACCTCCTGCACGATCCAGGAGAACCCGTCTCAGCTCAACCATTGCCCATGTGTCCCGTCCACAATATTCATGTAAGGCCTGGGCGATGTGAGCACGCTCCATTAAGTCCGTTTCATGAAAGACCATTTTCTGATACATGACGGCAGCCACAGCCCCATTTTGAATCGTTAAATCATCGTAGGCCAAGGCAGGCACCAAAGCTGGCAAGACGGTTTTAATGGAGTAGGATCCGTGAAAGTCCGGATGATAATAATGTTCCTGAATGACCGAAAGGAGATCCCACAACCGGCGAACCATCTTCGATAGGAAGGGCTTCAACTGAGGCAGCACATCTCCCAGCGCAAAAAGCAGAAATCGTTCATACTCCGAATAGACACAAATGGTCCCGGCATCTCCCACGCTTTCCAACAGACTCAGGGCCACTTCTTCTCGAGGGTCACGGCCATCTGTGCACAAATAATGATGATGGACAACTGTGCCATCAGGATATTCAATATGGTTGGACCACTGAAAGGGAATCGGCCGATACGGACGAGTATGAGGAAATGCCGGGATCGCCGGCATAAAAGTCTCAAAATCTAAATGATGAACCGGGAACCTGACCGATTGCAGCCGGGGCCGAAGCAGAGGTGAGATCCATTCCACATTATCCTTCACTCGTTGCTGAGTTGCAGACAACTGAATATGGTCGGGAATCTCATCAATGGTTTCAATCCCCTCCTCCAGGAGGAGCGTTTGCAATTTCGAGCTGCCAGGGAGATGAAACACCCAACGCCGAGACTTCTCTTTCGTACAATGGTTCCAGAAGGGGCATTCATACGGCTGATGGCAATGACTATCAGGGACAATAGCGGGTGGCGTGGCCTGTTCCAATGTCATCCACATATCTTCAAGCTGTGCCTGAATCAATGGCCGACGCGCCTCCACCTCCTCGGTCTTATTTTCCAAAACAAACATTTCTTCTAAATTCAGGTCTCCGCCAAGAAATGAATACTGAGTATTCAGATGCATCAAAAAACACCCGCTGATTTCAATGCCGGCGCCCTCAAGGACTGCAGCTTGAATGGCCAGATCGTCTAGATGCGTGGCCTTCACCTTCGATGTCGCCTTCACTTCAATCAACCGCCAGCGCGTGGCATCAAGTCGCTCTAAGATGTCGACCCGAACCAAAATGCCTTGCCAGACAAACGCCCCTTCAAATAGGGACGGGATGCCTACATCCTTCACAAGCTCACTGGTGCGAAGGAGCGCTGCAGGAATTTGACGGTGTGTGTGTTCAATCAGAACGCCATGAGGAAAATATTGACGGGCGACGACTCCAACGTCAGTGCCCATATCCATGATGGCCCGGCGATCCGGCGTAGGGGGCGTGGCTAATTCTGGCGAATGGATTTCCAAATACAACCGCTTGGCACATTGCAAGCCCGCCAGAAAGCGGCTTTTGGATAAACGATGTGTTGAAACGGATTGGTTCACTTTTTCTGATCCGGTAACGAGGGGCATAGGAGAAATTGGGTTCATGGATTTATGATGGCACACCAGAAGGGAGAGGAATATCTCATTTTAAAATGTCATTTTTAAGCATTAGCACCCATCCAGGATTCGGTGACTATAGGTGAGAACATACTGCTCAATTTTTTCCTCTCATGCAACATGTCTGCTATTTCATCCTCCCCGGTACATTTCACAAAAAAGTTCAAACAGATTACATTTATCCCCATGACCTGTGGAAAAACACCATTCATCAAACCTTCACTTACAATACTTCTAAAGTAATCTATAGCTTTTGAATACACCATGCAATCTCATAACTACTTGTTTTATATCACATTTTAACATTCTCTCACCACAAATTGTGTATGACTTTACATACAAATAAACGTTCAATTCATTGCGATTTAAAAAATTCCAGAAGATATTTTATCCACAAAAGCTGTGGAATATCTCTGCATAACCCTGTTTATAACCCAACCAAATCCGCTCTGTACGCTCATCTCAGCAAAACGCCTCAATAGCAGGCACTTTTTCTCAAGAACCTCGACATCTCATTTCAAGATTTCGATTCAAATCCCACCACGTTTTACAATAATCGCATCCCAACCGTATCGGCGAATTGACGACCCTTTCGCGTTAATTGCACACATCTTTCAGTCGGAAGAAGATAATTTTCTTCCACCAATGTCTTAAAGGATGCCGCCCAGGCTTCGTCCTGAGATGCCCCATGGACCCAATCAATTGGCACCCCCTCAAGTAGACGCAATCCAAACACAATACGCTCTTTTTCTTGCTGAAAAGGAGACAGCAACTCTCTTGCGGCAATGGGCAGTTGCCCAGCCATCAAGTATTTCGAATATTGCTCGATACTGGACACGTTTCCATACCGACTTCCTGAAACATAGGATTGGGCACTTGGGCCTAATCCTAAATACTCCAACCCTCGCCAATATCGAAGATTATGCTGACAGGCGAATCCGGACTTCGCCCAATTGGACAGTTCATACCGAGACCACTTCCGCCTCTCCAATTGGACTTCAGCTTGCTCCTGGAATTGTGCCTCACGATCTGGGTCCATTACCTCAAATACCCCCCGCCGAAATTCATTATAGAACCGAGTCCCTTTTTCAAGTGAAAGCGCATAACAGGACAGATGAGAGGGATCCAGTTCCAGCGCACAAGCGAGAGTCATTTCCCATGACTGGACGGTTTGGCTGGGAATCCCATAGATGAGGTCAAGATTAATATTGGAGAATCCGGCTTGTTTCGCTATCTGCATGCCGGACGTGGCTTCCGACATGGTCCCCGAAAGTCCCAACATCGTCCGTTCCTGTGGATTAAAGGATTGGACTCCTATACTCAAACGAGTCACGCCGGCCTGCTGAAGGAAATCGGCATACCTATCGGTGAGAGATTCCGGTGTCGCTTCGACGGTAATTTCACACTGCTCCGAGAGCGAAAACCCGGACCTGATGCTGGAAAAGATTGTTGCCATCTGTCCAGGACGTAAGACCGTGGGAGTCCCACCACCAACATATACGGTAGAGACGGTTCGTTCACTCATTCCCGGTTGACAAGCATACAGCGCGATTTCTCGTTCAAT
>JBGSSO010000231.1:0-10455 GCA_041737015.1 Nitrospirales bacterium
TTCAGATGCCTCAATTGCCTGCCGCCAGGTCGGTCCCATTCGCATTGTTGGTGAGCTTGAAGAAGGAGAGAAAGTGTTTCATGAGAGTCGATCACTGATTTTTAAAAAACTGCAGGTGGTCCGATTCTTTGACAAGAAGCGTCAAACATTCATCTATCTCGTATACAGCGATAAAGTGATCGAAGGCTCACCCAAAAATTCGATCTCGACCGTCCCGATCAGATCGTGGTCAAATCCACAACAACGATAAATGAATACATGCCAAATGGCATTCATTTACATATTCGTAGTTTTCCAATGAACTCTCAGCATGCGCTGTTGATTGGGGAACTGTTGAATTGCTGGGCACTCTCACAATGACTTGTCCATACATCCCTCCATCATGAGTCCTTAGCCTCCTTCGGATCGCGAAAATCCAGGGTTTCACATAGGACCTTTGTTCTCCAATTTCGGGTATAAAGAATAAAAGAGCTACACGCTTCCCGTCACATCACCAGTTTTTTCAAGGGGTCTTCTCGCAAATGGAGTTACCACGGCTTTAAACACCGAAGGAGGTCATTTTTGGCCTGAAAGAGATATCGGGAAATCAGGAAAATTCAACACCTCGGATAATCCAGATGAAAAACATTTTTCGACAAGCCTTCATCACCTTTTCTGTAAAGGTGATGTTAATAATGGCAGCTTTGCCATCACTTGGTTCCGGCACAGTGGACCAAAATGTCATTACGGACAAAGATATTACCGTCGCTATTGAAAGTCGTTTACTCGTCGATCAGACGGTCCCCTCAAATGGCATTGATGTCCATACTGATAATGGAGTCGTCATGCTGTCGGGTGAGGTCCCTACGCTGCTGGCCAGGGAGCGTGCAGGAAAAATTGTTTCCAGCATTCGAGGGGTTCAAGCGCTTATCAATACTATCGCCGTGAACCCTACCAGCCGGGTTGGCGATGAAGAACTGCGATTCAAAGTGTTTGCCGCATTAGCCGCAGATCCGGCATCAGACTCTTATGAAATCACCGTACATGTTAGTCAGGGTCGCATCATGCTGACTGGAACAGTAGAAAGTTGGCAGGAAAAGCAATTGACTGAGGAAGTAGTCAAATCGGTAAAAGGCGTTCAATCTCTCAGAAGCCGGATTACCGTGAACCCGCTGGCTTCTCGTCCCGATTCCGAAATCGAGGCGGAAATTTTCCGTCGTCTTCAATCCGACGTATGGGTCCATGAAAGCCTCATCGGCATCATGGTTGACCAGGGGCATGTGACGTTAACCGGTACAGTGGGGAGCCTGGCTGAAAAGAATAGCGCCTATACAGATGCCTGGGTGGGTGGAGTTAAGGAAGTAAATGTGGCCCCACTCAAAGTTGAATGGTGGGCACGGGACAAAATGCTTCGTCCTCGCAAAGATGTATTCACATCAAACACCCATACAGCAGAAGCGATACGAACAGCCTTCACATATGAACCCCGCCTTCAGGATGTTGACATCGACGTTCGTGTTGTCGAGGGAACGGCTTTCCTTACCGGGATTGTGGATAACCTGGCGGCTAAATACGCTGCAGAAGAGACGACACGGAATACGGAAGGCATTTGGCGGGTACGCAGCTTCATTAAAGTTCGTCCTCCCACGCGACTTGCCGATCGCGAACTGGAAAAACGGGTCCGGGAAGCGTTCAATCAGCATCCTCTCATCAACAACTACGAAATTAATATTTCAGCCAATAGTGGAAAGGTGTCTCTCGAGGGATATCTGAATTCTCCTACGGAAATTTCCCAAACTGTTCGAGCCGCGGCAAGAGTAAAGGGTGTCATCAATGTCGTGAATTACCTCCAAATCCAATCGCCTGGTAAATTGGATGAGGAAATTTGGGAAGAGATCAGACGTGCATTTTGGTGGGATCCGGGTCTTTTTGACCAGGATATTACGGTTACCGTGTCCAATAGCACCGTAACTCTCAAGGGAACCGTTCCTACCATCGTGGAATGGAGACGAGCTAGAGAAGTCGCGCGCAATTCCGGGGCCGAACGGATTCGTAATCGTTTAAAAGTGCGGTATGGTCCTGATTTTCATTCTACCTAAAGTGGATTATTTTTTCTTCACCCACTCAGAATTGAGTATTGAGAAAGGAGAGTATGTATGCAACAGAACTTTTCACAAAAATCATCCATCTTCTTCATTACCACGATCCTCTGTATGTTCTCTTTTTTGAATATATCATTCGGAAAGACCAGAAGTTTTGACCAGACTCCTCTTCCCCCCATTACATTGGTAAAGGCTGTTCAGCAGAATCACGAACCCTACATTAAAGACGTCCACCAACAACTACAGAAATCCCGTGCGCTCCTCAATGATCTCAAACAGATGCGAACACAGGCTTCCGGCCAAGAGAAACACGAGGATTTATATGCTCCCATCATGAAACTCACAAAGGAATTGGAACACGCGGAACGTATCTCCAAAAATCTTGATGTCATCGATCCTCAACCCTGGTTGAGGAATAAGACTGAAATGGATGCAGTGTTAGCAGACCTGGAAGTCACCTATGACGAAACATTACCCCTCCTCCAGGACAAGAGTCGCTTCCTCCAAGATGCGGTTCATCATGCAAAAATTGCCACAGAGTATGGGGAAGAAGGACGAAAGGATTTATTTCATAAAAACACATTGGCCGCAAAAAAGGCCGCTTCTCTCGCGCAAAAGGAAGGAGTTGACTCTGACTTTGTGAAGGAAGGGATTTCGGAATTGGAAGATGCCCTTTCCCATATCAAACAAGATCGTATTGCCGCGGCTGCAACATTGACCGAAGGGGCCTATCTCCACTTAAATTCGGCCTTAAAACAGTCCCAACACTCCAAATAACAGTTGGCCGGAATGGGGAAAATCACAATGAATACGCTCACATTCAAATATTGCCCATATGGGAGTATGGCTCAATAGGGAATTGCAAACTATGCGTCATCACCGTTTCCACAGCCCTACAAGCCGACAAGCCGCGAGGCGCCTTATCGTTTTTCTGACCGTCATTTTCCTTTTTTGGCCAATCGCCAGAATCGGTGCAGAACAAAGACAGCATATGATGATGGAGGCTGAAATGATCCTGGCCATCGAAGACCGGCTGGCCGGAGACGAATTTGTTCAGGAAAATCTGATTGATGTGGTCAGCGAAAAAGGCATTGTCACGCTCCTTGGCGAGGTGGACAACATCCTGGCCAAGGAACGGGCAGCGGCACTGGCAGGAACCATCAAGGGAGTCCGCAGTGTCATGAATCATTTACTGGTAAATCCTCCAAATAGTCTGGAGGATCAAGATATTGAAGATCACGTGAAATCGGCCTTATTAGAAAACCCCGCGACGGAACTATATGACATGAATGTGAACGTCACAGACGGTCGTGTGACCTTAACCGGCACCGTTCAATCCTGGCAGGAAAAACAATTGGCCGTACAGGTGGCGAAAGGAGTCGAAGGAATCATAGACATTCAGGATAAGCTGACGATCCTCAACGTGAAGAATCGTTCTGATAACGCCGTTAAGCAAGAAATTCTGCAACGCCTGCATCATGATGTGTGGGTTAATCCGTCATCCGTAAAGATATGGGTTCGGGATGGACAGGTCACAGTTTCCGGTGCCGTGAGAAGTATTGATGAGAAATCCAGGATTATCTCGTTGTCCTGGGTGCATGGCGTCACGTCCGTCAATGGGGAGCACCTGAAGGTAGAATGGTCCGACCGTGAGCCCATGCGACGTTCAGGCTTTCACATACCATCCGATGAGACCATCCAGGACGCCATCTATGATGCGCTTTCCTATGACCCCAGGATCACCAATGCGGATATCACGATTGAAGTCAAGGAGGGGCTCGTCACACTTACAGGCCTCGTCGAAAGCCTCCAAGCCAAGACTACTGCCGAAGAAAATACCTGGAATACTACTGGCGTCTACAATGTCGTCAACCTCCTAAAAGTCCGCTTGAATCAACAATATTCCGATGAAGATATTGCCGCACGCATCAAGGAGGTATTTCTCCATGATCCCCTGCTCGACCATAAGAACATCATGGTCAGTGTTTCCAATCAGGCCATCTCTTTGAGAGGTACGGTGAAGTCACGATCTCAGAAATCCCGGGCAGAGTTACTTGCCGCCCGTGTAAAAGGTGCGACCACCGTCGACAACCGACTGAAATATGCGGTTGAGTGGCAGGACAAATCCGATCCTGAGATTCGACAGGATATCAAGGACCAACTCTGGTGGAGCCCGTTTTTATCCGATCACTCCATCTCCGTCCATGTTGAAGATGGCGTCGCGACCCTCACGGGGTTTGTGCAGAGTTGGCAACAACGGGCCCTCGCCGAAGAACATGCCTTTGTAGCCGGAGCCAGATTTGTTCACAACCGGTTAGGGGTGGACCCTTCAAAAAAGACTTCCCAATCATCGCAGTAAAAAGGTGTAAGAGGCCACCCCCTATCCTTTCCCACAGGCAAATCTCAAGCGGGTTTTCAACATTTCAGGGAAGGACAAGGATAGTGATGCCTCCCAAATAGACAAGCAAAATACAAAAACTTTCGAATCCGATATTGGCGATGCCATGTTCCTCCCTACGCAGCAATCCAAGCAGTAAAATACCGTTCATGAGCATAGTTAAGGCAATCAGATAGACTTGCTGATTCGTCGTAGCATGATAAATCGAACCTTCTTGGTACGCCAAATCGGAAAACGCGACCAGAAGCGTGTCAAAGGTATTGCCTCCAATTATCCCTCCTACGGCAAGGGTCAGCGCTCCCCTACGCACCGCGGCAAGCGAGGTGATCAATTCAGGCATAGAAGTACTCATGGTCGTGAAGACTCCCCCAACAAGCGTTTCAGAAAGTCCTGTATGATTCACAAGAGAGACGGCTGAACCGGCAAGAATCCACCCGGCCGTTCCAATAAGCACGGCAGAAGCCGTGAACGCCATCAATAACTTCTGTAGATTTTCATGACAGTTGCCCGTCTCCGGTTCATCGGGTTTCGTGTAGGGCGTTAACTTGGGACTCCATAGTGGCTCAACATGGGAATGATGCACCAGCCGAAGACCAAAAAGGTATATGGCGACGACACATGGAGTGACCGGATGCACATTCCACAGGGTGAATTCAGGACCCACGATGGCGAGTAAAATGAGCGAGAGCATGCTCATGAGGAGCACCCCGTTCATGAGATTGGCGGAGGACGCGGCGGCATGCTCCAGATTGGCATGCCGATAGGTCATGTCGGCAATGGCCAGAAATGCCGTTTGTATGGCAATGCCTCCCAGGGCATGACTCACCGCAAATTCGGCATGACCGCCCCATGCGGTTGTCACGGAAGTAACAATGCCCGGCAAGGATGTACTGACGCCTAGGAAAACGGCGCCCGCAAGCGCCTCGCCAATTCCTGTTCGATCAGCCAGCCGGTCTACCAATTGAGTGAGTTTCCATCCGACCAGTCCGATGACCGCGGTGGACAAGAAAAAAAGACCCAGGCTAAGAGTGAGAGACCAACGCTCCGATTCCAGTGATAAGATCCTATTGGGTTAAAAGTTTGGGATTGAGGCCAATACCACTTCCGTTGATAGAGGATCCAGGCACTTCTGAACTACATTGATATCTGAGATATGTGAAATAGTGAAGGGTATTGTTCGACAAATTTGTTGCCTCGATAGATGTATGTATTCAACATCACTCAAGAGAATTAATGCCACTGAACCTTACGGCTGTGTCCATCGTGCTGGGAATCCTCGAACATCAACATGAACGAATGGCCCGCGATGTGGTTTGGGACCATAAATCCCTAATCCTCCGACAAAGGGTCGATACCATGTTTCACGAGCCTTCTTCTTCACAATATCGGCCAGGACAATGGCATCTGTGATAGTGGTTTTACCGTCATGATTGA
Organism: Nitrospirales bacterium; assembly: GCA_041737015.1. Classification (GTDB taxonomy): domain Bacteria; phylum Nitrospirota; class Nitrospiria; order Nitrospirales; family UBA8639; genus Nitrospira_E. The sequence goes on from JBGSSO010000231.1 coordinate 5,914, forward strand.
CGTCATCCATATAATTGTCCTCATCCACATCCACAAAAAAGTCGGCTGCGCCGCCATAAAGATGACGACTGTATTTGGTCCGGTTTCCAATGGAGTAATTATAAAACGGGGTGCGGAAACCGCTCATGATATGAAGCGTTGACGTTGAAATCCCTTCTTGGTTGAAGGCTTCCAACATCATTTCCAATTTGAGCAACAATCGCTCTCGTATCAGCAGATATTTCGGATATCCGCTGGGTTGTTTTCCCAAAAATTGCCCTAACGTAAAATGGGGGGAAACGAGTACATCCCGATTGTTCTGCGTCACCTCAATAAAGCCCTGAGGCTGATTGTACACCGGATTATCTTTCAATGGCTTTTGCTGATAACGCCCGATTCGATACCCGTTCAACTTTTCACTATTATGAGCAAACGGCACCATGACAAACACATTCAGTGTCATGATGGAATTGTTGGTCGTATCGGTCAGCGTGATGGGGTACATTCCCTGTTCCTGGGGGGCCTTCCATTTCCATCGTTCTCTCGCGTATAGCTCAATGACCCCAGCCTCACTGGAGACAACAAAAGAGCTTTGCGGATGAGTAAAGACGCATTCTAACTCGATGGTTTGGGATGGCATGACATAAATCCCCAAGACCCGGTAAGGATTCAATTCGTCCTTAACCTTGACGGAAAAGGATAGACGTTCAGAATTGTATGGCAAACCTTGTGTGGCGGCTGCAGGATCATGAGTCAGCATGGCCACAGTAATTCCTCCTCCGCACCACAACATCATGAAGAAACGCCTCAACCATACAGACATACAATTACCCTTCAGAATGTTGACGAAATAGGTTGATTGGATTCTTGGCCAAAGAGAGAAGGGGCCGCAAGGCGGCCCATAAACGATCGTCGTGACCATAAGGATCATGACGGAATTGAAGCGTTCCGTCCCCAGCCACCCAGACAGTAAAATACAAAATATACACCGGTATAGCTTGAGAAAGTTTAATGACACGCCGCTCTGAGCTTTTGAGTGCACGCACGATATCCTTTTGACTCCACTGTTCATTTAAAAGGAATGCTGCCAAATCCGTCGGTCGTTCAACACGGATACAACCATGGCTGAAATCCCGTTCGGACGCATCGAACAAATGATCGGCAGGTGTATCGTGAAGATAAATGGCATGATCATTGGGAAACATGAACTTAACCAACCCCAGCGCATTATTCTGGCCCGGTTTCTGCCGAATACGTATGGTGCCGTTTTGAATGTTTTCGGCAGTCAAGTGAGCAATGTCCATGGGCTGTTCATCCACGTCCACCACTTCAAAATTTTTTTCAGCGAGATAGGTTGGATCTTCTTGGTATTTTGGAAGGATTTCATCTCGGACAATGCTTATCGGGACATTCCAATAGGGATTGAATACCAGATATTCTAGAATGTCAGTGAAAATTGGAGTTTGGGTCATCGGCTTTCCTACGATGACCGGCATCTCCAATTGTGATTCTCCGTCACGATAGGCCATGAGTCGAAAATCAGGAATATTCACTATTAAATAGTCCGACCCCAATGTTCTCGGCATCCAACGGCGCCGCTCCAAATTCACCAACAGCTGTTGAATACGTGACTCAACCGGGATATTCAACGTGTGTAATGTCGTGGGTCCGACTATTCCGTCTACGGATAGACCATGCCGGGATTGAAATTTTTCTACTCCCGCCATCACCTCCTGGTCAAATTTCGTATTACCGGCCCCTTCTTTCATATCTCCTGTCGCAGCCAATCGCCTTCGTAGAACTTTTACGCGTTCACTGTTTGTCCCTTTGAGCAGCAACGGTCCCTCGGAAATAGCCGGCCACCCGCCCTCGGCTTTAATTGTGAGATATTCTTCGAGCCCATGCAGTAAGGGCTTATAACCAGCATGGGCCCCAGCTAATGAATCCAAGGTTGCCGTCACCCCCGTTTCAAGAATTTGCTGTACTAGGCGGGTCAGTAGTGGCCTCTCATCCTGCAAATACCACTTTTCGTTGGTTTGGCCCGGGGATAAACGTCCCGACGTGACGTGATCCAAAATCTTCAAAAGATTTTTCGAAAGGACCACTTCCATTCTGGAAAGAACATTCATTCGAAATACCGGACGTTCTTCAGAGAACAATTGATTGGTTCGTTGTAACCATTGCAGTTCAGAATAATCATATTCTGTCGGGTTTAAGCCTAATTGCTCGGCTCCCCTTAGGATCTGAAGTAGCGTTTGTCCCTCTGCATTCAGTTTTTGTGATTGCGAGAGCCACAAGGGCTCATACTGCCGATCATCATAAATCTCAGTTAACTCCTTCCGATAGCTTTCCGGCATGTCATCAATAAGGTCCTCGAGAACATGGGGGATGGCAAATTCTTGCCCTTGGGCACTTCCCACCATTCCTAATCCAAGGAACACATATAAACTTATGCTTGATAAAACGGAAAATTTCCAACCTTTCATTTTTCCACTGTAAGTTATTACTCCAACATCACACACTGGCATTAACCCTGGAGGATATCCTCCTGGTCTCCTAAATTCCGTATCCACGCAGGCTCCTGACCGCCAAACCGGACAGTACGCAGAAACCTCCTACCCAAACCCCCACCAACGGTTCAATTTCAATACGATCAGCTTCTTTTTCTGACCATTTCCAGGGTTTTTGAGGGTTTGCCCTCGGAATTTTCAGAGTTAATTTCAACCATCACAGCGATGGGGAAGTCTCATCGCATAACCACTTATATATCTAATTTCAGAAAGGAGGGTTTGTGATGAACCAGTCTTATGCACGACCACTTTTAGTTGCAGGAGCACTATCTTTGTTGGGAATGCCGTGGGGAGGCAACGACCAGGAGATATCAAAGATATCAACCGTCCATGCAGCCCCCTGGATCGCGCCTGCTCCGCAGCAGGAATTGTCCGCACAATGGGTTCAGGATGTTGCCCGTGAGTTTCGTAAACCTCAATTTCGTAACATTTTTATTAACATACCGGGGGGATCCCCTCAGTCCACAATTCTGGATTTATTAAATGAAGCGGCTGTGGGATTGGAGAATGGGGAGCCCGGCTACGCACGTCACCTGGTTCGCAAAGCGGTCGACGTGCTGGATCGAAGTGCAGGACGAGGGTGGTATACGGAATCGGATATTCAACCTATCCAGGCCATGATTTTAAAATATGCCAAACGGGGTTTTTCTGAGGCCGATCAGAATTGGAAATCCCGAAATAGAAATCACCCGGGAAATAGGGAGATGTCTTCCAATCGGTCACAGAGTGATGGCGTAAGATTATTTAATCCGGATGAACCGAATTTTTCCGGGAACCGCTGGGATGGGTATACCAGCGATCATTGGCAAGGAAGCGGAGGCAGCTACGACCGAGTCCAAAAACGGAATATCCGGCAAAACACGGAGAATTTTGATCCTTCCCGAGATCGCACATCGAAAGGTTCGTTCCGGGACGGGGAACAAAACTTAAGAAATCAGGGTAAAAATCCCCGGATGGAACGCGGAGGCACCCAGCGATATTATTCTGACGATTTTTATTATTCAGATTATCCCTATGAGGATCGTGGGAGAATGAGGGAATCATCAAGACATAATCGTGATTCCTACAGCGACCAGATGCCTTGGTCAATGGAACAAGATCGACGTCTCCATGCCCGTGAAAATGAGAAGTTCTACAGCGAACAGCCTATGGACCGCGGACAACAAAGGCCATATGACCGTGGGCTCGGCCAGGATGAATATTTTGAATCGACCACTAGAAACCAGTCCAGGGGATTCAATCGCTAACCAATATCACTTTAAGGAAAAGGAGGAACCACAAGATGAAATTGTTACATGCTTTTCACCGAACATCTCTAGCAATCGCATTTTTGGTGGGTGTAGCCGGAGCCCCGGGTCTCGCACAAAGCCAAGTTGTCTATGACGATTATGACGTGAACCCGTATTACGAGTACGATCCCTATTATGATTATGATCCATATTTTGATGATCGTTATGGGTACGATTATGATTACGGATACGATTATGATGACTACGTTTTGACGGATTTGGAGCTTCGTCAACGTATCAAGTTAAATTTTGCCATGAGCCCTTTTGTTGATGACGACAATGTTCGCATATCCGTTGATCATGGGGTCGTTACGCTTTCCGGCTCAGTGGAAGACCGGAGCGCCATGGTAGATGCTCAGGAAATTGCGTATGATTCGGGAGCCTGGAAGGTTCGCAATAAACTTTCTCAACGTGAGACTGAGGAACGCCCATGGGCCGACATGGGAGACCGAGAACTCAAAAAGGAGATTGAGGATGAGCTGTGGAGCAGTCCATTTGTCAATTCGGACAACATCTCGGTCGGGGTAAAAAACGGAATAGCCACACTGTATGGTGGAGTCGAGAATAAAGGTGAGATTGCGGACGCAGTAGAAAATGCGTATGAAGCCGGCGCAAAGCGGGTTAAAAGCCGTTTGTGGGTTGATCCGGACGTTTCGTAAGAAGTAACTCCTTCCTCTGGAAAGGGACGAATTCCCCGTGGGACA
>JBGSSO010000254.1:0-3225 GCA_041737015.1 Nitrospirales bacterium
TTCTTATTGGAGGTGTTATAGCGAAACCCCAGTCTGGTCATATTGAACGAAAGTGGGTAGGAATGACGGACTTTTATCGGCCGACATAAAAAAGGTCAATCATTCCAGCCTCGATCTTCCTGGTAATGCTCCGAGCCAGAAACCGAGTTCGACTAATGCCAGTCCGGCCGTAAGGCTCCCCACTAAGTAGGTCAATCCAATCCATATCTGTCCGGGTTCCTGAGAGAGCGTCACCGTGCCCCAGATCAGGGTACTGAATGTCGACAAGCCTCCCATGATACCCGTGGAGATGAACAGTTGAAGGTTGCCGTCGATCAGGCTGTTTTTCACGGCCAGCGCCGCCACGAACCCGATGAAGAAGGCCGCAATCAGGTTGGCCACGAGAATTGACGTGGGGAAGTGGCCATGAACGGTTGATCCCGCAAGCACAATACACTCCCGGGTCACCGCGCCGATGGCCCCTCCGAAGAATACGAGAATCACCTTGTTGAACATGAAAGCTGGTCTCCTTTCATATGAGCCGCCATGCCAGGGCCCCACCGAGAATCGCCGCGATAAGTCCATAGGCTACGGTGCCGAACAAATAGACCAGAGCCAGACCTGCTTTCCGGCCGTGAAGAAGCTTGGACGTGTCAAGATTCATAGAACTGAACGTCGTAAAACCTCCCAGGATTCCGGTCAGAACAATGGTATTGACCAGATGCCCGAAGCGATCCGTCCACTCCAAGCTGAATAAGACCGCGAGAAAACCGATGAGAAACGCTCCCGAGACGTTGATCAGAAAAGTAGCCAAGGGAAAGTCACCGTTGTAGCGTCTTCCCACGAACAACCCAATCAGCCAACGTGCCAGCGAACCGATTCCTCCACCTAGAAAAGCAAGCCCAAGATCTGATCCGCTCATGGATTGCAGAGTCCCCCTTATCAATATGAAAATCAGTGGCGCGAACAGGCACAGAACACAAAGCAGGAAAATAACCTAGGGCGTGAGGATGTAATGGACGGTCCCTAAAGTGAAAACATCGCGAACAGCACATGCTGTCCCTTGTTGGTTCACCGCCAGGGAAATTCGGGAGGAACGTCGAAGCCGGTGACCTGTGGCCGCACCAAGGACCAGAATTCTCGCACCTTCGCGCGCACGGTGCTCGACTCTTTCCCGATCACCTTGTAAATCAAGCCCGCGTCATTGGGCAACCGGCTCACACCCGCAGCCCACCCCTCCTCGCAGTTCCAGGCTGCAGCCACCCGTTCGTGGATCGCATCCGCATGCCGGCAAGGGGTCAGAAGAATAACGTTTCCAAAGACGGTGAAATCTCCCATGACGCCCAATCGAGATGGTTCCGAGCGGCCCGGCTCAATGAGAAATTTCTCAACGAACAGCTTCGTCGCGTCCAGTCGCTCTGCGGCAACCGTGGAGGAGAACAAGTCAAACTGGAAAAGTTCGCCGTCGCGATAAAACTGACGCCCTCCCATCAAAATCTCAGAATAGAGGAGAGTGGCTGTCGAGGCAATTCTAATCCGGGTACGGGTGTGAAAACGAGAATGTCGAAACGGGATGACCGAATCAGGGAGATATTCCAGGTACGCGCCCTCGTCCAATGTAATTTCCTGGGTCTGCCCCGCATAGTTAGCGTCCATCTCATGAATCTTGGTGGCCGCCTGGGTCGTAATGTGTCCGCAGGCATTCGGCACTGCCGCATACTCCATCGTGTAGCGATCCCCCTGGAGGTTGCCCCCGTAGTTGGTGATAATGAACACCACCTGCAGGTCCGGCATGCCTTCATCGCAGTAAAGCGCCTTCTGCACCAGGAGCGGAGCTCTTCGCTCCGAGAATGCCAGGATGGAGCGATCCGGCCGTGCCTCGAAGCGCAGACGCAAGAGCGCATCCTTACCCAATGCGCCACTTGGTAATTGCTTCGGCTCGTCCTGATACGGAGCGAGTTCTGGGGCCAGAACCCTCATACCTTCGGTTCCACGAGATTCAGGTCGAACAGTGCATTTTCCTTGACGAGCTCGATCAGCCGGTCGATTCCCTCTCCGGTCTTGCAGTTGGTAAACACGAATGGCCGGTCCCCCCGCATCAGGCGGGAATCATGATCCATGACGTCGAGGCTTGCACCGACGTAGGGGGCCAGGTCTGTTTTGTTGATCACCAGGATGTCTGACTTCGTGATCCCTGGTCCATTCTTGCGCGGAATTTTGTCCCCGGCAGCTACGTCAATCACATAAATGAAATAATCGACCAAGGCAGGGCTAAAGGTCAGGGTCAGGTTATCGCCACCACTTTCGATCAGGACAACATCGGTTTCGGGGAAGCGTGCTTCCATATCCTCGACGGCAGCAATATTCATACTGGGATCCTCGCGAACCGCCGTATGCGGACACGATCCGGTTTCGACACCCAGGATGCGATCCTCTAACAGAATACCTTTCAGCGTGCGTTGGACGTGCTTGGCATCTTCGGTAGTCACCACATCATTGGTGATAATCAGAATTCGCCCTCCCATGTCCATTAATTTCGGCGTGATCGCCTCGATAATAGCCGTTTTGCCGGATCCGACAGGGCCTCCGATTCCTATGCGTGTGATTTTCTTCATGCGTGTTCTCCTTACTCATCAATTCATAAACATGCGTACCTTCGCCTGCACATGCGCGGATGCCAGAATATCGATCACAGGCGCGAAGGCCGCCATGTCCTCAAGTGAGCTGGTGGCAACTCGCTCATAGGCAGCCTCTGCATCGGAATTAATCTCGAATAGGACCGCCTGGACGTCCAGGTAATGCAGCTTCATGAGGCGCAGCGACGCAGCGACCATCATGCTCGCCAAACCATACTGGTGCACCGAAAAAGCGTCTTGCTCCGAAAGCCCAAGCGAGGCAAAGACCAGTGCCTGGCCAACCGGATAACACCCGGGTGTCTGCCCTTCTTTGATTCGGGATAGCCACGCACTCGCCACACTGGGACCCAACACACGATCGGCCATCTCGGCCAGCTTGCGGCCCATTCGCACGGTCATCGTGCGCACTTCCTCGTTCAGTTTACGATTGAAGACTGCACGGTCCGTTTGGTCAATCCGGCAATCGTCACCTGCCCGGGCTGCGCGGAAGGCGGCAAGCACCGCGATGCCGTCCGATGGCGCGGCCTGCTCGACGGCGGTCCGCACGAACTGTTGAAGCGATACTAGGTCGTGTACCACCCCGTGTTCCACTGCCGACTCCAATCCGTTT
>JBGSSO010000283.1:0-31870 GCA_041737015.1 Nitrospirales bacterium
GCAATAAGCAATAACCCGATGAACGTAATCGCGGCGCTACGTAGAGCACGTATCGGGCTGGTCTGCTGACAAACGGTCCATAACGCCCCTGCCGCCACAATCAGAATAAATGCAAATGGCAACCCAGGCGCTTTCGCTAAATAGGCAGCTCCGAATAATAGCCCGGCAGAAAATTGGACGGATGGCTTATCGCACCAATCAGCATGCAAAGTTCGGCTTATGGCTAGACAAAGAATACCACTCATCAGGAGGTCCGGAGTGATCCCTTGAACCGCCCAGTGGACACTGAAAAAAGCAACGATCCCGAGAGCGACAAGGACTGCGGAGGACCCGATCCCCAAAACCCGGAAGATCGCCATGCAGCCCAAAAGGTACACAATCGCCGACAGTGCCATGGCCATCTGCGCAGCAGATAGCGATTCCTCCATAAAGCCAAGAAACGGAACAATAATCCAGCTCAACATGGGCCCCCAATAACCGGAAACGGCTAGATCGAACTGTCCGGATGCATAATATTGGGCAATTCGAATATAGGAAATCCCATCGGTACTGATCCAATCCTGATTGACCCAACCGGCCCAACACAGCAACCCGATCTGAAGAATAAAGAAGCCGAACATGGCTCTGGAGAAATCTGGCCGAGTCATCTCACCCATTAGACATACCCTTTTTCAGAAAGATTCCTTGAAAAAAAACGGTTCCCAAATCTGAGCTTCCTCCAATTTTTGTTTCAAATAAGGTAAGTAATCTTCCACTTTGCAATCTCATCATTTTTATGTCTCCATCACACCCATTCATTATCAGGACTCCTGATGGCTCCGAACACTTGGAAGAATTTGCATCACGAAAGCGCTCAATGTTCGAAGTCCGTGATTTCCTCATGCTTGAATCCCAACATTCAAAACTCCGTCACAATTTCGTCAGACATTGGGAGCAGAGGCGTCCCAGCGGTCGGCAAGATTCCACGATGGTGAAGAAATCATCTTGTCCGTCCCAGGATATCTTTCCAGGGAGGCAGTCCACTCTTTCACGTCTTCAATGTTCCCCAACACATGGCAGGGACACGCAGGCCCCAAAGTTTTGTTTAATTCTTCGGAATTCCTGCTTAAGACTGAAAGGATTTTTGGTGGTTGTCTTGTCCATCGCCTAACGAAAATATATACACAAACCAAAGCCTCGGACATTCTTGAATCATTTTTCTAGGCAGATGACGGGCACTTACTTAGCACCAATAGTCCAAAGAGGTGGAATGAGGGCCGGATTAACATTAAACAACTCATACAAATCAGGGATCTCGGAAAACATAAGCAGGAGAAAGAACAACGTGCTGAATCCAACATACAGAACAAACCCGCGTTCCTTGTATAATTTTTCTGGATTTTGAACGGGGCTATCCTCAAGCAAACCAATCTTAAGATAATACGTCAAAAATCCCGCCCCTACCGGGATAAAAAGAATCAACTCCACATGATATCGGACCAGAAAAATTCCAGAGACAAAGGAACAGGCCATCGCATAAAAGAACATACTGAGCAATAGGCGATTTTCTGTGTAATACCGGAACGACTTTCGATACCCTTGTGCACGTATCGGATCACCAATGCGCCGATACTCGGCATATCGCTTGGTGGCCATAAAAAATGCCCCAACCATCCAGTACGCCAACACAAGCGAAAGTGGAGGGATGCTATGGGTTATTAGTGCAAACCACCCGAGCAACAAACGAATCGGATTATTCAGTGCCTCAGAAAGCACATCTAAATAAGGTAGTTCTTTCGTCCGTATGGGGGGAATATTGTAAATTAGGCCGCTCACTAAAAATAACACGGCTGTGGCGCCAAAATACACATTGAGGGAAAAAGCAAGAACCATCCCTGAAGCGCCCAATAAGAACCACTCCATCCAGGCCCAACTGCTTATAATCTTCCCCGAAGGAACGGGCCGGTCCTTTTTTACTGGATGGAGACGGTCATACGGCGCATCAAGAAGCTCGTTCACCACATAATTGCTTGAGGCAATCAAACAGGTAGCTGCAACAGCCAGAAGCAAAGGAAGAATACTATCCCAGGCGAAGAGTTTCGGCTCATAAAACAGAGCCAGAACGATGCCCAGAATCATAAACACATTTTTAAACCAGTGGTCGATTCTGGCGATCTGCACATAAGGCCAGAATACCCGAAAAAAGTTAGACGGTTGAGTGGATAGCATCGCAAAGACCTCTAAAATTAGTAATTGAACGATATTCTGTTTTTGCACTTGGGTCAAACCCGCGAGACGTTCTGCGAGAAAATATTGCGTAAGGCATTCCGGCAGCTTTGGCACCACACGCATCGACGTCATATCGATCACCGACATACAACACCTCCCCTGGATCAAGATTCCAGAGGCGACAGGCATAGAGAAACCCTTTGGGGTTAGGTTTAAACGCATTAATCTCCGGATCGGTTCCGCATAATTCCACCGTTAACGGAACATGAATCCCTAGCCCCTGCAATTTTTCTCTTACAGGGTAATCAGAAAAGACTCCCGTACGAAGGCCCCTTTCGGCCGCCAACTGAAAAAATTCTTTCATGCTACGACGCCGACAGATCCTGAGATATTTCAAAGGGCGACGGAACATCCATTCCCTTACAACCCTTTCCACCTCTCTAGAGGTCACACAGACTCGTTCGGCAACAAAAGAATATTGCAAGCTCACTAAGGGGACACGAGGATCTTCCATGGCCCGCAACGCTTCACGTCCTTCTCGAAAACATTTCAAAATTCGCCAGACACGCAGAGCCTCCCGAATAGAACCTAACGCAAACGGAGCGGTAGACAACTCAAAGGCCATCAGGCCACGAAGAAACTGTTGGTGATATAGCGTCCCATCAATATCGAGCAAAACGGCACGAATCTGGTGAACTCCATTCACGACCCAGTCTACTCCTCAAAATCAGAAAAATGGCTATTCAAAAATTGACTCTCAAAAGCTCGTGAATACGATATGGTAGTGTGCCTTATATCCATCAAGTTATTGGATGATTATTCAAAAATACTCTTCATATGCTCTCAAGATTTCCTTGAGCTATAAAAGCAAGAATTGTTCCGTATTGAATCTAATCGGAAGCCAGAATTACTGGCTGTAAAAAAAGCTTGAAAAACGAACCAGTGGGAGACTGTATCCGATAGTGGCCGTTCTGATTACGCGCAGGTATCATTAAGCCAAGATTGAGAACCCTAAGCGGGGCCTAATGTCTTCGGTTGGCTCTTCCTGTGAAACACGCTGTTTTCTGTCGACGGTAATGGTGATGGTGATAGTTGGGACTATTTTGTCCAACAAGGCCATCGTCCACTTAGAGGGAGACCGCTTTTGAGCAACTGCCGGCGGGGGAAGACGATTGATCTCAATAGGATCCCTATAGGGTTGTAGATGGTTATCAGCATTTTTTGCCTTTTTCCTCTCCTCCTATAATGAAGCCGAAAGGCTTATGGAAAAACCCTAGTCTTTGGCATTTTTTAGGGGAATGACGAGGTCTATTTGGATAACGATACATGATTCCTCGTAATCCACGCTGCAACCGATCATTCTTAGGAAGGGGAAACTAGATTATGGACCCTTACTCTAACGGCTGGCTGGGCAACGCGGTTGGGTGTCATGAGGCATGAATGTATCATCGGGTCGATCATAGCAATGATGAAGTTGCCAAGGACACCACTCTTATCCATAGCATTGTATGGGGGGAGTTTCGCCAATATTCGCCTGGTTACATATCGTGCATTGTCTCGACACCCATTATATTTGCACTTGTATCTGGAGGAATGCAAATGGAGCTACAATACATGACCGACCAACCTTTAAAAACTTTTGGACAAGCTGTTCATTTAAGATCTTCTAATCATTGCCTAGATTTTTTTGCCACAATGGCAAACCAGGTTAACCTTGATACAGAATACCCGTGATTCAATTGGTCTATTGAAAGGTGTAAATCGATAACACCAATAGATTGATTTTACTGATTCAAACCTGGCATCTTTAAAATTTGAAGAAAAATCATAATGGCTAAACCTTACAAGGATTATCTCCCAAACAATCAATGATTTATGAGGCGCCGAATTCCCTGGATATACCCTCCCCTGTTCCCTTTCGAGGTAGTACCCGCAGGTGCCAGGACCTCGGGTTCATCTGTCTAATCTATTCTGGTATAGGGAGCAAAACATGATTGCGGCCATCTCTTTGGAGGCCCCATCGCTGCCCCTCATCCAGCAGTTAATCGCTGACAACCGAATGCCGCATCTCGCGGCCCTTCAACGAGAAGGCGAGGTCGTCAGCCTCGATCCCCCATTTCTCGATGGAGCGGTTTACGCCACCCTCTATACCGGTCAGCATCTGTCGGAGCACGGAATTTACTCCTTGTTTACCTGGTCTGCTCCCGAGCAAAGGCTCCGATTGTCTCACGAACTACTGTCAGATGACACTCTATTCCGACGCCTGGACCGGGCAGGCAAACGAGTCCTTGCCATCGATCCACCCGAACATCCCATCCAAGAGCTGGACAACGGTATCATGGTGAGTGGATGCCAGTTTCGATCACGCGTCCACCTGGCTAAGTGGTCGCGTCCTTCCAGCTTGGACAAGGAACTCTTTAAACATCTTGGCAAGACACCTAGAGGTGAGGAAACCTTTGGTCAGCCATCGCAACACCATCTCCTCCACCTTCGGAAAATCCTCTTGCAAGCGCCCGGCCGCCTAGCTAGCGGGGCTGAACGATTGATGGAAGGGAGGGCCCCCGATGTTCTCTGGTTGCATATGACTGCGATCCACCTTGCGGGTCACCAGCTTTGGGATACAACATCCGTCGACGTCATTGGGCAGTCACCAAACGGAACGGGTCTGCTGGAGGACTCCTTGATTGAGGTATATCTTGCAGCCGACGCAGCACTTGGTCGAATAATAAAAATTCTGCCTGACAACGCAGATCTTCTCGTGTTCTGGGCTAAGGGAATGGGTCCGGAGACATGTCGGTCCGACCTTCTTCCCGAGATGCTGGAACGGATTCTGACCCCTCCCTCCCCGGTCCGCACGTCATCAGGAAATGACATCTTGACCAAGCTGCGTGCGATTGTACCCACCTCGTTTCGATCTAAAGTCGCAGATGCATTACCGGATTCACTGTCGCTCCAACTCACAGCTCGACTGGGAACGATCGGGAAAGACTGGAAAGCGGTACGGGCCTTTTCGCTACCGTCAGACGGCCCTGGATTGGTTCGGCTCAACATCTGCGGGCGTGAGCGAAATGGGATCGTCACCGAATCCGAAGCCAAAGTGCTCTGCGACGAGATCGCTGGGGGTCTCCAAACCTTTTGCGACATCGATGGTAAAGAGTGTATCGCAGGCATTGAACGACCCGGAGACCATTTACCTCCCGGTCACAAAATGGACAGCCTTCCCGACCTGGTTATCCGATGGAGTGACAAACAATCTACGAACCTGCGCGGCGTGACTTCCCCAGTATACGGGACAGTATTGCGCGGAGGTGCAGGGTCAGGTCGGTCGGGAAACCACATACCCGGCGCCGGCGCGATCATTGTCCCACGATCGGGAACTTATCACGCGATCAATGGCCGAAACCCACATCTGGTTGATCTGAGTGCGACGGTCTGTGCAGCAGCGGGGGTGCCCCACAATGACCTTCCCGGCCAGTCACTTCTCGCCTATCGCTGAGAACATGCAGTGATGGAGATCCAACCAAATCAACCAGCTTTAAGGAATCCAAAGTAAAAAAATTCCTAAATGGGTATCCGATTAATTGTCGGCTATGAGTTTTACCTTATATGTTGACCTAGACTTTCACTCGCTTCATGCTATTCTATTTTGACAATTGAGACGAACCATCCGGGACATTTCGGCTAGAGTGAATCTCCACCCAACAAGCTAGTGGCCTCTTTCAACTGTGGTATCGAATCACATTTCCGGATTCCTCACTCAGCAAACTGAGGGGTATCCTGTGCTGTTTTTATGAAAAGAATAAAGGTATTGTTTGTCTATCTTGGTTTTTACCGGGATGCCGGAGCGGAACAAACTCCGCTGGGCCTTGCCGAGGAACTTGATCGCGAACGCTTCAGTTTCGAGATTGTCACTTTGATGCCGACCACCTCTACCATCGGCGCTGCGGTTCAGGCCACCGGCTGCCCCATCCACGAGCTCGGACTGGGCATCCCGCGACTCACAGAACCGATCGGCATAATCAAGGTTATCAAGTCCCTTTATCAGACGTTCCGCCGAATCAAACCCGACATTGTTCAAACGCAATCAGGGTTTTGCAACGTGTGGGCCCGTCTGGCGGCCAAATTGGCGCATGTTCCCGTAGTTATCGCAACTTTAAATTTTGGTGGGGAGCCAAAACCGCGATGGTATATGCGGCCGGTTATGCGCGCCATGCATCGCTGGTTGGCTACAAGCACCAACGCCTATGTCTGTGTCGCCGAGCATTTGGTAAAGGAACAGTTACAGCCCTACGAATGGGACCGTGCCGAAATCATCGATGGCTTTTTCGACCTACATCGTTTTCTTGCGGGCCGCACCGATTTGCCGGAAATCCGAGCCCTAACCGATCCCGCTCGTCCAGTACTCGGCATTGTCGCAAGACTTGAATACGATAAGGGACATAGGATTGCAATCGCGGCCATGCGAAAAATCGTTGATGCGCTACCCGGAGCTCAACTCAAGATCGTCGGTGCCGGGAGCTTGGAGGAAGAACTCAGGGATCAAGTGGTGGCACTGGGACTCTCGGAACACGTCGAGTTTGCCGGTCACCGGACTCAGATTTGCGAGATCATGTCCACTATGGACCTGTTGTTGATCCCTTCATACAACGAAGCGTTCGCTCGGGTGGCGTTGGAGTCAATTGCCGCCGGGGTACCGTTATTGGGGAGTCGCAGCGGTGCATTCCCCCGAATTCTTGAAAACGGAAAATACGGTGCGTTGATCTCCCCAGCCGATCCTGACGCGTTGGCAGAAGCTGCAATCGATATCATCGCTAACCCGGCCCCAGCATTGGTTAAGTTGAAGGAAGCTCGAGCTACGGTGCTAAAGCGATATACCAAAGAGGAAAGTGCCCGGCGATACGCTAGTCTTTATCTGCGTTTAACAGGAAATTCTTAGGTAAAAATTACAAAAAAATTCCCGCAGGTAATAATTACCTGATCGAGTGTAGGGATTAAGACAGACGAAGCATTTAAATTGCGATCTCTTTTAAACAAAGCAACTGGAGGTATACCCATGCTTGATAATGAGCGCTCTGGGAGTGGCCACAATTCCAGGCCGGTGGTTAGCGTGCTGATTGTGGCGGACCATGACACAGATCGCCATGCAGAACTGGCCGATCTCCGCAGTTGCCTTCAAGCACTCGCCGCCCAGGAAGTGGACGAACCCGTTGAGTTTCTGCTCGTCGAGACCGAAGAGCGCGCCCGAAAGCTTCCTGCCGATTTGCTGGCCGAGTTACCGAGCTTAAAGGTGATCGGAGTGCCCAAAGATGCTACCTACGAGCAAAAGAACGCTGGCGCTCAGGCTGCACAGGGTGAAATTATAGCCCTCTTGGATGCCGACTGCATTCCAGTTTCCGGGTGGCTCAAGTCACTGATCACCACGTTTCGGTCCCACCCCCAATATGTGGCAGTGAGCGGTCGCACCATGTATGAGGGCAAAACCGCGACCGAGCGATGCCTCTCGGTCCTATCTCGCGGCTTTCTCGACCCAGGAAAAGAAGGCCCAACCCGGTTCATTTCGAATAACAACTCCGGTTTTCTCAGAAAGGTTTACCAACGGTTCCCGCTCCCGGAGAAAGAAGGCCCTTACGCAGCGCAACTACAGTCTGCTGCCATCAGGCGGGACGGCGGCCGTTTTCTCTTTCAGCCAGCCATGACCGTGATACACGACTTCGAGGGCTGGTCAATGGAGCGTGATATTCGTTGCCATATCGGCTGGGCCACTATCCGTATCCGTCAGGTCGATCCCGGGTTGCGATTCAGCTGGCTTCTATGGCTCGGACAAGCTTCAATTCCTTTATTTTACATAGGCAGAGCTCTTGAGAGCTTGGGGACTTGTTTTCGAGTAGGCCAACAATACGGTCTGCGGCTGACGGACTATCCAGTCGCACTAGTACTCACGTTTTGGATACATTTCCTCGAAATCAAAGGCATGCTGTTAGCATTCCGGCATCAGCGAGTAGACAAAACGAAATATCGCTGACCACGATGGCCAAGCTTTTCATTGCGTCGCTGGTTGACCCTGCTTCGCACCCGGGTGGTGCAGGGACCTACACTCGCGGACTCCTTGCAGCACTGGGGAGTAGCCACGTGGTCAATTTGGTCGCTCCCCTTCACCCGCCTCCAGGTCCATGGCATCGGTCGCGCCAAGTAATGTCGTTGGCCCGGTCGTACATTTCTGAACTTCCAGCATTGACATTGTTTACACGTCAACCCGAGTTTAAGCTGAGAATCCACGAAATCGCGCGCTCCCAGCATTTCGATGCGGCGTTGATCAACGGCGGTGACATGTTATGGGCTCTCAAGGAGCTACCGCCAGAAATCCCTACAGTGCTCATCGCGCATAATCTGGAGCACCAGGTGCTGACTCAAAAACTGGCCAACTACCCCTTCCTTTCACATGTCCTCAAACGAGAAATTATCAAGCAACGTCATTATGAGATCGAGGGGTTCCGTCGAACCCGAGGGGTTATATTTCTTTCGGCGACTGAAATGGCTTGGGGTTGTAACCAGGTCCCAGAGCTGCGAGCTCTTCATGTTCCGCCGATGTTTACCTATCATCCCGTAACTCGTCAGCTGCGGCACCACGACCATCTACGGCTTGGGTTCCTTGCCGATTTCGCATGGTGGCCCAATCGCCAAAGTTGGAAGTGGCTGATTGATAATATCCTTCCCAAGGTGTGCCGCCCTATCACGGTTCACGTCTTTGGGCGGCAGAGCGACCGGATACCCACTCGTGGCAGAGTGATCTCCCATGGCTTTGTCCAAAATCTTAGGGAGGTATGGGAACAGGTTGATATCATGGTTTGTCCCATTCACGAAGGTGCCGGTGTGAACATTAAGGTTGGCGAGAGTCTGTACAATCGGATGCCAGTTCTCGCGACCACTCTGGCAGTACGCGGCCTCGAATGCCCATCCGGACCTGGCCTGACGATCATCGACAGTGCTGATGAATGGGTTGCCTTCTTGAATTCGCCTCAGGCTGATCTGCTCGCCGCCCAAGTGCCATCGGAGGAATTAAGCAGACAATTTTCTCCCGACCGCCATAGAGAAAAGCTGGAAAATTTCCTCACGGAGGTAACCCGAGGTAACCCGAGGTGAAGAACCTATAAAATTGGTGCAGGACACACCTCCCTCAGCCAATTGGAACCTTTTCGAATGTACCCGCAAAATCAGCGGAAAACACAAAGCAACCAAGGCCCCCTGTCAGATCTTCTACTTTAAGATGATAACCCTACCGTTATAGTAGGCTTGCCGACCTCTTTTCCCTGCTGAGCCCATGCCAGCTGAAACCAACAACACGGCTGAAAGGTTGAAGGGCAAAAATGTGGCGTGCTCTGCCACTGAACCCATTTAATGTTCCCCTAGAGGAGACATGGTTCACCAGACCTCGATTACCCTTTGAATCGAACTCACATATCTTGCTGTTGTTTTACTGGCACCGTTTCCCGCCTTAAGAACGAACGGATCTGCGCCATTTCGTCGTTACTGAATTCCCGCAAGACCAAATACACTAGAAGAATCAACATTCCGATACACCCCATTTTAATCACGAGAAAGAGGCCAGCGGTCGGCCAAATCACTGCCAGCGTATAGGCCAATACGCTGATGACAGCGCTACGCCACAATGTCCCACTTGGTGGGGAAATCGCCCAGAGACGGTAGATCGCAATTATGGAAGCCAAGGCACCAATTCCCTGACACAGGGCTGTCACCATGGCAGCGCCAAGGGCACCGAATCTGGGAATCATCACCAAGTTTCCGACCACCACCAGCAAGACCAGGGGGATACTTAAATATAAGGTGAATAGTGGGGCACCTGAAGCCGTCGCAATAACCACGGCTACTGAGACCATCACAAACGCAATGGCCCCCATAATCAACACCCCCAGGATTGGACCAGCAAGCTCGAAAGACTGGCCAAACACCAATGTGACAATCTCAGGAGCAGCGCCCGCAATGAGGGCTCCAAACGGGAATAAACCCACAACCATTCTCATTGCACCAAATCCCATGCTTTTTGCCTGATCAGCTTTTCCCTCAAAAAGCAGACGGCTCACTGTCGAGAGCAATAATGGAGAAAACGACATCCCGAACAGGCCAGGAATGATCGACAAATTCTGAGCCGCACCATAGATTCCTGCCTGCTCCAGGGTTCCGCCAAGGATTTTCAGCATCACCAAGCCCATGCTGGAAAAAAGAAGGAACAATATGGATGAGACACACAGGAGAATACCGAAGTCATAAAAGGGGCGAGTGGGAATGGCAATCTTGCCAAAGAGGGGAGGCCTGACATATCGACGGCTGACAGCGAGTTCGACCAGGGCCGCCCCAAGGCTTCCCAGTATAGCGCCAGGAACAGACAGGCCCATTTCAACCAAGAACAGAATCAACAGCAGCCTGGCAATCCAGCGGTAAGCATTGGTCACGGCTTTCTGCCGAAAACTACCAATTCCCACGAGGATGCTCTGGTGGGCTTGAGTTAGACTACTGATTGGAATGTGGAGGGCATAGAGGGCGAGATACGGCGCGAGCAGCGGTTCGTCGAGCAGCCAGGCAAGAGGAAACGATAGCAGTCCTAGTAACAGGCCTCCGCCAACTCCCGCAACGAGTTGCAACCGGATGAGAGTGGTACCAACTGGAAGCCAGTCTTTGGCTTCCCCAATAAACTTAATCGCCGGACGAGCAAAAAATGAGTTGATCCCGAGTTCCACCCATCCGAACAACGTTGCCGAGAGCACCAATAAGCCATAGCCATCCGTTCCAAGTCGTCGGGTAAGGAACCCTGCGGTAATGAGTCCCGTAAGGGGAAACAGGAGTCCGGCGAGAAAGACTCGGACTGTCCCATCAACAAGATGACGGCCTGGTTGGGATGACAAGGGACTCACTGGGGAAACTCTGGTTGGTGTTCCACATACAGGGCTAATGCTTCCCCGATTCGACGATGAACGGCAGGGGAAGGATGCCGGTCAAACCGACTTGCCATATACTCTTCAGTGGTAAATTCTCTACTCAGGTATGACAAATCAAGATGCCTGATACCGTCTTGTGTCAGTCTATCAGGAAGAGGACCCCTGGCATTTTCCTCCATTCGTGGAAGGAGCGCAATCAAGGGGGAAAGTCCAAATTGGTTTGCTGTCTCCTTGAATTGTCGAATGTAACGGTAGGAGTCAGGAACCTTGCCGCGTGAAAGCAGTGGATCAATGTATTGAGGTGGAGAACTCCAGCGTGAGCCTATATCCCGGAGCACATACAGAAGGCGAATTCCTCTTAAGGCCTCTCCAACCGGAGAATCAAGAAGACTTGCGATCTTTTGACCAACCAGGTAACCAGCTGAATCAATGGTGGGGGTCCGGTCGAGATTCAGATCAGGCGGAATGATAGCCATAACAACCAGATTCGGCCGAATATCCACCATACGGTGTTGTAGCACGGCGGCCATCTGCTTCACACTATAGGCCGATAGACCGAAATTAAACACTTTCACGGTCAAGAAATTCTGGTGTTGATTAAGCATATGTTCCAGAACTTCCGGGAAAGTTTCTTCAGTTTTGAGAACACCCTCCCCAAACGTGACGGAATCACCGACGATCGCAATACGGTATTCCTGTGGTTGTTTGGTGCCATAGACTAATCCGGAGATTTTCGAACGCAATCCCAGGCTATCCGTGTTAATGACAACAAGACCTCGGGCTCGGGCTTGTATGAGATTAGGTTTATGTATGTAGGGAATGTCCTCGCTCGACTCAAATGACGTATAGATCGGATCATGAATATGATGCTCCGAATACCCCCAGATCCTGACACCAATTTCCAAGAGGGGGTAAGGTCACGAGGAGCAGGTAACCAGCATACAAAAGAGCCATTTTCAATCGTTTTGGCATTGATGCTGCTTTCTTAACTAGGCCAACCGTTGCGGACTTTGGCCAGGCCCAGCCATGTAGCCTATGAATTCCCCTGCTGCATGGCAACACACGATGAGTGCGAGTAAAGGCAGACTTGCAAAGACTTTTCCCAACACCTGCTGTTTGCTCATTAGTGCCCGGAGAGTAGAACACAAAAGATAGGCAGGGAGAATTGCCGTGGAGCCAAGACGAAGCATACGGCCCATACCCCCCAGTTCTTCCAGGCGAAATCCTGCGATAGATCGGCCGTTGTGAAAATGAGCGGCGAAGGTCCCCCAAAAACCATGTGACTGAACATGGGAAACAAGAAGGCGGTCATCAGCAATGAGCACTTCTCCTTCTTGGCGAAGTTGTCGGGTAAACAACATCTCCATCACCCCGAGCTGAGAAGCCATTCGGGAAATAACCCGACGCTTATAAGAAATATTGGCTTGTAAACAAATTCGCTCAGAGGGTCCGTTCCTAATCGGTGCCACGAATGGCGCGAATACCAGGAAAAAATTTGCCCAATCCATCAATGAAGTGGTGGCTCCATTCTCGACCGCCCCACCAATCGCAGCAACATCAGGATAGTCTTTGTGGACTTGAATGATCTGCTCACACCAGTTGGGGGCAACCCGACAATGATCCTCCGTAATGGCTATGATTTCTCCTCGTGCGCGAGACATGCCAAGCTTCCGGAGACCGAAAACGGATGCGCCCGGGTTCTTTAACCAAATGAGTCCCTTATAGGACTCTTTGTCCATGTCAGGCAGCCCTCGACCATGACCATCCGCCACGAGAATTTCGGCTCCGACACTTTTGGATTGCTCCAAAAGAGAGTCTAAACAAGCGCGTATCTCCGGCCAGGGTTTCGTCGTTGCAACCACGATAGAGAGGCGTAGGGGTGGGGTTGAGGCTGTTGTCTGGCTGCGTGAAGAACTAATTTCGGTTTGCATGCTTAGGAATCCCTTGTTTTCGACGCACAACTCCCTGCGATCTCTTGATAACACTCTAGAGTCCGCCGCGCCGTGTCCTCCCATCGGAATGCGGCAGCTCGTGCAAACCCTTCTTGCCGATACTGGTCACGGCAGGCCTTATCATTGAGCAACTGATCCATGGCTTCGATCAAAGACTCCTGATCATCGGGAGGGACAAGTATGGCGGCCCCCTGGAGATTTTCAATTAAAGACGAAGTTTGCGAGCTAATCGTGGGGACCCCGCAAGCCATGGCTTCGAGTGGGGGAAATCCGAAACCTTCTTGCAACGATGGATACACAAAGAGAGTAGCACCGGCATACACCAACGGCAGGTCATGTTGGTGAACATAACCTACCAAGTGGACTCTGTGCTGCAACTCAGGACTTTTAATCTGTTTCAATACCGCATCGTACTCCCACCCCAAACGGCCAACCAACACTAAATGTTCCTTTGTCTTTCCCATCGTCACCAACTGCTTGTAGCTCTGGACCAAGAGTGGGAGGTTCTTGCGCGGTTCGATGGTCCCCACATTAAGAATGTAGGATGTAGGAAGACCCAGCCGTTCAAGAGTATTCTGAATGGCCTGTCTCGGATAGACTTTGAATTCTTCGCCGATACCCCCTGGGATCACTCTCACCCTCTTACGGGAAAGGTCCGGAACCCAATGATACATATCCTCTTGAGTGGAACCCGACGGAACGGTGATCACATGTGCCCGTCGAATGCTCCACAAAAGAAACTGGCGGTAGGGGAAGCTGCGTCGCAGAAGAATGTGACAATTCGGGAGAGTAAAAGAGGTCATGTCGTGAACGGTGAGGATATGGTGCTGGCTGCCTCGCACCATAGGCATAATGAATGAAGGGGAATGCACGACATCGGCCTCCCACCATCCAACCACGATCGGTAACAGGACCTGTTGAAACAGAAGTCGGACTGCTCTGGAGCGTCTACTGAGCGGAATAACTCGAAAATTTTCAGGGAGCAACCCGACCAATCGATTACGATCTTCCCAATTCATATAAATGCGATAATGGTTCCATTGATCGACTTTTCCCAAATGAAGGACAAGTTGGATCATGTACCGGTCAACTCCAGTTTCGTGTGGCAACAGAGCCGTCAGGTCAAGGGCAATTCGTCTGCGTCCTTGAGTGATGGAAGTCAATCCGCCACTCGAATCAATGGCACTTCCCTCTTTCATCGGTTTCGCGACACCCTTCATCGATATTGGGTCCATGGTCGTTTTATCCCCGGAACGCATGCCACTTACCCGGTGCTTCCAGTAAGTGCACCACGAGATAACAGGCCAAGACAACTGGGATCTCATAGCCACGAATACCATAATTTCCTGCACATCGAAGCCAATCCTTCCAACTTTTAATTGTTTTTCCGACCACAAACATAGGAATGGAGAACACTCCCATGCAGGTTATCCATGCAAAGAGGAGTGCTCGGTCGTGCAAGCGCACGATAACTGTGCCATACCCGCAGTTGCGTCGGATATCGACTTCCATCGACCATCCTTTAAAGTCCTGCATAACCCGCATTCGCGGGTCAAAGAGCAGTTGCCCTCCAGTACGGCGGATGGCCTCCGACTGCATTCTCCCCGGAAGGGGCCCAAGTACGGCTGGCAATGGGTGAGCCAAATAGACCGTTCGTCCCAAAGCAGCATAGTTATTCAAGATGAAACGGGTCACCCCGGTCTGACCGGGGTCGACGTGGGAACGGGATGGAATGGAAAGCATCCGTTCGACTAGTTCACAGCCAGCGTCTATGGTTTCTCCACTGATACCAGGCGCTTGAGGATTCTCGTTTATGGAATTCACTTACATCCGCAACTAATCTGGATTGGAAACACAATTGGCATCAAGCATTACCGCCAGATCCGCTAGGGCGACCTGCATGCCCGCGTTTTTGGGTAGATAGGTCGCGGGTTCTTCGATGAGCGCGATTCGCAGATCAGGGAGAAGGTCGATGAGATCCAGTGGAATTTTCCCGCTCAGATAGACATTTTCACAAAGCAGAAACTCCGCATCTCCTTCATAATCCTGTTTGGCCCACCCCTCTGAAAGTCGTCGCAAATCCTTCCAAGTTTTCGCACATCCAGCGGCGTAATCCGATACAATAACCACCCTGACATCGGGATTGCTTGTCCCTAAATTTTGTTTCAAGCGTCCTGCCATTTCTTGAAACATTTTTGTGTATTTGTATTCATTGGTTGAAGGGTAGGGAAGATCTCATGACGACACTCAAGGCCTTTCAACAGGCATGACCTGTGGGAATGTTATAAGGTAGAGTCATACAGGAATTTCTAAAGATCTGCGCGGCTTTTTCTTCAAATGCCGAAGACGATGGAATTCCAATTTGGCCCGTTTTTCTACCGCCTGTCCTGCTCCGAAACAACAACCGATCATCTCTCCAGTGGCACTGACCAATAACGCACACCAGGCCATTGGCAACACTCCCCAAGGTAATTGGTAGTGTTCACGGAAAACTTTCAATCGCTTTTTTAACCGCCAGTATCGAACCAGAGGAATCAAGGGGGTACCACACGCGTAGAACAGTCGGTAGATTAGACTCCAACCTCCTGCTCGAGCAGCCCCAAAAGTTCGCCCACTTAGGTATTTGACAGAGAAAAACGAACTCATTCGCTCAAAGTTGAGATGAGAGACGTGTGCCGAAGATTCTAGAAAAAGCCGATATCCCTTTTTCCGAAGATCCTGGTGGATAAGGGTCTCAGTCTCCATCATAGTTTCCAGGCTAGGGCCGTAATCGAGAAGAATTTCTCGTTTATAGCTACTATTGTTTCCTGGTAGGCGTTCCACTTCTCCTGATACACCAGGAACAACAAATTCCCCAAACCCAATCAGGAAATCAGCCCAGGCAATGACGTTCTTGGGTGCATTAGCGTTGCGAATCACCGGACCTACTGCCGCATAATGATGACGGTGCGCAACAATCAGAGCTTCCGCCCATCCCGGTGCGGGAAAAGCATGATCTTCTGCTAAGGCGACTAAAGGCGAGCTTGCCTGTTGTATGCCCTTGGCGTTTGCCGAACCGATCGAGGACACTCGACCCACCTCTACAACACGAACCCGACAAAACTCCTTGAGTTCGGACTCATTCAGGTTCAGCGAACAGATAGACGGGGCAACAATGATGATCTCAAGTTGGTGCCTGACTGTTTGAGTGCGAAGATGTTTGATGGTTTTTCGGATAGTTTCATAACAATCCGGGGTTGCGAGAATTACCGACATGACTGGCTCACAGTGATGAGTCATGATCTTGACTCCTCTTAAATAGTCCACGATCAATCAGATCTATTTTCAATCGACCCTGACGTTTTGCACCCATCTTGCCCTTTAATAAATGAGTTTCTTCATTTCATGGACACGACTTGTCGATAAAACTCCATCAACCGACCCATGCTCTCCTCGAGAGTAAACCGTTTTTCGTAGATCTCCCGGCTTCGCGCACCGAAGGCATGAGCCGTCTGACGGTCCTTCAGAATATCTTCAATGGCAGACGCAAGTTCGACAGGTGAGGCCGGTTTCACCAGAATCGCGTTCTGGCCCACCTCCACCGTCTCCCGGACTGGCTGAATATCCGAAGCCACGATGGGTAATCCCAATGCCATCGCCTCAATCACCGCACCGGGAAGCCCTTCATAGAAGGAGGGAAAGACAAACAGGTCCGCCGCTGCCAGGATTTCGGGAACGTCCTCCCGGTGTCCAAGAAATTGCACCAGATTTTGCAACCCAAGGCGATGTCGGAGACTTTCAAGTTCACCCGAGACGTCTCCCGACCGGCCAGCCACGAGGAGAACAAGATTCGGGTGCTTCGAGACCAGCATGGCCATGGCCTCCAGCAAATATCGCTGACCTTTCTGGAAGTCTTGTCGTCCTATGGTAACGAGAACCTTCTGGTCTTCTTCCAATCCTAGCCTTGATCGAGCCTGATTTCTGCGTTGCATAGAGGGTTTACCTAAACGTGCAGCGTCACGACCTTCTTTGATCACGGTTATTTTCTCCCCTGGAATACCCAGGTCGCTCATGGCGGCTGTTTTCACGGCATTCGAGTTAGCATAAATATGATGGGTCAGGTGGCGGGCCGTCCAACCATCGATCAATCGGGCCAGCTGGAATCTTATGATGTTAATACTTGGATCCTGAAGCCGCACCAAATCGTAATCCGTGTTGACAAGCCGGCTGATAACTTTGGCGGACGTTCCGATCGCGGCCAGCCGGCCCGCGATATCGGCGTGGAACAACACTGTCTGGATCAGGTCCGGTTGTTCGGTTCGAATAATCTGTCGCAAAGCTACGATCCGCCCGATAAGCCCCGAGACAGGCAAAATTCTCACGTCAAACCCCTGTCCTTGAAGCGCCGCCTGAACTCCCTCCTGTCGGTGCCGAAGACTCACTACGACGATGACCACCCCAAGATATCGAAGGTGAGGCAACTTCTCGGCCAGGTTGAGCTCAGCTCCCCCCGTGCCCAAACTATCAATGACAAAGAGAATCTTGAGTTGGGTCAGAGTGTCATTTCGCCCCTCAGCAGTCATGTGTTTTTGGCCTCCCGTAAAATGCAATCGGGGCAGTATGGCGCATACACTACCTTCCAGGTTTTACCCTTGGACATGGGATATGAGTTCTCGTTGATCCCGCTCTTGTATCCGCATCATGATTTGGTTTTTGGGACGTAAAGTCATATGGGGTTTTGGTACGATTGTCTGCCCCGGCACTAACGAGAGATCGAACCGTTGAGCGATAAAGGCCAGCACCAACATGCATTCCATTTTGGCGAAAGCTTCCCCGATACAGACCCGTATACCTCCTCCGAAGGGAAAATACGTGAATTTGGGCCGTGCTTTTATTGCTTGTTCGGTGAAACGTTCCGGGTCAAAGCGTTCCGGATTTGGCCAATACCGGACATTCCGATGCATGACATACTGACAGAGGTATAGTTTTGAACCGGCAGGAATGGTGAAGCCGCTTGGAAGGACGACATCTTGTCGAGCCATACGGATAAAGATCCAGGTTGGCGGATAGAGACGCATCGATTCAGCTAAGATCATCCCGGTATAACGAAGCTTAGACAAATCATCAGCACCGGGGACACGACCGCCTAGCACTTCGCGCAGTTCCCCGAGAAATCTGGTTTCCACTTCCGGATGCTGCGAGAGCAGATACCAGGTCCAGGTTAAGGCTTCCCCGATAGTTTCATAGCCTGCACTAAAGAGGGTCAAAAATTCGTCACGGATTTGCTTGTCGGTCATTCCGGTTCCATCATCATATTTGGCATGCAGGAGGAGGGATAACATATCGTGGGCCGGCTCAGAGGTAGACCGCCGCTGGGCAATCTCCCGGGTAATGGTATCATCGATTCGCCTCATCGCCTGCTGATAATCATGCCTTAATTTTGGAGGAAGGTATTCGGGAAACGGGAGCAGTGAAAATTGCACATGCTCAACATATTTCTTCCGGATGGTAATGGCGCTGGCCAACGCGCCGGAAGGATCATCAAAGCAAGGACCAAAGGCCGTCTTGATAATATTGTCTTGTGCCAGTTCCATCATTTCCTGCCCGATATTGAGCTCGGTGCCGTTTTTCCATTCGGCAATCATCTTTTCAACACCACTGGTTATCGTCTCCGCAAAGACGTTAATAGATGTTCGATAGAACACCGGTTGCATCATCATTCGCTGCCTGAGGTGGGCCGACCCCAGACTGGTCAGCAAACCTTCGCCGGATAACCGCTTGCCTTTTGGACTGGTAAGGCGTGGCCCTTTGTCAAAATTGTCGGAATTTGTCACCAACACATGTTTAATGTCTTCAGGATTGTTTAGCAGGAAGGTGGTCTCTCCGATTTTAAGTTTCACCACATCCCCATATTCATCCGCGCAGCGTGAGAGAAATCCGAGTCTGTCCCAAAGAAAACCAGGGATATGGCCGAGGAGAGGATACCCCCTAGGGCCGAAAGGTTCCTTTCGTGATTTATCGTTGCTCATAAATTGGTGCTTCCTGCCAAGTTAAATCTTTTTTCCTTACCTATCTCCTGGATGAGTTGCAGGTAGCGTTCCAAATACCTTTTCCGGGAATAATATTGTTCATACCCTACACGCCCCCGTTGTCCGAGAGTCCTACGAAGCTGGAAGTCCTTTCCCAGCAAAGTAAGGGCGTCATGCAACTCTTCAGGGGAGTGATACACCACTCCCCCGCCTGTCTTGTCAACGGCTTCACGACTCCCACCGGCATGATGGACGATTGCCGGCGTGCCATGGGCAAAGGCTTCCAGGATGGTTAAGGGGAACACCTCCGGAGCGAGCGAGGGGAGAACCAGGGCCGTTGCCTTGTGATACCAAGGCCCGAGTTGTTCTTGGGAAAGAGGGCCTAGGAACTGAATGTGACGGTGCTCGGCATATTGCCGTTGGAGCGTGAGCAATAAGTCACCACCACCAACAACCACGAGATTGTATTCCCTGAGCCCCACAAATTCTTTCAGAAGGATGGCAATGCCTTTCGATGCCGTGACCCGACCCACGAACAAAAAACATTTTCGGTCTTGAGAGATAGCGTAACCGTCCAATTTCGGGTCCAACCTGGAGAAGGTCGGCAAGACATGTATGGGTGGCGTCTGTCCGAGAGCTTTATGCCGTTCTGCCGTGTATTCACTCGGCGCAACGAGGGCATCAACATTGACCAAGCTTCGCTCAATGAGACCGGTGTATCGCCAGAGTTGAGGCGGTACGCCAGAACGAATGCAGCAGCGAATACACTGTGGGCTATCGCATGCTCGTTGATCGTTTTTCCAAAAGATGTGCATCGGACAGAGAAGCCAATGTTCGTGCAAGGTATACAGCGTCACAGGTGCACGGCTCATTTGAAGCACACCAGGCCCCCCGATCAGTGAGATGTTGTGAAAGTTCACAACGTCAAACTCCCGTTCGAGAACAGTCCGAAGTTGTGCGGCTTTAACCCCCGGCCTGCCTATTTGCTGGGTAATCAGCGGAGACAGCATCCCGAAGGAGTTTCGGAGACGATGCACCACAACCCCGTCATCCCCGGCCTGCACAGCTACCTGTTCCCTGTCACGCAGGCGGTAGGCATCTTCGCAGTGCACCACTTCGACTTGATGCCCTTCAGAAACTAAGGCCCGGGCCAATGCCTGTACAAAGGTGGCATCGCCCCCGAAATGGTAGGGCGGATAAAATGTGGTGACCATACAAAAGCGCATCAGATAGCCCTATAAGCCAGCTCTTCGGCCAAATCGCTGACCTGCTTAACTTCTGTCATCCCTTCATTGGATGCATGCCTCAAAATAAAAGACAACCTTACCCCGTCAAGCCTCTTCTGAAACCATGACCGCCATCTTCTAATCATCATCGATTTGCCGTCGTTTCCATGGCTTGTCCCCGGTACGCGGCCAACCTTCCTGGAGTTTCCAGGACGTGTGTTACACGCGTGAGGGCCAACGCCAGCGAAAGGTCGTAGGTCTTCACATTGTAGTGGCGAAAACAACGAAGGCAATCGCAAACAACGTCGAAAGTCTTACACACATATACATGGGAAAGGATGCCAGCGCGGACGAATCTCCCCCTACGGAATCCGGGTATCGCGGAGGCTACGTGAACGGCGACGAAAAACCTCACGGCGAAAGCTGGCGGCATTCCCGGATATGGAGCGGGTTGAGCCACAACGTCCGGGATCGAGATAGAAACGGGGCAAAAGACCCAGCACAGGCTCCATTCGGGACCAGCCCGGGTAGCGCGCCCTGGCGGTGACGGCTGACGCGTCGGGATACTCCGAAATGGCGGCGGGTAACGCTTGCAGCCATGACCCCTGTGAAATGCAGTCGGTATCGTCAATGTCCACCCAATCGCCTGTGGTGGCTTCCACTGACCTGTTTTTCAATCCGTAGGATGATTCAGCATTGATGAACAGGACCTTCATGGATGGGAACATTCCTAACCCTTCACTGGGAATCTGGCCTATGAATCGCAATGACTCGACAAGCATAAACTCCTCGGCAGGCGCCCCTTCTTGGTCCACTCATGCCTGGAAGGCTCGGCAGAGGTCTTGCTACGATTTCTCCTCGCCTGCTGCACAGTTCGAACCCACGAAGACCGATAGAGTAGCTTGTTTGTCATTTGTTGCGTGTCGTTCCTGGATCATGACGATGGATGGCCGCCCCGTGGTTGGTTTTCAATTGGCTCATCTTAATCACAAGAGGCACTGTTGGTAGATAAAAGTGCCTGATGAGCGGCTTGCCATAAAAATCCTGCTAAATTCGCCACCTGCCACAACCCCAGCAACCCGGCCATGCGGAGCGGCTTGCATGAGAGCGCACGACGGATTACCGAGGCATAGAACCGTGGATCAGGCTTCGAAAGGCTTCTACCGCCTCGTGCTCGTGTGCGATGAAACTGAAATGCCCCACGTCCATAGGAAAAGTGTTGCCGACAGAATGCCGTCAAGGTGAGTTGGTGATAGTGATGGACAATGGCCGCAGTCGTATATACAAGAGGGTGTCCTTGCCGTATCCACCGGTCACAAAATTCGCGATCTTCGGAAGTACGGAAGGATGAATCGAACCCTCCGATTTTGTAGAAAAGCCTGGTAGCAACCGCCAAATTGTTCGACGCGAAAAACCTGAGATCACTATCCCGGCTATGGAAAAACGCATAGGCTTCATCGACAATCATTTGGCTGGCGGTCGAATAAATATTGTCGACCAGCCCATTAACGGTCCGCCCACCGACAAGTCCTGTTGGAACATCGTTGAATGATTGGGCAAGCTCCCTTAACCACTGTTGCGTTGGTGTACAGTCATCGTCCGTAAAAGCCAGAATGTCTCCCCGTGCATGCTGAGCCCCCATATTGCGAGCTGAAGCCGGACCGGCATTGAATTGACGTAGCCAGGTGATCCTCATCAGATTGGACCCGTCATTCCTTAGCACTTCGACGGGAACCGGGCTCCCATCATCCACGATAATGATCTCGAAGCGGTCACGTGGATAGTCGAGCCGAGCACAGGCCTGTAAGCAGGCAGCAAGTTGCTTCGGCCTATTGTAGGTCGGAATCACGATCGAAAAGATAGGTGCATCAGTCATTTTTCTGAGGTTGCGGTTGCCTTGGATATGAGATCAACGATCTGGCTTACCGATCGTTCCATGGTCACGTCTTGAGTAACCAGTCCATGAGCCCGTTCGCTAATTGAAACACGCACCTCATCATCAGTCAGGTAGTATCGAATCTTTTCAGGCATCTCGTCTATCGAGGCGCTGATAAAATGCTGTCCCGGCACAAAAGGGTCTGGGCGGTAGATCGGTTCGGATACGACCAGCGCCTTGTTTGCCATCCCCAGGATCAAGCGGAGGTCGGGAAACTCTCCAGGTGTTCTGGACAGGTTGAGAAGTATTTTTGTTCGGTTCAGCAATTCAGTCCTATCCTTCCCCCAACAACCCTGATTCGCATAACTTCCAACGACATGTATCCGAATTCCGCTTTTCCGCAGGCGCTGCAAGAGACGATTCCGGCGGGGGACATCCTGGGCTCCGAGGAACAGTACGTCGATATCCCTGGGCAGATTCAAGTCCTGTCCACATGAAGGCTCGTATCCAAATGGAACCCAAGCGGCCACAGTGCCTCGCTCAGAGAGAAATTCCCTGCGTCCTAATGTAGCAGCCACAAGGATATCCGGAAGCCCATTCCTCACCCAACGACGCAATACCAGATAATTCGTATAGACATCCGTGGCTTCGGAACTACGAAGGATGAACTTTGCCGTCTCCCACCAGTTCAATCGCGGCCATGGCAAACCAGCCGAGCTGGGAGGCGGGAGAGGTTCGGTGTGCCAAAGTATGACCAGAGGCCTTTGCGCTCGAGTCATGGCCGTGAGTTGCGCAAAGAGTCCAGGATACCAATTCGTATTTCCCCAGATCCAAACTACACTATCCGCAGAAATGTCCAATGGCCCATCTTTGATCTGCCTTACGTGATGTCCGGCCTTTTCGAGGATCGAAACCACCACACGAGGGGGAGTCCCGAATTTCGCAGCAAAGCCTCGATAGCAGAACGTGATTGCAAGTTTCTGGCCGACCGGTTGGTTCGAAGTGGTCATAGGGATAATTCTCAGTTCGCAACAGTAGGTCCAGGAGATGAGGATTGGCGCATTGCATGGATGTTCATTGAAGCATCCCTTTTATAACCTAAGGATCAGAAAAACACTCTTCACACATACAGTCATGGCCTACGACGTTCTCTCCGAAGTTGTCGGAAATTGGAAAGGAACGGGCTGCCAGGCTGCGTTATCTGATCTCAGGACATACGCGGAAATTTTTGTGCACCAACAGGGCATAAAATCCTTGAACATGGTTGGAGTAGGCTATGAACCAGCTTGTCATACCGACCAGGCCTTCGAACTTCAATCCCTCGTTATCTCTTTGCAACGGTAATCGCCTTTCCGGTGGCTGCAGACTCCAACGCAGCCAAGGCCACGGCCAAGGCACGTCGCCCATCCTCTAAACCGCATTCGACAAGCAGACCTTCGCGAATTGAACCGACAAAATGCCTCCATTCTTCTATATAGGACCGGCGCCATTCTCCGCCCTGACGGTTGGTTGCGATCGCCTCGGGAAATTCGTTGACAAATTTCTTCAAACCTCTGATTCGTGCATGAATATTTCCCGAGTTTTCGGATGTGGTGGAAGTTTGCAACCCATCAAAGCGATAAAAATCAATCCCTAGAGATCCCTCTCGTCCATAAATCTCCATACTGTTAGTTTGAGTTGCACATTCGGAGAAAGTCGCCGAAGCAAGGGCGCCGGAACCCAAGCGAGCTGTAACCGTTGCCGATTCATCCTCCCAGGTCCCCGACCGAGTGTGTGCACTGACTTCCTCCACCTCTTCATTTAATACATACTTCCAGAGATCAAAATGATGCATCGCCATCTCAAGCAAACCCCCCCCGCCTGAGATTCGCCTCTTTCTCCACTCAGGGAGATCTTTATTGTAATTCGTCAACAGATTGCTGCGAACGACTTCAAGGGGCCCAACAGTTCCTTGCTGAAACATAGTCCGGGCTTGTCTGGTTAACCGATGCCAACGAGTGTTAAAGCCCAACATGATTTGAAGAGATAACCCTGCAGCCCGATCGATCAGTCGATCGCATTCCTCAAGGGTCAAGCTAAGTGGCTTCTCGATAAAGAGGTGCTTGCCAGCATCCAATGCTGCCAGAGCGATCTCAACATGGAACTGCACCGGGGCACAAATGGCGATTGCCTCAATAGTCGGGTTCTCAAGCAAGGCTCGATAGTCAGAAACGCACTGTTCTACCGCGAATTGCTGGGAGGCGCGATGAAGTGGCCCTGGATCGGGATCGGCTAACGCCACCACCTTGGCACCCGGCACAAATTGTAATGCAGGTAGGTGAAGCACCGTCGTGGCCCGCCCACAACCGACGATTCCTATTTTGACGGGCGGTTTTTCATCTGTTTTCATACATCCTCCACACTGTTTTAGAACCCCAGAATTTCCAAACGATCCTGCTCTCGAATGTGCTTGAACCGATCAACCTCAAACTTAGCTACCTTGTCCAGGGCATTACCTGTCCCTAGCGCATAGCCAACCATTTGGCCCAGACCATCAATTGCCAAACCAATCATCAAGGCAGGAAGACAGGATAGAAATTGAATCTTTAAGTCCTGTGAAGGGAGTCCCGCCCAAATTCGCCACAGCCGGACAATCGGAATAAGAGGCGACCCCAGAGCAAACATGGTGCGCCATGACAGAGGCTTTTGCCGAGCTCTGGCTCCGGCGAAGAGGCGGCCGTTATAGAACTGGGCTGGGATCCAGGAGGACCACAAAGAAAAATTTGTATGGGCGACGCTCGCCGTCGACTCCATATGCAATCGATGGCCCTTTTCACGAAGATCCCAGTGGAGGACCGTTTCCGCTTCCATCATGGCATCCAGTTGATCTCCATAGCCCAGCAAAATCTCTCGTTTGTAACTGGTATTGTGCCCTGGCAAAAAATCCGCTTCCCTGGAAGGAGCAGGTGTCAGCCAGGGACCGTAGCCAATGAATAGATCCGCCCAACTCACGGCAGTATTGGGATTGGCATTTCTGACGCCGGGCCCCACGGCAGCCCAGGGACCCTTATGCGCGACAATGAGGTTCTCCGCCCATTGCGGATCAGGGAAACAATGGTCCTCAGCCAATGCCACAATTGGGGCTCCCGCATGACGAATTCCTGCAGCGTTTGCCTGTCCAATGGACTGAAATTTCTTGATTTCGACCACCTGATAACAGGCAAACTCGTTCAATTGATCCACCTCCAGGGCCAACAGTATCTTCGAAGGCGCCACGACCACTAATTCCAATGACGAGCGGGCGGTTTGAGACCGAAGGTGCGAAACGGTTTTTCGGATGGTACCGTACCCCGCTGGAGTTGCCAGAATCACCGAAAGGAGCGGGGGCTTGCCCAGGTCCACATTACGTTCATGAACGTGTTGATCTTCCACTTTATTCACCTTTTCCTTTTTTTTTATGAGCCTTTACAAGGGATGCCGCCCGCCACCGCTCTGAGCCCCAGTAATCTCTTTCGCCTTTCTACACGAGTATTACCAAAAATGGGAATGTTAAATAATGCTGCCGTACCGGGCACGGCGCAGGGAGACGGTAAACATCGCAGACCACCGACAAAGAACCGCATCCCCCTGGGGCACTATCATCATTCACACGCCATTTAAGCCAACCTCTTTGCAAAGTACGGTTGCGCCAGGACCGCAACAAGAGAGCCAGGTACCCAACACCGAGCATAGAGCTCTACCCCGTCGGCAACGCGCTTTTCGCGCAGCGACGGGAAGATAGCGGTTCGTTGAATCTCCTCAAAGCATTGTCACGCAAACGGTTCGGCAATCTCGCGCGGCGGTACCTGCCCGAGCGTCGCTTCCTTCAGCAAACAGGCGACTCGATCGCCGAAATGACGTTCCATGCCCGAGACGATCTGCTGCCTTTTCGTCGACGCGAAGTCCATCGTACGACCGAGTATCCGGCCACAGTTGGTCACGAAATCGGGAAGGTACAGGAGTCCCCGTTCAAATAGGAGGGAATCATCAAAAACAAGACATTTGTTTAAGAGGATCTTTCCACTATTTTGCAGCACCCACTTACAGGGCTATTGCCTGTGTACCAGGTACCCAATATCGCCGAACACGACTTCTGGCTAGGGCTTTTTTGCATTGATGAATAACAGCTCCCAATTCATGCGACACGCGTTGCTGTCAAGATCATACCCCACGTGCGTTCGGATACCCTCTACCACCTGGGCAGAGTCTGCTTTATCGATCCCGAACAACAGTTGAGAAAATCGCCCCATGGCCTGGGGAGAATCAAACTCCCAGTGAAATGGGATCAACGATGACTCCCTCACAGTAAATCCACATCGTTCGATTTCATCTTGAGTTTCGGCGTGGATATAATTCCCTTTGTGTCCCATAGTATTGTGCTCGTTGACAAAACCGTCCAGGAATTCGGAAACTGCCGACCCCGCTTGCACGTCAGCAATGGAAAGCGTACCTCCCTTTTTTAACATTCGATAGGCCTCTGAGAAAAACCGTTCCTTCTCATCGACATGGTGCAATGCCGCGAGGCTGATAATATTATCCACCGCCCCTGTCTCGACAGGAATATCCTCCAGAGTTGCCAGCAAGACGTGGAGTCCGCCATTCGCTCTGCAGAGATCGGCAAACACCTCTGAGGTTTCGATATGGCAAAGAGCCGTGGTCCGGTCCACAAAGTGCCTTAAGTACCCACCACCCGATGGAATATCACAAACGATATCTCCATCTTTTATGCCGGCTATGCGGACGATATGAAGGAATTCTTCTGCACGAGCGCTCGGGTACAGGGTCATTGCTTGATGATATAGATGGCCTCGTTTTTTGAAAATATCGCGATACCCCGAAAACATCAATCACCTCATATTCTTGTTGTCCCTGTCGGGATTCCAATGCGATTCTGACGATGTCGGCTGATTCCCCTCTAACGTAGTAAGAATCCGTTCAAAATTGCAGAACTCCGTCTCCCCAACGTGAGATATACCACCCCTATCCTGGCCAGGAAGCGCCCCCACATCCTGTGACCCATATCCGCTTGGCACCGCCACAAAGAGTCGCCGCAGCCCTGCCATCCACAACGAGCGATGCATCCTAGATGCTTGGTCCGGGTGGGCTACGCCATTGAGCCTGAGGGCGGTCAGCCCCGCGAGGTGACCGCGGTTCCTGATAATCAACGGCGTGTCAGCAAGGAAGTGGAGGACCTGCTCATTTGGTCGCTCCCACCGGATCAGGTAGTCATAGGGGGTCTGGTGTTCATCCACGAGCCGGACTCCCCACTTCCTCTTGAAGCGAAGAAGTCCGTCATTGAGGATCGGCGGGGTGCCACCGAAGTCAATGCTTGTGCATCTTCCCTCTTCCGCGCACTTGATTTCGAAAATGTAGAGCGCGGCAAGGGCGCCCTGCTTCATCACCGTGAGGTCCCCCCCTGCTGTGCCCAAAGCCACCCCACGGAAGACGTCACCCCGCTGCTCAAACAGGGCCGCAGCAATGCGATGGTCGCCCCGCCGCAGCCAGATGAGTCCCCCACGACGAAACTTTCGACGTAGCTGATGCAAGTTATGGATCACGGCGAACTCTCCGTGCCGCTTCTTGACGAAGGGAAGATACATCGAGGAGTAAAACGTCTCGCAGTCTGCCTCCCTATGTGAGACCTCTATCGTGAAACGCTCACGCCGGAGCATTCCCAAATCTTCCTTCACGCTGCTGCTGGCATGTGCAAGCTTGTCAAGATCGACCGGCAACGACAGTCGGCAGCCGATGCTTTCGGGAACCACGAGGTAACCGTTTACAAAGAAGAGGCGCGCAGAGACACGATCGAGGCGCGCGACAGTGATGTCCGCATCGACAGGCAACCGTTTTAAGAACGAAGGAAGAGCCCATACAGGCACAACTCCAACAACCTCTCGCTGAGGCGCACATGCAAAGAAGCGACGAGGGAGGTAATCGGCCCAGGGCTGATGACCGGCCACAACGACGGTTCCCGATCGCTCGGAATGTCTGGTCGACCCTCGCAGAATAGCTACGGGGACGCGAAGCGCAACCCATGGCAAGAGCCACGGGGCACATCTCTTGGCTGCATCCTCCAAGCTGGCCGGAGCATGCTCATAGAGCCACCACGCCCATTCGTTGAACCGGGGAAATTTAAGATCAGCCATGCGCATTGAGATATCCGCGTTTCTTGAAAATTTCATGGTAGGCTGCAAACATGAGCCACCTCGCGCTCGTTCTCCACCTCGCTATCGCCATTAGAATTAACAATCGTCATTGACTACAGGCGGAACCACGCTTTGATCCGGCCAAGCAAATTCGTCATAAGCTGATCGAATATTGGACCGATATACTCGAAATTTTCCGTTTGCCTCCCTCGGGATTGTGTCCACCAACACTACCTGGAACTGCACGTCCGAACCCAGCAACGCGATCACGGGTTGAACCAACGCTGCCATCTCCTGGGCGGAGGGTGTATGAAACGGGACAACTTTCATCACGATGAATTCCAAGCGTTCCTGGGTCACCTGAAACTCTCGAATCCAGAAGGCCTTTCTGACCCCGAACTCATAAGGATGGACAACCCTGTTGCCGGGAAGCACGAAGTAATCGATCATACGTCCCTGGATCGATCGGATCGTCGAAAACGGTTGTCCGCATCGACAGGTTTGGCTTCCCTTTGTGACGACATCGCCAAGCTGGTATCGGATTAGCGGCATGGCAAACGAATGCAAGTCGGTTCCAACAAGCTCACCCCTCTCTCCTTCGCCCGCCGGGGCCCCATCCCTCAGCACTTCGATAATTAAGCCATCGTCACATGAATGATATTCCCCGGTTATTTGGCATTCCCAGGCCAGAAGGTAAAATTCGATACTTCCATACGTTTCATAGACTGGCGCGGAAAATCCGTCCTGAATTTGTTGGCGCATGAGCGGCGTCAGGACTTCTCCACCGGGGTTCACGAAGCGGATTTGAAGGGACCGTAATGCTTCGCGATTCACGGTCTGTGCGATCCTGGCCAACACGCCGGGATACCCCCCCAGGACCGTAGGTCTGAACTTCTGCAGAGCCTGGACAATGTCCTCGGGTGGTTGCAGGGCATCGATGACCTTTCGCCGGGCCAATCCGAGGGTGTCCAGGATACGCTTGGCTAGTTGGTCCTGTCGTTGGGTATTCCACGTCCCCATCACATAACAAATCTTGTCACTCCCCCGGAGGCCCAACGCATGGAGCGCACGCCACCGAAAGGCCCCATGAATGCGCTCCTCCAGCCAAGTGCGGCGCACAATAAATGGTCGTCCGGAGGACCCGCTCGAAGAGCGGGTAATCAACGACCCCGGGTCCACATTCCGAGCGATGATCTCTTCGACCGGCAAGGCTTGCAAATCACTCCTGGAGCTGATGGGCACGGCACCCAGATCGTCGACCGTTCGGATATCCTGGGGTTTCAGTCCATGTCGATCAAAGAGCCCACGGTAATAAGGCACATGCCGATAGGCATGGGCGACCAACCGGCAAACTCGTTCGTTTTGAAAGGCCACCAGCTGCTCCCGTCCGACATGCGGGTGGCGCAGCATGGAATAGAGCGTCGACACAGGATTGGGTGTCAACGCACTCCTCCATCTCATGACGCACGGCACCCTTGGACAAATAGGTCATCCCATAATTGAATATTGAGGACACCAATTAACTCTCTTCCAAAATTGGCCTCGCCGTTTTGATGTTGCTGAAGCATGCGTTGAACATATTGAGGATTGAAATACCCTTTGGTGTGAAGCCTGTTTTGGGACAGAGCGTCTGCGACAAATTCCGGCAGACAATCTTGCCATGGCCAGAATGGGGCGGAAAGTCCGCGTTTCTTTCTTTTCAGGATTTCCGCGGGTAAGACACCTTCAAGAGCCTGGCGGAGAATATGCTTTTCCTGAAGCCCTCGCATTTTCAAATTGGGTGGAATCTGGGTGCATAATTCGACAAATTCATGATCGAGGAACGGCACACGTGCCTCCAGGCCATAAGCCATGGAGGCGGCGTCCAGGGTTCTCGTGATGAAGTCCGAAAGACGTACATTGATATCCAAATACTGTAATTGAGCAAAACGACACCATCGTTCAAAATCCTTCGGAAGAGAGAAATGTGGTTCTGTATCGGTGAAAGGACTATGAATGCTGCTAAGGTGATCGGAAAAAAGATCATCGTAACTTCTGTTGGACGCATTATCGATGATCTGGGTGTATCGAGACAGGTCCATTGTAGCGTGGGCGGCGAATGCCCGGCTTGATCGAGACCATTTTTTCCTCAAGAACGGGATGCTTGCGATGAGTTGACGCACACTGCGTGGAAGATTGATGAATGGGTGAAGCAACCGTTCAACCCGGTACCAGGGATAGCCACCGAATATTTCATCCGATCCCTCTCCGGTCAAGACAACTTTCACCTGCTGCGCCGCCAACTTGGCGAGCAACATATGGGGGATACCCCCTGATGAGATATTTGGATCTTCACGATGCCAAATCATTCCCGGCAACAGATCAAAATCGGCAGTCGTGCAGGTGGTGATGTGATTGCGGAGATTGTAGTCCGAGAAATCTGTGAGAATCTTGTTCGGACCTATCTCATTAAACAATGGATCTTCAAACGCCACAGAAAAGGTGTGGATAGGATCTGAGACTTCTCGGCTCATCAATCCCGCCATAGCACTTGAATCGATTCCACTGCTCAAATAACAACCTAATGGCACATCGCTTCGGAGGTGGAGGCGAACGGACTCTTCCAGTTTTTCCCTCACGGCCTCGGCCCATTCCTGGCCGCTTCGTCGAGGGCCTTCCTCTCCCATTGATGGGAAGGAGAGATCCCAATAACGCTGAATCCTGATATTCCCATTTTCATGGAGAAGATAATGCGCGGGTGGGATCCGCCGAATTGTACGCAAGAGGGTTTTCGGCGCTTGAACAAATCCGACCGCAAACAACTCCTTCATGGTACCGGCATCAACCTGGCGGTCAATGCAACCGCTTGCAAGGAGGGACTTCAACTCGGATCCAAAAAACAGAGCACCGGGTGTAATGGCATAGCTTAGGGGTTTAATACCGAACCGATCTCTGGCCAACATGAGACGACGATGCCTGGAATCCCAGATAGCGAAGCCGAACATGCCTCTCAGAAAATCCACACAACGCATCCCATAATCCTCGTACAAATGGACAATGACTTCGACATCCGAATTTGTCCTGAAACGATGCCCCGCAGCCTCTAGGTTTTGACGCAATTCCTGGTAGTTGTAGATTTCTCCATTGCACACAACGGTGACAGAGTGATCCTCGTTGGAAATGGGCTGATCACCGGTTTCCAAGTCAATGATGCTCAGTCGACGGAACCCGAGACCGATGCCCAGTTCAACAAAGTACCCATCCCCATCCGGTCCACGGTGGGACATCATGTTCGTCATATGATGAAGCATGTCACGATCGACCGGCCTCTTGGGATCGGAATACACCACGCCGCACAATCCGCACATAGGTACTCCTACTTTTGTGTGACCCGTTCCTCTTAACCAACCCTTGGTGAAATGCGTTTAGGTCGGGGTCCTGGTTGATGGCATTCAAATCAACGGCGGGATACAGCGCATTGCTATTGTCACAAACAATCGTCTAGC
>JBGSSO010000299.1:0-18409 GCA_041737015.1 Nitrospirales bacterium
AGTGATATCCGCGCCTATGTCGAGTTATCGGATATTTTCCAGAAAGAAATCATGCCTGTGGAACTGGTGGATCAACGGTTTTATCATCTGGATACCTGCTTTTGTCCCCTCAGTGGAGGAGAGCTCCTCTACTTTCCCCCATGTTTCGATACGTACGCCCAAACCGTGCTGGCTTCTCGTATAGAACGGGACAAACGATTTGAAGTCCCATCCCAGGAAGGCGAGCGGTTTGCCTGCAATGCGGTGTGTATCGACCGCGATGTCGTGCTGCCGACCGGATGTCCGGAAACGATGGCATGGTTACACAAACGGGGCTATACCACCCACCCGGTGGAACTGGATGAATTCCTCAAGGCCGGAGGCTCCGCCAAATGCCTGACTCTTGCCTTGGATTAATCGCACAGCTTTCAATTCCCCCTATTAACACCGTGGATCTGCAGTAGCCCTCGCCGCCTCATTGTCATCCTGAGGCCCCGCGAAGGATCTGTGCCCAGGCTGAAGAGGCCACAGCTCAGCGAGATTCTTCGTTTCACTCAGAATGACAGCCCTCGCAAGACCGGCTCCAACCACTGAACGCTCACGTTTTGGGAAATGGCGGATTAGAGATTGCAAAAATTACCGTGTCTTTAAAAAGCGCGGTACCAAGCGCTACAATCTTCCAAAACAGATTGACCCGGCACATAACTTCAATGTTCACCAGTCCGCATAGAGTATTTTGAACAGAGTCCACCTTCTTTTATGACCCAACCAGAACAGTTTTACTCACTCGGTGACGATGACGCCGTCCGACGGCATATACGGATTGAGCGCGAGAACGGAAAAAAATTACGGAAGACACCATGGTGGAAGGCCCAGATCCAAAAAGGGGAGTGTCACTTTTGTCATCAATTGGTGGGAGCGGAAAACCTGACCATGGATCATGTGGTGCCATTGGCCAGGAAAGGAAAAAGTACCAGAGGCAATGTCGTGCCGGCCTGCCAGGCCTGCAACCGCAGCAAAAACCTCACCACCCCCGTAGAAACTCTCCTGGATCAGATACGAACCAACGCAGGCCCGAATGATGAATGACTTACATTCCCGAGGTGAGATACCCTCGCAAGGAAACTAATCGAATGTTTCCATACTGCTTCAACCGAAGCATTATCTTGTCTCCAGTCACAATATATTCGGCCTGCCCTGCATCAGCACATTCGAGTATCCGATTATCGGGATCATCCTTGAAAATTTCCACCGTTCGAGTCGGTTTCACCAATTCCCCCATTTCGGCCATGAAAACTGCAGTCTGACTCAACGCTTCGGGATCACGACTAAACTTTCTGGTCAAGATTCCCAACACTTCATCGATGATGGCTTTGGAGAGAACAAGGGTATCATTGCCTTCAAGAACTCTGGAAAAAGCTTGTTCAGCCTGGCATCCAGGGAAAACGAGAGCGGAAATGTAGATGTTGCTGTCAAAAACGACTCTCACTATTTGGCCAAATATTTCTGAAGATCCCGTTCAGTGAGAATTCCCTTTTCTTTGGCTTTTCGGGTCCAATACTGCTGGGTGTCGAGAAATTTGGATTTCAGTCGTTCTCGCTTGGCAATCCTCAACGCCTCTTGAATGACCGCACTGACGGTCTTGCCCTCTTCACGCGCAATCTCTTCCAACTCCTTTGATAGATCAGGAGGAAGTGAAATCGTTTTTTTGACGGCAGATCCCATAATCATTCCCTCCGGTATGAACAAATCATACCATTGTTCCCGATGACAGGCCAGTTATCAAAACTCAGGATCTTGAGAATTGCCAAGTAGCTGATGATTCGTTTCTTCCTTTTTCAGCTTGACGTAAAAATAACCTCTTCGCTTAGGGATGGGAAAAACCAAGGTATTTTGTGCCTGGAATCAAGGGTTTTTATCAATTCTGCTTCGCGCCTCTTTGAATCATACTGACTCAGTCTATTGCTGAATGGCATCAAGGCTGTGTCCAAAAAATTTCATTTCAAAAAGGGAGAATTGCTATGACCAACACCTTCACAAACCAACTGAGAGCCAAAGCCACGTTAGTGGTGTTAAGTGTGGCATGTGCATTTGCATTTTCAGCATGTGCCAGTGATCCGCATGGGCGGACTGTGGGAACCACGGTTGACGATGCCGTGATCACGTCATCAGTCAAGTCATCATTATTTGCCGATGACCTCGTGGATGCGTTTGAAATTGAGGTTGAAACGTACAGAAGCACGGTCATGTTAAGTGGATTCGTTGAAACACAAAATCAGATCGAAAGAGCCGTAGAAATTGCCAAAAAGACGGAAGGGGTCCAGAAGGTCGTCAATAAATTAGCGATAAAACCGAAAGCGACTTCACAAAGTAATCCAAGAAGTTAAGAAGCTCCTTGGAGAATTTTAAAGTTTCCTCGTCCCTAAACCTTGTGCCCCTGACCAACCATCAGGGGCACAGGTGCGTGGGGGCTGTTACGTGCTTTTGCCTTTTTTAATTCTTTTTTGTACTTCTCGACGGTCGCTGGTATCTGCCACAGGAGGTACCGGATTACTTGGTTCATCGGGTTCATACGCTATAACGGCCAATATGGGAAAATGATCAGAACCGATGGGCGATAGTCGTTTTATCTCCCCCAACCGGAATGATTGAGTGTGAAAGATGTGATCGACCGGAAAACGGAAGATCGGATATTTGGCATGATACGTGTTGAAAAATCCCCGTCCGATTCGTGGATCCACCATCCCGCTGATTTTCTGAAACAAGGTGGTCGTATCAGACCAGGCCACATCATTTAAATCCCCGGTGACCACTGTCGGTTTTTGAGCCCGGGCCACCTTCCGGCCCACAATGAGAAGTTCCGCGTCCCGCTCATCTGTATCCTGTCCAAAGCTTGGAGGGCGAGGGTGTAATCCATAGAGTTCAATCACCACGCCAGACGCCAATTCAATCTCCGTAAAGAAGGAAGGAACCTCAGGATCAATCAGAAAGCGGATTTCAGAGTTCCGTAATTTTATTCGCGAATACAGGAGCATGCCGTAGGTGTTCTCCTGGGGTTGCTTGATCGTATAGGGATACGTGGACTCTAGACTCCTTAGCTGTGTCTCCCACCACTGATCGGGTTCAATCACGAGAACAATATCCGGAGTGGATGCAGAAATCAGATCCAAAAATCCTTGAGCGTTCCGGTTTTTCATATAAACGTTGGCTGTCAAAATTTTTAGGAGGTTTTCATGAGGAGGATTGATGCTGTCCAACGACTGCGTGGGAGCCAACCTCGTGTAAGGAAACATCCGAAATCCCTGATAGAGAAGACATGCGATGAGTCCAATGAGCATCCATTTCTCAACCGCCTGGTCTGAATAGAACAACGAGGACCCCAATCCCACGGCAAGGGCCACACCAATTGTAAATATTTGGAGACGTGGAAAATCGAAGATACGTACCCACCACTCATCGACCCGGAGAAGTGGCAAGAGAGTTACCGTCATAATCAATAAAGCCAGGAAGTGAAAAGCGGGGAGAATTACTTCAAACATGGCACCGCACCTACACCGTGACCAACCTTCTTTCGTGTGAGCCGAGGTTCTATAAACCGAAGGTCGCTCAAACAGAGACTGGAATTTTGGGGCCGTTGCATCCCCCATTCGCACAGTGAATGAGAAAAGAAAAAGCATCGTGGATCTGGATTAATAATTTTTGATCCATTCAATTCCCTCCCTGTCGGTCCTATCGTCGCCAATAGATAAAAGCAGAAGGAGGTTAAACAATCCGATTGTGCAATCATCATTCATCTGCGGTTACCTCTGACTGGTAACTCTGCCTTCCAAACCTTTCTCTAATCCCTAAAGCCCCCTAACTATCCTTTCTCTGTCCTGACGAAAGGTAACCCAATAACAAAGTATTTTAGGTCAGAAATCAAGGGTTATTAACAATTATGTCAGATTCCGAGTTGGATCATAATCACCAAGTTCGATGAAACAGCCGGTGAGATTTGAATCCTTACCACCATCGGATCAAATCTCTTCTTATTATAGATGGTGAGGTCATAGGGAAAGGAGTCCTAATGAAGGTGCTCGGAAAAGGTTTACAAAAAAACAGGTGGTTCGGCACAGTATCCGCCTTAGTTCTGGGGTTTAGCATGGCTCACAGTCCACTATGGGCGGCCGATAGTATTTTTATGGAGAAAGTCGACAAAGGTGACTTTTCTAT
The DNA here is from genome assembly GCA_041737015.1 of Nitrospirales bacterium. Taxonomy (GTDB): domain Bacteria; phylum Nitrospirota; class Nitrospiria; order Nitrospirales; family UBA8639; genus Nitrospira_E. The sequence goes on from JBGSSO010000299.1 coordinate 4,192, forward strand.
TGGTGGTCGGGCCATGTATTACGATCCTATTGGCGGAAGTGACAGTTGGTACGGGGGAGCCCAGGCCCGATGGTACCTCAATGACATCTTTGCTCTTGAAGCATCGATGGATTATCGAAAAAATGGTTTTGGCTCTACCACGGCCAAGACTTTTCCACTTCAGTTATCCGGTCTCGTCTATCTACTGCCGGGAAAGCGGTTGAGTCCGTATCTGATCGGGGGCGGGGGCTGGTATTACACAGATGTGAATGGGCCCAATAATTTCAGTGATGCACAACAACGATTTGGTCTGCATGGTGGTGCCGGTCTGCAACTGATGCTGAACCAAAACTGGTCGGTCGACGGGTCTTATCGATGGGTGTGGCTGGAGCGGATCCATTCACAAGATCAAAACGGAAATTCGGTGTCTCTTCATGACGAGGGGCATATGGTTACGGTTGGACTCAATTATCATTTTTAAATTCCTTTGATAACAGAGCTCTAATTTAAGAAGTCCCTCGAAATCCAGGAAACTAGGAAGCTATGTGAGTAACTTTAAAGTTTCCACGTCCCTAAACCTGTGCCTCTGCCCGACCAGCAGGGGCACAGGTGCGTGGGGGCGTGACAGGCTCGTCCATTCAACCAAAAACGCCGGTCCAGAAGACCAGTCTCATCCTAGGGAAAACGAAAGCGTGCTCAGCTGTAAGGTCCCTTGCCTAGCAGGCTAATGAAAAACTCATATTTTTTACAGGTATTCAAAAAAGCCGGTCCAGTCCCGCCCTGAGTCATGCCGAAGGGAAGGCCCCAAGCAGGACGGGGAGAATAGGAGTGAGTTCGTGTGCTTCGGAACTCCACCCTTCTCATGAGAAGAGGCGGGGGTGGGAATCTGAAGGGCTTTCGGACGGGTAGGTGAGACGACCTGCCTCAGGTTTGGCAAACGGCGTGAGTGTGTGGGATTTGAGAGAACTTGCCGAGATGATGTGGTCGACCGTCCAACCACGGATGACCAATGCATCCGCTATGAGCGTCCGGTGGCAGCGCCAAGGCACAGCTTCCGCGCACATGATGACGGTGGATGACTGTTGTCCGATATCCACGAGTTCCTCTAACCCATCCCAAAACTCTTGAGTTTGCATGTAATCCGCGTAACCTCGGAAACCCTCATTCCGCCATCCCACATTCACCGAAGCCGGCCGTGCTTTTCTCCGCCCTCCCAATGCCGGCATGTGCCGATACTGTAGCCCGGCTTCCCGGAGACTCTGAGCAAGAGCCTCCTGGTGGAACTGAGGGTTGCGCCGCGAAAACGGAATCGTCCTGACGTCGACCAGCAATTGAATGCCGTGCGTCAAAAGGAGCCCAATGAAGTCTTCATTAGGCCGCGTCGAATGGCCAATAGTCCACAGAAACCAATGTCGTAGCCTGGCATTTTTATTGATGGTCGACATTTGCCCTGAGTTGATAGTCGTAGGGGCTATTAACTAACACATGAATCAATGGATACAGCGATGACCCTTATCTTCGTCGTTAGCCTCATAATAACGGATTCGATAGTGGCGTTCATGATGGTTCCTTCCCATTGTCCCGGCTGAAAGAACTACCTGTCCAAAGAAAAGTAGAGCTGAGTGACACTCCAGCAAAGAGAGACAAGGTGCTAAGGTAATCCCAGCATGTATCACAAAAATACTAGATGAATAATGGCAAAATCTAACTCTCGTTTCAATATATGATCCAGCGCTTTATCAGTCAGATTATCTAATTTTATCAATTCAACTGGCCTACCAATCCTCTCCAGCATTCTCACAAGATGTGCCCTCATGGAGGTTTCACTCTTCAAGACTGAAACACATAATCGTAGCCGACAATAATAAGGGTAATAAAACGGTACTTGTCTGCCTTCACCCCTCATTGGGGAAATTTGCCACTCGACAACGAGTCCTTTACACACTGAAGAACTGGTGATTTCTCATTTCAAAAAGTGTATCCTTCATCGGAAAGTTTGGCTAACCTACCTTATACTGAGTAATTGAAAGACGTAGGGACAACCTACCAAAAAGGTTTCAGGTTCACACCGGAAAATGACCTTCGCTAACAAAACATTTAGCTATTATAAAGAGCCGCGTGGAAATCGACGAGACATACAAGGGGCGTGAACACTCTTTTATCAAGCACGAACTCTTGAAAGGCTACCTGGAAAAACTGCTTTCGATTATCGGGATGACCGGGAAGGCGCACGAGATTGTATATGTGGATTGCTTCGCAGGTCCCTGGGGTGATGGTAGCGAATCTCTTTCCGGGACATCCATCGCAATTTCACTTGAAATCCTCCGGAAAGTGAAAGAGACACTTGAAAAAGCCCACCAGATGGGCGACATGAAGTTTCGAGCGATCTATATTGAGGAAATGAGAAGCAGCCACAAAAAGCTATCAGATTTCTTGGAGCAGCACTGCCCGGAGGGGATCGAATGGCACGCACTGCATGGGGATTACTCGGATTTACAAGATGAGATCCTTCAGCTTTGCGGTGAGCGAAGCTTTGGATTTTTCTTCATTGATCCCAAAGGCTGGAAAGATGTTGGCATAAAAAAGCTCACCAAACTCCTGGTTCGCCCAAGATCGGAATTTCTGATAACCTTCATGTATGATTTTTTCAATCGCGCGATCGGCATGGTGGAATTACGTCAGCAGGTCAACGAAATGCTTGGTGAACTAACACCCGAAGACTACCTGCAGATATCTTCGTTAACCGGAAAGGAACGAGAAGAAATTGTCGTCCGAAAATACCGCCAACAGCTTAAAAACGCCATGGGGCCAGACGGCACATTACCATCACGATCTTATCACGCTGTCATATTGAACAAAGGGAAAGACCGCACCCACTATCATATGGTGTACTTAACCCGACACCACAAAGGCATTGTAAAGTTTGCAGAGTCATCAGAAAAGGTGGATCGGCTCCAACGCGTGGTCCGAATCCAAATGAAACGAGATACCACAAGTCAGACTGGATTATTTTCTGCCGAGGAAGAAGCCCAACAGCAAAACGGGGCGAGGGCTGGCCTGGAGGACGTGAAGCGGTATTGGTTAGAGCATTTAACAGTTAGTCCAACGATATATCATGAGGCTCGGCTGGCAGATATGCTCGAAGATACAGGATGGCTCATACGTGATTTCCAGGAAGCTTTTGGGGTGTTACTTGCAGAAGGAATAGTTGAGAACCTAGATGATCCAGGAGGTAGGCGCAGAATACGTTTTGTACATTTCGAGCGCGGTGATCGGCTCAGGAGGCGAAAATGACAACCGCAACAACAATTGAATGGACTGAACGAACATGGAACCCCACCACCGGATGCACAAAAATTTCTTCCGGTTGCGAACATTGTTACGCCGAAGTCATGGCAAACAGGTTAGAGGCTATGAGTGTTAAGGGGTATGAGAATGGATTTAATTTGAGTATCCTCCCTGAGCGACTTAAAGAACCACTCAGTAGGCGTAAGCCGACAATATACTTTGTTAACTCCATGAGTGACCTATTTCACAATGAAATCCCTTTCCGATTTTTGGATCAGGTTTTCGACGTCATTCGGCGCACACCTCAGCATACCTATCAGATTTTGACCAAGCGAGCGACAAGAATGCGAATGTACTTCGAGCAGTGCAACTCTCCCATACCTCGCAATGTGTGGCTGGGCGTTTCTGTTGAAAATCGGAAGCATGGCATTCCTCGGATTGCCCAACTCCGCGAGATAGAGGCAAGTATCCGTTTTCTATCCGTCGAACCATTACTTGAAGATCTTGGGAAAATAGATATTGCAGGAATCCACTGGGTAATCGTCGGTGGAGAATCTGGGCCAAAGGCCAGGCCGATGGAGTACAAATGGGTAGAATCGATCAAACAACAGTGTGATAAGCGTAAGGTTGCCTTCTTCTTTAAGCAATGGGGAGGGTGGGGCGCAGATGGCACGAAACGCTCTAAAAAAGAAAACGGCCGAATTTTTGCTGGCAAAACCTGGGATCAAATGCCGATGGTACCGTAAATGCTGTGAAATTCCCTAACTGATTCTCTGAGGAACCAATCTATCCATACCTCCGCGTGAAATAGCCCCGGTGATCTTTAACTCCCCTTGCATGGAATAGGCTGAAGAAAACTTTTAGTCGTGCTGGTTGACAAAACTCTTGGGCTGCCCCAGGATAAACGAGTCGCTTTACTGACGGTAATAAAACCACTTTATGCAATCAAAGATATTAGTACCAGACTTTGCCAGTCGCCGATACTAATGCAAATGGTTCCGTTAACCTTTGGGCAATACTAAAAACCCATTCTCCTTCCGCATTGTTTTATCAGCTCTCCCCCTTATTTTTAGGGTGAATAATGCCCTGCATTAAAAAAAATTCTTGAAACCCATCAGCTTGCAGCAAATGCTATGGTCTAAATGCGAAGGGATCACCCTCGGACTCGATCGGCAATCCTTTTGAAAAAATAGCTAAACTTTTTCGCGCAGGGAAAATTCTCAACCAATGACTCAAGCTTCCTTAATTGAACAGGAACTCGTAGCAGCCGAGGCGGAATTGAAGATCGGCAATGAAGGCAAGACCCCTGTTTGCTCATAATGGATCGTGACTCCGGCGGACCTGACCACCCTTTCGTGGGGCGCTATGACGCACCTTCGGCAGATAAACAGGACGTATTTACAAAGAACCACCTTCTGACGAGTCCGATCCATCTCCAAAAATTCACGAAGCTAAAGAATGAGGAGGCGACATAGGTGAGGGCCGTAGCAGTAAGAATACGTTTGGCGGCGTGCACATCCGGAGGTGCCAGGTACCCGCCATCTCGGAGGATCGGCAGGGCCCGGCGAAAGCTGGCATTTCATTCCACGGGTTCGAAATTGGAACGATCCCCGATTGGTAAGTTTGCTCGGCACCTTTTCACTATTCATTGTCTTAGCAGCAGCAATAGCTCACTGCAACGTTTCGTTATTTCCTCGGTCTTTCCGTAAGTTCTTTTGCCAGTCGCCAGGCTGAAATGAGCTTCAAAGTATTTTTTTATTGAATCTTTTTCAACGGCTGACGCAGCCTCCCATTGGAGATAATAAAAAATACAGCAGTACAGTTCTTGAACTGCGTGCGCGGCACCTTTTGGGAAGGCCGCATTGAATAAGTCTCGAATCTCGCCATCATCTGAAGCAATCCTCTGAGCACTGGAAAGAAATTGTGTTCGAACCTCACCTTCACTTTTCAGTCCAAGCTCGAGCAAGGTATGCCATTTTTGTAACTGTAAAAATCGGACCAAATGAACCTCATCATTCCAATCAGTGATGTCAAGAGCCCGATTGAATTCTTCCAATGCCAATTCGTATTGGCCTCCCCGGAACAACTGAATGCCTTGACTGTTGGCGTGCATGAACTTCTGCTTATTTGATTGCTGAGTCATTTCAAGTGCCGCAACTCCCGTGCGCGCTTCATACTGACTCATGAATAGTTCTACGGCTTTCCTTGCATCGCCGTTAGAATAAGAAGAATCGAGGTATTGGCTTGCAAGTTCGTACAGCCTATGTTCATCATACAGTTTGGCAAGGTCCTCCCATCTAATCCGAACTCCGGTTTTGTCCCCATGGTTGTCCGTGTACACACCGAGCACTTTCCCTATGGTAGAGGGATCTTCTTTGACGAGCTCACAGACATAATCATTGACCTTCAGATTATTTTGCAGCCTGTAAGTGCCCCATTGAGCCAAGATGTACCCGTAATTCTTTTCTTCATTGAAAATATTTCGTCTTCCTTCAATGAAATGTGCGGTGAGCCTCTCATCCAATTGTGAGCTCAGTGCATAAAAATTGCCTTGCCCAGGGATATTGAATAAATCTCTCATTCTGCTTCGAACGTTATCCACGACTCGAACGGCAAGCTCAAAGGACGGAGTTTTTTGGACGAGGTCACTCAACACAACGTCCATCTCATCTAAGTGCAACTTGTTGTCTATCAGATCAAACAGAAGGCGGATGGCGGCCAAGGATTCTGGGTCATGAAAAATATCAGCTCCTTCTCTTCTGAAGAGATGCATATTCTTGTACAGGCATTCCATAAGGACGACCGATGTTTCACGGGTCATGCTTGGCATAAACATGCGACTTTTCTGCCATAGCTTATTTAGCTGTTTCCTATTACTCACACTTGAAAGATGGGAATCACCATCCTCTCCACACTTGTCTTGGCCAAGCCGACTCCAAGCATTAATGAAGGATTCGACAACCTGTTCTGGCGCTTCCCTGGGCGGAATTCCGAAATTGAAGTATTTCCAGAAAATGTCCGGATGACTCAGTCGTTTCTGACGGAGATACTCTCGCTCCGAGGCATCATCTCCAACATGCGTTTTGGAAAATCCCTTATGCACCTCAAAGAATAATATTTGAAGAAGTTGGCGCAAGACCTCCGGCTTCTCCTGGTTTTCACATAGCATTTCGATGTGCTCTTTGATGAGGAGGTAGGTCCTGTCATCTCTGGTGGTGAATTCATAGGGAAAAGAAACGAATGCAGCCTCACCCCATGATGGGAGGTAAATCCACGGATATTCCAAGATATCTTCGTAGACGTTAGGGTAAAAGGTCCTGAAGGCTTCCAGAATCAGGAAGTCTGGAAGATGAACCTCTTCCTTCAAAGAAGGGAGACTTTGATTAAGACCATGCAAGAAAAGGTTTATGCACTCTAGAGTGGGAAACAGCTTCGATAACTGGGAGGCGTAGATTGGAGTGAAAATTTTCTCAAAATCTTCAATTCTTTTCTCATCAATCTCGATACTTCTCAACAGTCTGGCCATTGCGGAAACATGGTCATCCTTGTCTGAGAAATAGGGGTCGCGATCTATGGATTCCATTCCTTCTGGAGACAGAAAAATCCTGGTCCGGACAATTCCTTCCACAGATGAGGAATCTTCAGGCCTATCTGTATTCAATATGGCGTTGTCCTCCATAGGATCGTCACTTAAAACCAATACCGTTGTTGAACTTCCCGGAAAGTTTCACAGGTTGGATTGCATCGGATCTACTATTTCGTCGGTCCCACATAGGTCAAAATTGAATTCCGTCAACTTAAGACCTGCACAAGAAGCATACGATATTTCATTATCCATTTCCTCAGGAATCTGGGTTCCCCATCAAAAATTAATAGATTCGCACGCATCCTGACTGTCGATGAGTTTGTTGATTCCGGATGGGGGATCTAAGAGGAGGGGTAGGATTTCATCTTCTTGCATTCCAAAGCGTATCCGCAGGAGATCTCAAAGGAGATTTACCGTCTGACCAATCGAATCCACCGCCACATATTCACCAGGCTGAAGAGAGAGGAGGCGACATAGGTGAGGGCGGCGGCAGTGAGGATACGTTTGGCGCCATGCAAATCCGGAGGTGCCAGGTAGCCGCCTTCCCTAAGGATCGGCAGGGCTCGACGGAAACTGGCATTCCATTCCACGGGTAGGGTGATGAGATGCAGCATGGCGGAGACGCTCATGGTCCCAATGGCCACGACTAGGACAGCAAGACCCACGGCAGGAATCCGGGTCACTCCAGCCAGGACAGGAATGCCCAACATCAGATACGACCCGGCCTTTTCGGCTTTTTGTGCAAATTTGATCAGGTGAGTTCGATCTTTTAAGAGTGAATAGCCTTCATGATCTTGCAAGGCATGCCCCACTTCATGCGCCGCAATTACTGCCGCGGTGAGGGATCTGCCGTTGTAATGCTTCGGGTTCAGCCCGACGACTTTGGTTTCGGGATTGTAATGGTCCCCTATCGGCGTGGGTTCCACTCGTACCTGTTGCAGACCAAACCGATTGAGCAAATGACGGGCTAACTCCCCGCCCGTTCCCCCAAGATCCTCACGGTGTTGACGGTATTGGCGGAAGACCCACCACACCCATAGTTGGGGTCCCAACACGATAATCATGAGCAGGAGAAAAAGAAGAATCATGCGCATGGAATCACTCTATCTCCTCAGCCCGCTCCTTACCAAGGAAGGGATTGCTCCATCTATTGTTTTCCTGATTACCCCCAAAGGTTTTTCGAAGAGGTCTTTTGGCTCATTGGTCTTTTATATCAAAAGACCGTACGCACGAGACCGCCTTCGGCCCGGATACACGACCCGTTGATCACTGAGGCGCGGGAACTGCAGACGAACGCCACGATCTCTCCGATTTCTTTTGGATCAATCAGGCGACCAATAAGGGAGGTCGGGCGGTTTTCTGACATAAAACGACACTCAGCTTCCGCTGGAAGAAGATCAGGAAATATATTCCGGATGAACTTCTCAACGCTTTCCGTGCGGGTGGGGCCGGGGAGCACCGAATTGACCGTCACCTCCGTGCCTTTGGTGAGTTCGGCCAATGAACGTGCAATGCCTAACTGCATGGTTTTCGTTGCGCTATAGTGCGCCATTTCGGGAGCCGGGGAGACGCCCGATTCGCTTGAAATGAATACGATGCGTCCGTGCCCACGTTCAAGCATGTCCCGGAGGTAATGGCGAGCGAGACGCACGCCGCTCATGATGTTGATCTCAAACATGTTCTGCCACGCCTTATCCGTTTCCTCAAAAAATCCGACAGCCTCGTAGATGCCGAGATTATTGACCAGAATATCAACCTCGGGCACTTGAGAGATGGTGTGGTTGCACCCCGGCGGCAGCCCCGTTGTCAGCCACAAGAGGGATCATCTCTGCATGGGGAAGATCGGCGCGGATCTCCGCCATAGCTTCTTCCACACTGGCCTGGGTCCGACCGTTCACTACAACTTTAGCGCCTTCGGCGGCGAGAGCACGCGCAATTTCCAACCCTATACCCCCTGAGGAGGCCGTCACCAACGCCATTTTCCCATTCAGATTCAAATTCATGATGACACTCCCTTCCCATGACGGATGAGTGGAAATCCCCGATCAGATTTTTTACTGTTTTTTCTCTAATTTGTTCACGAAGAGCACGAGACGATAATCGATGGTTCGCCGGGAGGCGGAGGCATGGCATAGGCTTCCATGCCGGATTGTTCGTTAAATGGATCACTCAGCAGGCTCAGCAACCGATCTATTTCGGAATAGTCCTTCTGCTGAACGGCTTGGATAATGGCCCGTTGTGCGAGATGATTCCGAAGGATGTACTTGGGGTTCACCTGATCCATGCTGACTTGGCGCTCCTCATCATCGCTTTTTTCGGCTCGAAGCCGTTCCCGATACCGTGCGGTCCAATCATCAAACGCTTCCCGATGGAGGAACTGGTCCCGTAACTCGGAGGGTCCCGTGGGACTCTCCTGGCGAACGGCTCCCAAGGCACGGAACACGGTCGTGTAATCCGCCCGGCTGGAATCCAAAAGGTTCAACAGATCGGTCACGAGTTTGTCGTCTCCCGCATGCGATTCGACCAGACCGAGTTTCGCCCGCATCAGTTCGGCATATTTCCCCGTCATCGCTTTTTCATAGACTTCCGGCGTGGCATTGACGTCGGCTTCTTCCACGAACGGTGACAAGGCCCGCGCCAATGCACGAATATTCCAATAGCCGATGTCGGGTTGGTTCTGGAAGGAATACCGGCCGTGATGGTCTGAATGGTTGCAGATAAACGTTGGATCATAGCGTTCCATAAATCCGAAGGGGCCGTAATCCATCGTCAACCCCAGGATGGACATGTTATCGGTATTCAGGACACCATGTGCCCACCCCACGGCTTGCCATTGAGCCACGAGATGCCCGGTGCGAACCGCTACTTCATGCACCAGCCTGGCATAGGAATTCTCTGCTCCTACCAAATGCGGATAATGATATTCGATGACATAGTCTGCCAGCGTTTTCAGATATTCGAATTGACGGCGATAGTAAAACACTTCAAAGCTGCCAAACCGCACATGGGTCTGCGCCATCCGGAGCAGCATCGCCCCCGGTTCCGGTGTTTCCCGCCAGACAACCTCTTCGCCGGCCACAATACACAAACTCCTTGTGGTGGGAATCCCCAACCCATGCATGGCTTCGCCACAGAGATATTCCCGAATAGTCGAACGCATCACTGCACGGCCGTCGCCGTCACGTGAGAATCGCGTCAGACCTGCGCCTTTCAATTGCAACTCCCACCGCTCCCCTTTTTGATTGCGCACCTCCCCAAGCATGATGGCCCGCCCATCGCCGAGCTGCGGCACGTAATGCCCGAATTGATGCCCCGAATACAACATGGCAATGGGATCGCTCCCAGACAACAGTTTGGCCCCGCAGAAGTATTCTGCAAACTCCGGACGGGTCCATTCCGTGGGAGCAATATCGAGTAATTCGGCTGCTGCCGGGTTCACGCTCACAAGGTAAGGATTAGGAAAAGGCGTTGGCTTGACCCGCTCATAAAAGACATCAGGCAAGCCGGCGTAGGTGTTCTGGAAATCGAGATGTTCTAATTTGGCCATGACTTCATTATCGGTGACCTACCCGGGGTCGAGCAACCACAAACACCTTTGTATCACTTTGAGACCTCTAAAGATTCAACGGCGACAGCAAAAACCTTTAAGACACTCGGCAAGAAATGCCACATCAGTGTGTGCTTCAAACCACTTCCCTCAGAACCGTATCTCTTTCGATTCAACTGTGTGTGGTATTTTCTCAACAACCATTCTTTTGTTTTCCTTGAAAGCTAAAAAAATTCAATATATACAATGCATTACGAATAATGGCCTTCTAGGTTCAATAATTGCTTTTGCCATAATGCAGAAGTCTAAATGCTGGGAAGCTTATGGTTATTGGGTGCGCGTATTTTTTGTTGTGCTCCCGAAAAAGAAAAGGAGATCGCATGATTCGGATTTGTGCATGGTGTAGACAGGAAGGCAAGACTGGAATTCTTGGAAGGAACCCTGTGGAGTCTGGGGAGATCAATGAACCGGAGTCCCACGGGATCTGCCACGACCATGGACTCCGCCTTCGCCAAGCTTTTACCCGAAACCTAGGTCATCGCCCTCTTTCAACCGCCACACTCTCCCCCTCTTCAGCCTCCTTCTAGACAGCGTTCATCCTTCCTGATGCTGAAATTGCTGTTGCAGGATGCCAGGAGTGTGTGCCCCGGCCCTGAGGCAGATATCCATCACGGCTGCGCACATGGGACTCTCAACCGCTACGGATTTGTCGGAGTTACGTCTTGAGGCCGGCAATCGAGAGGATTCGGGAAGGTGTGCTATCGGCGGCGCGGAGTTGGGAATTTGCTGGTATTTTTGAGGCGGTTTTTGATGAGGACCATCCCGATATGAGGGAGGCGGGCGGTTCGACGGACCTCAAACCATCCAAACACCAACACGCTCAGGACCAACACGAGGGCAATGCCTATCGAAAGGGGGTCAGGACCGATAAATAATTCAAAGAGATGCACTGTGGACCGTTCTCCTGATGTATTCTCATGTTTTTCGGTTGTTTCCGCCCCATCTTGAGATCATCTCTTCCCTCATCTCCCAATCTTTTTCCATTTATACATACTTTCACTTACGGCTGTGCCATATTTTTTCATGAAATTAACGAACAATTCCTCTTGCTCATTTCGCGCCAGAATCGCTAACGGGAGTGTTGAGTAATACTAATTTCCAAGGGCATATTGACCCACAGGCACGTTGCCTATTAGAGGCCTCGGGGCGGTTCAAAAAAGTTCGTCCAGCAAGGCCCCAGTCATTTTTGCGCGCAGAGCGTACTTCCAGTACGTGAGCACGGAAAAATGGCGAGAACGCCGCTGGCGGCTTTTTTCAACAGCCCCCTAACCGGTATAATGCCTTCATCATGATGTCCCCCCTGCCCTCGTTCAGACTTTTTCAGACCTGCATTCTGATGCTGAGCCTCACGGTGTTTGCACCCTTAGACTTGGCTATAGTAGGGGGAGCCACGCCGGTCAGTCTCGCTCCTGCCGCCGATACCCAGGAAACAGTTGTGACCATCAATATTAAATCCCGGGAATTCAGCCCCAACACCCTTTCAGTCACCGTGGGGCAAAAAACCCGGCTGGTCCTCAAAAACTTGGATTCGGAACTGCATGCATTTCTGCCGGTCGGCTTACTCACAGATATCCACCTGAATGTGAGCGGAAGTGGCGCTCCGCAGTTTTCCAAAGCAGGTCTAAGCCGCGTGTTGCTTCCCACCCGAGGCCAAACCGATATTGTCTTTATCCCATCTCATCCCGGTACGTTTCCCTATTTTTGCGATTTACCGGGCCATGTGATGCGGGGTACCATCGTGGTACACCAGAATGAGGGTGTGGTAGATTAGACACCTGGGTTATGAGGGACATTCCCCTCTCTATTACACAAAATCATTAACCAAGCATGTTTGTTGAGGAGGAGTTTGGTTCCATGAGTATTGTTCGTTGCCAACCAATTATGACAGATACCCTGAAACCTGAGGCAGATCATCGTCTCAGTTCCCCTGTTCGCCGGATGTGGTCTACGCTCAAAGGGGTGGGCCTCCTGTGCTGTTCTTTGCTATTGGCCTTCACTCATGTGTGGGCCGCCGAACCAACGTCCGTCAATGAAGAAGCCTTGCTCACCGCCGTTCGGGAATATGCCAATGCGGTAGGAAACGGCGATCGCGTCGCGGCCGGCCAACGGGATTTTGTGTGCTTACATCAGATGGCTCAACAGCAGTTGTTTGCAAACGGGAACTTTCCCGACCCGTCAAATCCCATCTATGAATGGTGTGACAACCGTCGGCAGGAGGCCCACCAACGAGCCATTCAACAACATGACAGGGCATTGGATAATGTCTGGCCGGGACCGGGAAAACTCGTCGATTTTTCAGATTTCGAACGATTTTTTATTGCGGAGACGCTTAATCAGCAATTGGCTCCATCGTTTTTCGTCATGCAGGCCATTGCAGTTCAGGAACCCACAACCCCATTTATCATTGAGGCCGTGGAATCGGGAACCTTGCCCCATGCCTCATTTCCTTCTCCAGATGAAACCAGGGTGTTAGCCGCACCCACAGCCTTTCTCTTAACCAAGGTGTCCTATCCGAATGCCTTGACGGCACCCATCGCCAATGCTCCCGGAGCCGAGGATTGGGCCGTGCCTTATAAAAAAGCCCAGCGAGTCGTGAAATCCGTGAACGTGAAGTGGGTCGTGCTCTCAGATCTGAAACAATTGGGTTTTCCTACGGATCGTGCCGTGCTGGATCTGGTTCTCGATGGCCCCCGTGGCACAATCATTCCATTCGTCGTGGACCCGGGTGGCTATGTTCCGCGCTCAACAGAATGGTTTGGCCTTCCAGCGAGCCTGGCGGCCATCCAAACAGGCATTCAACAGGCACAAGCCGCACCGACCAGACTAGAATCCGTGATGAGGCTGAACCGGGTTTTGCTGATTGGCCCGGCCCACAAACCCACTCTGGAAGTTTTTTCAGATCAACTGTACAAAGGGTTTCTCGATTATGGAAGTCGTTTGAACGGCCTTCAATTGGGTGATGAGCGCCTGGCTCAACGGTTCAACGAACTCTATTGGACGGTACAATCCCAAACCGATCGATTTGATATGTCCCTGGGAATGGAAATAGGCGGGAAGCCTGAGCCGATGCCAGCCGATTTTCTCTATCGAATGATCCCTGTGATGGAGGCATTAGCTTCTCTGGAGCCAGGTGATTTCGACAACCGGATTCGACTGTCCTCGACCTACCGGTGGACGAACGATCAAATGGCGGCCCTGTCCGCTCCACAGGAATTATTGACTGAGGTGCCAACCGAACAGGAAGAGCTTCGCGCACAGGTGCTCTTAGAGTTAGCGTGGGCCAGAATTGGGAAAGTGGCCTGGAATCGGCACTTTGACGATCCCGATATTCACAAAGGCTATGAGGCGGCTCAAAAAGCTTTCGAGCTCACGAAAGATCCACTCAACAAATTTACGGCAGCCTATGCGATGGCCTATAGCCTGGCGTTTCACGTACCCCGTGACAATCAGGCAATGCTGGGTCTCCTGCAGCAAGCCCGTGACTGGTTTGAGAAAACTCCCGGCTCAAGCCCTCAAAGCTGGGCGTATATGTTGCACAACGATACGCTGAAGGGGTTAGTCGAGAATGATCCCACCTTCAAGTCATTGCTAGCGGCACAGTTAGAGCCTACAAAATAGGTGTGTGCGGCCTCATGAAATTATCACATGCAGTGTCCCGGACAAACTGACGACCACGCAAGGCTGGAGAATCATATTGTTTCAATGAACGTTCTCCAGCCTTATTGGTTCACCTACCCTCTTTTTTTCAACCCGGTCCC
>JBGSSO010000311.1:0-8673 GCA_041737015.1 Nitrospirales bacterium
ACAGGGAAAATTCCATATGAACAAAAATTCGGAAATGCTTGACCTTTCTTTCTTCCTTTAATGACGATTAACAGATAAGCATTTTGTAGGGACATCCCGCCCGAACTCTCGTCTTACTGGAGGGGCAAAAGCCATTGTTCAGTATTTCCGCGTTCAGGGATTTTCCCTCCTAAAATGGATTCCCTCGGTGCTTCTCTTTCAGTCACTTATCTTTAACCAAAGGTACGTAATCCTGACTGATTGTCCCGAAAATTCCCATAATGGTCAATAAAATCCGAAATTTCCTTACTTTTTTCTTCTGGCATCGGTACACTTGCAACAGATTTTCCCCATTCATCAGAGTCAACCAATCAGCCAGGCGTGAACCATTAGCCTAATTGCGACGACAGACCCAACAAGAACTCCCACATCGCCAGACCTGATATGAAAGACGATCATGTAAGGAAACCCTCCATGCGCTTTCTGATCCTTTTGACATTCACGATGCTATTCCTGGCCTCATCCCTTGCACGCGCCGCAAATCCCCAGGTCAACAAACAGATTGCGGTCCTCATACAATACATTCCCTTTATTCAAAGGATAGGCTTTTGACACCAAAGGAGGTCTTTCATGCGAAAAATGTTATCGTCCTTCGCAACCATTCTGTTCATTTCTCAGTTTTCATTCGCTCTCGCCGCTGATCCGAACATCAGACAGGTCCAACCGCCCCCCATGGCCCCACAACGGGGAGGCACCATTCCTCAGCTTCAACTGACACCGGATTATCTCTACCAACAAATCACCGCGCTGCAACAGCAAGTCGCCAGCCTCCAAAATCAGGTGAATGTCCTTCGATCCGTCGTGCAAATAACCCAAAACGGTACAACGATTCAGGCTGAGAATCTCAGCTTCAATGCGGTAAAAACACTGACGATGTCTTCTGGCAAAGAGACGAATCTGAATGCCGGCGATGATCTTGGCCTCCTAAGCGGGAAAACTCTTTCATTAAGAGGAGGACAAGATGTCACGGCTGAAGGTGCCGGAAGAATAAGGCTTAAAGCCCCACAAATAAAATTAAATGATGGCACCCAGCCACTTGCAGTCGTCGGGAGCTCGGTCTCCGGAGGGAAAGTCATCAACGGGAGTATGAGCGTCTTTGTCAAATAATAAGTCCAGCGATTCTTCGAGGTTCAATTGGCAAGCAGAATAAAAAGGAGTCAGACGAAGGTGAGCCTTCGGTCTTCTACGGAGCAGCCGAGACTTTACTCACTCCCGAATTGCGATTGCGAGAGCCCTAGACCTAAGAAACATGAGAAACACGAAAGACCTTCATCCAGACATTTCCAGCTGATGACATATCAGCACTAAAGCACCTCTAAGGGCACCCCTGGCGGTTTTCTTTCAGGGAGAACAACCCGACACCCACCATTTGGCCTTGCTGCTGCCAAGTGGTAAGCGGTTTGAAGCGCTTGGGAGTTACAGCGGCATGCGAAGAAGAGCCACCCTTCTTTATTGACCATTCAACGATCAAGAACCCTCCGTTCCACTTTGCAGAGCACCGCTTCACCAGAATTCTCAACGCTCCCCTTTGGAGGCAGCTGAGGAAACCGTTCCTATAATTTGAATTGTGGCAATGCTATCATCACGGTAGGGGGAATCTATAAGAGCGGAATGGAGCTAGATGTATTGGGAATCATCTGCCAGCATGTCAACCCTCAAAACGGAATATTGGAAAAGGAGTTTACCAGAGGACCAGTGGGAGAGGTGGGAGCCAGCGCTCTCAGTTCGCGCTGTCCGGCGGGTCGAGTCGTGCAAGGAATTATTGTGCAATCAGATCTATTTGTTGATGGCGGGACGTTTTTTGCCGAGATGAGATTAGTTCACCGTCCAAAAACAGCCTCGATATTCTAATAATGCTTATAGCGAGACATGGACGGCCGAAAATCTACAGATGGAAATTTTGAGGTACTACGTGAGTAAACAGCCCTCGAAAAATTCGAGGGGTGGCTGGCGGATAAACGGCAGGCTATTCTCCACGCACTAGTAGAAGTAGGCAGATTATTTTTAAACAGGCCTTCATCGTGTGTATGTTAGACAGCAGATTCGGCCCCCATTTATGTTCAATGCCGGACAGGAACATTCTCCCGTCCTCATCATTTCATTAATAAGGCTAGGAACGGTCAGTATATTCATATCTGCCACCTATGTTTACGGCATGTACCCTTTCGGTACTTCCCCACATCAGATCAGCCGAAGATTTCTAGGACCTACGATTTCTTCATCTTTCTTTTTTCTCTTTAAAATTAGAAGCTTAGCTGGCATTCCTGATTGGCGAGAAGCAACAACACGACCGACGGCATCAAGGTTGCCTTTATTTGAATCAAGGACAGGTGACAGACGACTGACCAAAAAGAGAGGCAACACCATGGAAGGTATTTTACTCATCATCATCAGTTGCGTAAGTCTGTTGGGACTGGTTTCTTTGTATTGGTTATGGCGACCATAGTCATGAACTCTTTATTGAGGAAAAAGTCCATGTCATGGCTTCCTTCACGGCTTCCATGCCCCCGGTTGACACAGTCAATTGGAATGACTTTTTGCCATCTATCCATATCGGTCTTATGGTGCTGGATATTTGCATTGCGTTTGATGTGAACATTTCATTCAGCTGGTGTCCTTTTTGAACTAAGCAGTCTGTTGTTGAGACTGCACAAAAGTTTTAGCAATTCCTGTGAGCTACAACTCATAAAGATCCTAAAGGAGAGACAAGAGATGAACGACACAATGACCATTAGTCGATCATGTGAAGAGGGAATGTATCTACTTCGGGATGGCGATTATGTATGGAGAGTGAACGAAGACGGGAAGGTGGACTGTGCCGTCCTAGGAGATCCCACTGCATTCGAACTTCTTGCCTTCATTCAGAAATGGAAAACCCCATCCCGTCGGATCTTTCAAGACTATCCCTTCCAGGATTTCTCTAACTGACTGACCGGACTTTTATTCCTGACCTTAAATTCTTACGAAGTTCCCATCCCCTGCCTGTGACTGTTCGGTTTTCCGGACACCATCTTCCTATCAATTATTTAAAGACAAGCTGGCCTGAACAGCCATGGAGAACCAGCACCCTGTGTCTCGCATTTTTCCGTGCGTTCCATCAAAAAATGGCAAACACCACTTTTTCACAGTACATTTCTACCTGAACATCACCGGGCTCCATGAGAAGCCGAACCACACTTAGAATGCCAACATGTTCGAGCGCAAGGGAAAACACCAGGGTATTTTTGTCTGTCGGAGACAACGAGCAATTCCTGCCATGTGTTTCAAAGTTATCCCCCCTCCTGCCGTTCGGTACAAAATCCGAATGCCACGCTAGAACGAACTCCCCGGCTTTTGCGGGAAATCAGGAGAACCTCTTTTTGTTCATTGGATTTCCGGTTCTGTGATCGAATTCCGGTGTACCTTGTTGCACAATAGGGCCAGGGTTCACCAGAAAAACAACCTGCCTCAAGATACGGGTAGGACTTTACAACTCAACCCCTGTGGCAGATGCTAAACAAGAAGATTTCACTTCGGGTGGCTCTTGAAGTACCAGCCTTTGCCTCAACATCTCGCCCGATGCCCACTCCTTTCACTTTCTCCTTACCTCCGATTTCCCGGCTTCTTCGGTTTTGCGTAAAAATGAATCGAAAGGAAAGCCGATGCCGTGCAAGATTCCTCCGTGAATCCTGACGGCATCGGCTACCAAGTCGACCTCCCATTGAACATGCCCGGGGATCCGGCCGAGGCTCATTCCCCTATTTTTGAGGCAGAAACCACAGGCATTGTGTTACCGGAATCCATCACTTGCCACAATCATCCTTTTTACTGAACCCGGATGGGAATATACGCCCGGTTGTTCGAACCATTCACCTCATTGATATCGTTGTCTTCATCAACGATGATTCCCAACCAGTAATTTTGTCCCGCATTCAGATAATTGGGAATGATCACCGGAATCGTGATGGTTAACACATCGGCGGGATGAATCGAGCCAAAGGTTCCCCCACCAATACGAGTATCGCTATAACTAATAAAGTCATTGGTTGAGACATAGATGCCAAAAGTCACGTTGGCATGAGTCTGTTTCCCATTATTTTCAATCGTAAATTCAGGCCGCACCACATTGCCTCGATTCACCCGATACCCGGGCTCCCCGGCGATCGTAATGCCCGCCAGCGTTCCGGTGTTGGCACTATTACGGACTCGCACCCGGTCATGACTTGAATACTCGCCGCTGGCTCCGGTTCTTCGCCAGTGCGAGGCGGACACATCGTTAAAGGAGGAGCTTTGTGACCCATAAAGCACTCGCGCCCCATGCGAAGCATCTTCCCCGAAATACGTGATAGCTGACCCACCATTGGCGTGATGGTGGCGCCAGGAATCACCCATGACATTGTATTCCCAATTGACATGCATCAAGCCAAGATAGTGCCCGGCCTCGTGTACGATGACCGCATCGATAGGACGGCTTGACCCGGTGTAGGTAAAATTGGCATTTTTGTTTTGGGAGGTAGTCCAGGACCGCCCTGTCGAATCCAGCACAATATCCACTTCGTCCAGACCATAATGCCATCCGAATAACCAGTAACAGTGATAGCGCATACGGGCCTCCCCTGGTGGGGAAATACTTTCGGCCCATATTTCATTTTGTCCATTTCCACTTCCCACTCCACCAGTTTCGGTCGTATGGTTGATCGTAAACGGCGACGGATTCGTGTTCGTAATATTCACACCTCGTTGGGCTGCCTGCAGAACACTCCCGGCTGGGAAACTCCCAGTATTGATCCGGGCGGTCGTGGAGTTTCCTCCCCAACGCAATTTCTTGCCACTGTCTCCATTACATTCCAGCCAGGATGCCGAGAATGCCGGAGAACTACACAATACCGCGAGAACCATGGGTACGAAAATTTTTGCCATATTCATTATCGAATTCCCTCCTTAGCATGGATGTCATAGCGTTCTTCATCGCTTATTTTAGGTAATGCGTCATCCTTGGCCTCGAGAGCCAAGACCTCTTGGTCAGGCACTTCAAACCGTTCATTCACATTCGCCATCATGATCGGGGAACGAGGATCGCCCACCTGTTTATTCCACTCACGTATGGCGTCAAAGAATACGTCGGGGGTCAATGGGTCTCCGTAGGCTTCCATTGGAAGAGCCTCTGGTTCGTCGGTGACATCTCTTTGTATTGGCAGAATCTGATTGCCCAGATTGACCGTCGTGACCTTCGGAGCTTCCCGCTCATAACGGGCCTGCAGATCTTTCAAGCTCTGTCGGCTCTCCTGGCTTACCCGATCGATATAGGCCTTCATTTCAGGGCGTTCCAGAAGGGCTTTAAATGAAGGACGCGGTATATCCATGACATTCAGATCGAACCGCGGTTTACCACCAACACGTAAGGTTTTATGGGCTTCCACAACCGGAACTCCCCAACCATTCAAGACCTGATTTTCATGTATACGAAATCTTCCCTCGACACATTCCACAAGCTGGCAGTCGTCGATCTCTCCTCCTTTGACGAACACAACATCGGTTTGTCCAAGGGCAAACGCAGGCGCTGTCGAAACCATGTAGACACCACCCTGCCCATCAGCCCCGCCGGGAATTCGGAGGGTGACCTTTTTGTCAGGTACTTCACCTCTCAAGACTTCCAGAACCTGGTACGTCACGAACGTATGGGGAAGACCCTGGGGTTTCTCTTTCGTGGGCTCGGAGTTTCGATATTGGATATCAACAACCTGGCCATACATAATCAAACCCGCTTCACGAACTTTAGATTGAAGACCGGCTTCGCCGGCGTCGTTCGGACTATGCCCCCATGCTGATGAATTGATGGCCACCATGCCAATCATTACCACTACGTTGAATAACACATTGAGTTTCATAAATGCCCTTTCTGTTTCATTTGCGTGAATACGAAATTGCTGCAACCGTTACGAAACATTCTTCGTTTATGGATCCCCGAAAATATCGCATGTCCATTTCCTGCGTTGGATCTGAATCGTGTACATCTGCTTTCTGACCATGCACCCTCCTTGGTGAGTTAATGAAAAAATAATCCTACAGCCTCCTACAGCAATCTCAATGCCAGAATCTTCAATCAACGAAGTCGATCCCCGCTAAATGAAAATCCACGCTGTTCATAGGCAGTTGGAATACATGCCAATCCAGAAGTGGCTTGATCAAATCCTCTTTACCGGGGATAAGGAAATAAAATTAGATACGAAAGGTATCGATTCAGATACGTACACCGATTTCCCAAAAGACGATCCATCTGCTCACCATTTTCACTCAACCACAACCGTTCGCCAATTCATTTCCATGCATCCATCGACACAGGAAGGCAATCGGACCATACAGGGAGATGTGTTTTAACGATGAGGCAAAAGCGAGGGGATCCGGCTCTACGGGACAGATCAACAAATACGCTTCACTGACTGTTGGAAGAGTTTTGAATCGATACCAACGCGAGAAGTGAGCAGCATTGAAAACTGTTGCACAGCTTTGAGTAATTCATAAGGGAAACCATGCCAGGAGTAGTTCGCTGAAGATGAGATTGAGGTGATTGCCCCAATGGGCCAGGATAGCTCTTGGCCGGAAGGTGAGAACGTATCAGGCAATCCAGAGAAGCCTCGGCAGGACCATCTCGGAAAGCTGGGCGTCTAAAAACACGTGAGGCCAAGAGCCCCACATTGATTCCGATTCTCAAGCGAACGTCGGCACCCGACGCTCACAGGACATCTCCACCTAAACATACCCCGGCTTCATCGGTAATCAAACCACACTGAGAATGCCAAACCATCGTCGCATTGATATTCTCCATCGCCAGTGCGACGATGGCCGGCTGAGACCAACGACCGATCAACAGGGGAACACTGACGGCCGCCAATCCGACAGCACTGGTTCGCTTCACAAAGTCCCGTCAGGAGAGATCAACTTTCGAAAACAGTGTGGGGTCTTTGATTTCATCGCAAATCCTTTAATATATCCTGCGTCCTCAATGTGGGAGGTTCTGAAAAAACTACCAGCCTTGCCTAAGTCACCGACTTTTTTCCGCATTGTCCCCAACAGGCCACGGGTTCATCCATTCACCAATGACCTGCTTCCACGGCACCGTAACCCTTCAATTCCTCATGCCCATTTGAGTTGGGTTACGATGACACCATGTTCATAGGCTCCAAATACTATATCCTTGACTTGAATGCTTTGACCATCCAATCGCGTATTGCCCGGTGCCCTCTTGCCCATTTAGTTCACCTTATTTTTCCGGATGTTGTCGCGAATATACCGATACCGTGAGTCCGTCGTTTTCATTCCGCCTCCACATGGTCCATTCTCGAAACAGATATTTTCCGGGGTGAACCAGTGCGCCACGATGCTCGCCTGCTGCTCGACATTGTACTGCCCCCATGATTTACCGACGGTGTACGAGTAGGCCGGAGCCGTATCTCCTCCATTGTGAATGGCACTGAGACTCTGATGCGCGGCTGAATTGAGCATGAAGGGAACCAGGTGCTGTCCTTGCCAGACGTGAGCCAGTTCATGGATTAAGAGGCGTCTTCGGTCATCGTTGGCAATGAGATTCGGATAATCACCACCCACGTTAATCATATACAGAGGAGGTGCGTTGGTCGTCCACGGCCGTCCTCCAGACCCAAGCGTATCCGTGATTTTCACCATGTCGTAATTAATGGTGTTCTGGAACACTGACTTAGCCAAATTTTTCTCGGCAGTAGAGAGAGAGCGAATTTTGGGGGCTGGAGGTGGAGAGGGTAAATTTGGCAAAAAACCTCGTGATTGCACCTCTTGACCCGAAGGAGTGGAGGGATCCGCCTCCTCCTCGGTCGACGAAGTCTGCTCGGATCGTGGCTCTTCGGCCATTGCCGTCATTGACCCTCCCAACAGAAAAAAAATTCCAACGAAATAGAGTAAAAAAGTTTTACACATGTCTTCCTCCTTTGAACGATAATGATTTGAACAGGCAAAATACTAGACAAACGGCTTTCACCCATCTCAGGCACCACATGATCTATTGGTGATGAACGCATGCTTGGGCATCACCCTCAGGATACGTCGACCCGATTCTAGCAACGTCGGTAAAATTTATTAATCCCAAGAGTCTCTCCCTTTCATGGCATTCATAACCCGTGGGTCGCACCATATGAGAAAATGGTTCAAAACTCCTGTTGGGGCGGACAACCTGAATTTCTTTTCAAAGGAAAATTCCTCGAAAAACTGACCCAATCCTATGTTTCAAGCAAATTTGTCCAAATTTAGGCAAAACATTTTGAGTTTCATCGCTTGGCACTACCAACAATCAAAGGACCCTAGCGATTCGGAAGAGTCATTCATTAAGATGGAGCATTCTCAATAGGAATTCTCAATCATTCGGTTCTTCCATGAATGAACAGGCAGACAGGGCAGCCAATCACCGTTTCCCCCCAAGGAAAGAGTGTAATCAGATGAACCCTTGAGTCCTAAAATCCGACAGACTTACAACAAAGGTGAACCAGGCATTTTTTATACATGCGATCATGATTATCGTACCCCCAACCCTTCGCCAGCTTTCACCAGCATTATTGTGGATCACGCTCCTCGTATTTTGTGGCATCTTTGGAGGAGGATGGGCGCCTTTTTCCTATGGGGGGGGGG
>JBGSSO010000313.1:0-2984 GCA_041737015.1 Nitrospirales bacterium
ATGAAAAATCTTTAGGGACGGCAACACATTGGCACAATGTTTTAGATGGGCTGATACTCCAGGCCGACCAACTCTCTTCTCTCCAGGGAGAATCCGACCAAGATGACACAGACCAGCCGACAAAAAACCCTGCTCTCACAAGCGCAGCCTCATAGAATCCACGCTCCCGTCACACACGCCGCATCCCAAAACTCCCTCGTTCCTCTCTTCCCCACTTCCGTAAATTCCTCCTTTTTGCGTCCGTCGGGAATTCTAATGTTTGTCAGTACCCCCACCCATTCGTGAACCCCGGGCCTGACCTACTCGGTTCTTCCAACATTTCAAGAATCATTCGTGATTTTTGTAGCGTAGATTTCCCACGCAAACTACCGGCACACCTAAAAGAGCGCGAGGAGCGCTCCCCTTCAAATGGGGAATGGTGTAGGCCACCGCTTTGACGTTCCCTACATCTTTATACTCATTGGGCCCGCTCCTGATGCCGTACGCATTAATCTTTCAAACAAGGAATCATTTCTCTCATGCCGCAATCACGTGAATTCACCATGGTCAAATATGTGGTGGTATGTATTGGCATTCTTCTGTCCTATGCATTGGTCTCAGAGTGGAACATCTTCTCCTTCTCCCAAGAACCCGATCTTATTCGAGCCATCCAAAATCGCAATCTTTCCCTGGCTCAGAAGCTGGTCATCCAAGGATCCGATGTGAATCAGCGCACCCCACAAGGAGCAACGCCGCTGCATTTTTCCGCAAGATCCGGGCAATTTACGATTACTCGTCTGCTGTTACAAAAAGGAGCGGACCCTGAGGCGATTTATCAGTCCGAATGGACGCCTCTCCATTTCGCCGCGAAGGGGGGACATGTGGATATCGCCGACCTCCTCCTCCAACACGGTGCGCCCGTGGATGGCTTTAAAGGAAACATCACACCACTCCACATTGCCGTACAAGAACATCACCGACGGATGGCGTCTTTTCTGTTAGCTCACGGCGCAACGGTCCAATCATCATTCAAAGAAGGCTGGACTGCGCTGCACGTCGCCGCACAAACTGGAGATACCGACATGACTCGCCTGCTCCTGGATTCCGGCGCGCCGATCGATGCCACCAATACCATTGGCATCACGCCCCTCCATTCGGCCGCCCTCTCAGGCCAACGGGATCTGACCCATTATCTGTTGTCACGTGGAGCCACCTGCTCGCTTCCCTCACAACCACTCCAAAGCTCCTCGTCTGCCAATTTCAGTCAACTGTATGCTGCTCTTCAGGAAGTCCTCCAGCACTGTCCTCACCCTCTGGCTTCCTAAGTCTTCGCCGTAATCCCCTGACTCTGGCCCCATTCCTATTCGTCTCCTCATCTTTCTGCGGACATCAGATGAAACCACTGGTGGCATCCAGGTGTTCACTGTAAGATCCTGAACACGCGTTCCGAGCAAAGTGTATTCAGACAAAATTTGTGATCAATTATTTCAATTCGAGATCGTCTGAATTGGGGATCCCTACATGAGCTGGATGTATTTTGCCCTGTTGGCTGCACTCAGCGAATCCCTGAAAGACCTATTGAGTAAGCAGGGACTGCGATCCGTCTCACCTCAACTGGCAGCATTAGCCGCTTGTGCGACTCCCATTCCAATACTCCTGACCATTGTGCTGTTTACGGATTCAGTCCCTTCGCTAGGCCCCAGGTATGGGTGGGCACTGCTCATTGGAGGAACCTTGAATATCCTAGCCATGTTCCAATTCATGAGGGCCTTACAAAGTTCCGATCTCTCCTTGGCCATTCCCTTTGTTTCATTTACTCCCCTTTTTCTATTGATCACCTCACCTCTCCTGGTCGGGGATATGCCAACGACACAGGATATCGTGGGCATCTTCTGTATTGTGGGGGGAGCGTATGTCCTACACATTCAGTCAATCCACCACGGTCTTCTTGCCCCATTGTTCGCGATCTTCCGAGAACCGGGTCCCAGGCGAATGCTTTCCGTGGCCTTCATGTATAGCCTCACGTCGAATTTCGACAAAATCGGCGTGCAGAATTCCTCTCCTCTCTTTTGGAGTCTCTCCATTGCCAGCATGATGACCATCGGGTTTGTGTTGTTGCTTCGATGCCTGCCGGCACAGAATATTACCGCTCCTCACGCGAGCATCTTCGGCATCCTTTTGCTCGTCGGCCTGTTTCAGACCATAGGCCTCCTCGTTCACAATACCGCTCTCAGTCTGGGTCCGGTTCCCTCCGTCATCGCCGTAAAGCGATCGAGTATTCTCTTTTCCGTCATGTGGGGGTTTATATTTTTGAGGGAACAATTTGTAGGAGAGCGGTTGGTTGGTGCAGTCTTGATGATGATCGGGGTTGTCGTGTTAGGTTTCGGGCAAACGGACTAAACCTTGTCAGCCCGACCAAAGACTGAAAGACCGAAGTTGAATTGAACAACCGATATTTATTTAAGGGGGAGAGCGGAAAGGTCTGCAACCGAGACCAGCGGACCTGGAAAGATGCCGAGCAAAACCACACCGGCAACCGCGCAGGCCAGCACAAACGATACTTGGGGAGAAAGGACCAGTCGGGTATGCAATTCTTGTTCGGATGATGGCTCACGCATATACATCACCATGACAATGCGCAAATAGAAAAAAGCTGAAATAGCGGCAAAGATCAATCCAATGATCGCCAGCCATGCCAACCCCGCATTGACCGCCGCCATGAAAAGATACAGTTTTCCAATGAACCCGGCGGTGGGAGGAATACCTGCCAACGACACCATAAACACCAACATGAGAAATGCCCCGCCCTTATGTCGCTTGGCCAATCCGGTGAAATCTTCAATTTCCTCACCTTCCAGGCCACCCTTCCGCAAAATGGCCACCATGGAAAATGCCCCTATCGTCATAAACGAATAAATCGCCAGATAGAGCATCAGGCTCGAAACACCCTGAGACGAAACCGCCGCATCTGTACCGCTCCACCCGACGACCACGACCCCAATCAA
>JBGSSO010000315.1:0-5171 GCA_041737015.1 Nitrospirales bacterium
TTCAATCACGGAAAGGACCCCGGATGAAAACGAACCATACCCATACTTTCGTTGCCGCCGCGTTCTTTTGCATCGCGATGATTACCCCAACCCAGCTCTACGCCGCAGACGAGCTTCCCTCCTGGAACGACGGCATGAACAAACAAGCCGTCGTGGATTTCGTCAAACGTGTAACCACACCCGGTCTCGACTTTGTCCCTGAGGCTGCTCGCATCGCGGTGTTTGACAACGACGGGACGCTTTGGGCGGAACAGCCCATGTATTTCCAACTGTTCTTCGCCTTACATCGCATCAAGGTACTTGCACCGCAGCATCCCGAATGGAAAACCACGGAGCCGTTCGCCTCCCTGCTCAAAGGGGATGTTCAGGGCGCCCTCGCAGGCGGTGAACACGCCATTCTCCAAATTGTCATGGCCACTCACGCGGGTATGACGACGGATGAGTTCGAGAATACCGTGAAAGACTGGATTGTGACCGCGAAGCATCCCAAGACCCAACGTCTGTTCACTGAAATGGTGTATCAGCCCATGTTGGAGTTGCTTGCGTATCTTCGGACAAATGGTTTCAAAACGTTCATAGTTTCCGGCGGCGGCATCGAGTTCATGCGTCCGTGGACGGAGCACGTGTATGGAATCCCCCCCGAACAAGTCGTCGGCAGCAGCGGCAAGCTGAAATATGCGTTGCGCGATGGGCATCCGGTACTCGTCAAACTTCCGGAAATGAATTTCATTGACGACAAAGAAGGGAAACCTGTCGGCATTCAATCTCACATCGGCCGGAGGCCCATTCTTGCCTTCGGCAACTCAGACGGCGATCTTCAAATGCTCCAGTGGACAGCGAGCGGGAGCGGAGCACGCTTCATGGCTCTCATCCACCACACGGACCCTGAGCGTGAATGGGCCTATGACCGCAAGTCATCCATCGGCCATCTTGATAAAGCTCTGGACGAAGCACAACGCAACCGTTGGACGGTGGTGGACATGAAAAAGGATTGGAAGATTATCTATCCGATCCACAAACATGAATCCGACGTTCCTCTATCCGAATCTTCGGGAAAATAATTTTTGCAATGCGGAAGTATCCTCCTGCGGATCCAGCCATGACCCACTCCCATGAAAAGACCTGAAAAGTTTCGGAAGAATCGAGTGACCATCTCTTTTCTGATGAGGGGATCTTGTGTCTATCTGATAGGAGGGTTGGTGTTGCTAGTTGGACTGGCCGGAATAGCCGGAGCTGAAGACATCCCGGCTTCTGCAAAAAACCCCGCACCTCAGGTTCCACATCAGGCCCATTGGGATTACATGGGCATCGATGGTCCAGAGCATTGGGGGATGCTCGATCCAGGCTATATGGTATGCGAAAAGGGACGAGAACAATCTCCTATCGATGTCAAGACTTCTCAGCATCCCGAGACTCAGTCACCCCTGGTATTCCACTATCGGTCATCGCCTGTCCATGTGGTCAACAATGGCCATACCGTCCAGGTGAACTATAAGGCGGGTAGCATGGTTCTGTTCAATGGTGAGGAGTATGAGCTGCGCCAGTTTCATTTCCATGATCCAAGTGAACATCACATTGATGGACAAAGCTTTCCTATAGAAATGCATTTGGTCCACCAAAGCCCGTCAGGCCACCTGCTGGTCATCGGTGTATTGGTTCAAAATGGGGAACAACACCCCATACTGGATCAGGCCGGGACATGGATCGAACAAAAACTGGGCCATCGAATTCCGATGGAAGGGGAAGACATCCGGTCTGGTCTGGTCTTAAACGTGAAAGACCTTCTGCCGAAGGACACGAACCATTTTTATTCCTATCATGGATCGTTGACCACACCACCCTGTTCTGAAGGAGTTCAGTGGATCATCCTGAAAGAGCACATTGAAATCTCTGAGCAGCAAGTCCAGCGGTTTGTTCGCACAATCGGTTCCAACGCCCGCCCGATTCAGCTTCCTTCCGGACGCCGGATTGAAGCCCGTTGAACGCAGGGTACACGGCAAAAACTGTAGGCATGAGGACGGATGTTGTGTCGACTTGGACCACATACCCAAAATCATATGCTCCAGATTTCCTCGCCTTTTCTCCGACCAATCCCGATTGGTCTCTTCCCCATCTTCGGCCTCATGCTTGTGGTCGACCCATGGACCAGCGTCCGGGGATATGACTTCAGCCTTCGACTCTTAACGCTATTCACTCTTATTTGATTTACATGCAGTTCCTTCTTGCCTACTCCGACGCTTGGGAATGACCGGACAATCGGGGAACGACCGGAGTAGCACTCGCAGTCTTCAATGGGTTAAAATTTTTCCAGTTGCGTTGGAAGGTTTCATTGGTTTTGTCATGCTGGGCATCCACTTCACCGGCCCACAATACGTCACTCACATTCTTGAATGTTCGAGACTAAAAAGGTCTAAAAGTCACCTTCTTCTCAAGGACAACACAGGCTTATGAGGAATTGGAGTCGAGGTATATTTTTAGGCCATCTCACCTCACTGGAACGGCTCAATGCCCTCACTGACGGTGTGTACGCAATCGTGATCACCCTTCTGGTGCTGGATCTGAAGGTGCCTGAAACTCCGGGACTGACCACAGGGCAGCTTCTTATCGACCTGCAGGAGCAGATCCCAAATTTTGCTGCCTGGATACTCAGTTTTTATATGGCGGCGTTTCTTTGGATGAGGAACTTTTGGATTCTCAAGCATCTCCAGAAATGCGATGAAAAGACATTCTGGTTGAACTTTGTTCATCTGATGTTTGTCTCGCTCATCCCCTACGCGGCCTCGTTGCTCGGACATTACGAAGAAGATGCCATTGCGGTCGTAATTTTCTCCGCAACTCTTGGTCTGGCCAGTCTCTCCTTACTTATTCTCCACCGGTATGTGGCCGGCAAACGCGATTGGCATCTGGATGGTGTTCCCAAGCTCTGGACGAATCCAAACTTGTGGGTCATGTACCCGGCACCACTTTTCGCGATGGGTTCTATCCTCATCTCTTTCAACAACGTCAATGGCGCGATTGCCTTCTGGTTCCTCGCCCCGCTCTGGACACGTTTTTTCTGGCAGAAATAATTGGACCCAGAGGAAAGACCGTGCATTCACTCAAAGAAAGGATGATGAATCCATATCGACGAGGACTGCTGTTCTTGGGCCGACTCTGGTTGACGTTCACCATATGCTGCGCGGTCGGGATTTTTGCCTGTGCCTCGCAGGACCTCCTTTTGACAGGGTCGTGGGGAAGCACTGATATTTCCCATCCTTCTCCTTTTTTTTCCGGGGCGCTGGCCCCCAACACTGGCAAGAATATCAGGTTGGTCTTGGACCAGTATGGGACATTCACATGGCTCGAACCTGAAGGAGCTTGCCATTCGGGAAGCTATCTCATTCAAGGCCAGACTCTCCTTTTGACCGCATCGTCAGGAGGAGAACGAATTCGCCTTGACTATACCTTCCGTGGGGATCAACTCCGACTGAAAAGTCCGGATGGTTTTATGTTCGATTTTCGAAAGACACCGCACCAGAATGATGGGGGTGCCAAACCCTGCAATCGATAGAAAGGAGATGAAGTGGGAGCCCAAGAGGAGGAGTTGACAAAAAAAATTCGTCAGCTGGTCAAAGAGAAATTTAACGATAACTTTCGCAAAGGCTTCGACCACTACGATAAAATCGATGGAGAGGATTCGAAAATCGGCTCATCGGCTTTGGAGCAACTCTTAGCCGATGCCAAGGTAGGAAATTTCCTGACTCGAAAACTATGGGTGGAAGGCGTCTTAAAGGTACTCGACAAGGATCAAGACGGCGCCATTTCCTGGAATGAGTTCGCATCGATTCTGGAGGATAGCCCGCAAACCAAGGAAGAAACGGCCAAGGAACCGGGAGAGGACTCATCCCCTGACCAATAGGCTTGCCGATTGGGAATGGGAACGCTTCCGAACCACTTTCCCAAGAGTGTAACCCTGATGGGAGTGTTAAATAATAATAATTTCCAAGGGCATATTGACTCACAGGCACGTTGCCTATCAAAGGCCTCGGGGGCGGTTCAAAAAAGTTCGTCTAGTCCCGCCCTGAGTCATGTCGAAGGGAAGGCCGCAGTCATTTTTGCGCGCAGAGCGTACTTCCAGTACGTGAGCACGGGAAAATGGCGAGAACGCCGCTGGCGGCTTTTTTCAACAGCCCCCTAATCGAAGAGGGCCTCTAATCAAACCAGCCCCGCACATAGAAAAACATTCCCAATCCTCCACCAAGCACGGCCATGAGACCAAGAAGGATAAAATACCCGTAGGGTATCTGAAGTTCGGGCATATTGGGGAAGTTCATGCCGTAAATACCGGCAATAAGGGTGAGTGGCATAAAAATGGCCGAAATCACCGTCAGGACGCGAAGACGGTTGTTGGTGGTATTCTGCAGAGACAGATTGTAGTATTGAGATAATCCCTGTAGCCGCCCATCCAGACGTTCCAGCCAACGCTGCATTTGCTTTAATTCGTTCATGGCTTCTTTAAAATACAATCGTACTTCATTCAAATCCAATAGCGGAGATTTCAACGTGAGTAAGCTTCCCATGAGAATAAGACGATCTTCGGTCGTTGATTGGAGACGGCTCACCTGATTGGTTAGATTTTGAATATCATTAAGTACGTCGGTGTTGAGACACTGGTCAAAGTCATTTGACAATTCCGCAATCAGTTGGCGAGTTTGCTGATACAATTCGATATCACGATTAATGCCCAATAACAGGACATGGAGAAGAAGGTCAGTAATGGTAAGGGCTCCGATCCCTCCGAACCGATCGATCCTCGCGAGAATTTGTTCCGGGGGCAAGTGTATTCCATTGTGAAGGACAATGAGGGTTTCTCTCACGCAGATCACCGTAATATAGGGATCCTTAAAATCATGTAATGCGGGGCGTGGGAATCGAAGAAACAAGGCGTGCGAGAAGGTTTCAACACAGACAACTCCGGCTTGAGATTCGAGCTTGTCCAGCAAAGCGTCATCCAGGTCCAAGGGGACAAGGACCTCACGCAGCTCTTTGGTGACATCTGGATAATCAATATCCAAAAAACGGACGATCCCATCCTCAAGCCATGTTCCTGTCGGTCTTTCCTCGGTGGGTTGAAGCAAACCTTTCTCGTGGAGTCTGAAGCAACGTATCTGCATTGGGATGACCTCCTAGGC
>JBGSSO010000364.1:0-5481 GCA_041737015.1 Nitrospirales bacterium
CATCATAGGCGGATGGCAGGGATTTACTTAAGGTGAGGACTCGACCAGCCTTCGCGGCAATCATACACTCTTCCGATTCCTGCTTCACCGTCTCATCCATTAACAAGGCCGTCGGAAAGGGAGAATGAACCAATCGAGCCAGAATCGATGGGGCGTAGAGAACGTCGGCATCCATGAGCACGACATCGTCGTCCATTTCAGACCGTGCCGCCCACAGGGACGTCATGCTTCCACGAGTAAACTGTTCATTCACAACCCATCGGACCTCTTGAACAAATGGGTCAGCGGCCATGGCCTTTCGAATATGGTCTTGAGCGTACCCCACAACCAACACTACCTGGCACACACCCAATTGCCCCAGGGCTTCGACATGCCGGGATAACAAGGTCCTCCCGCCAAGATCGACCAGGCATTTCGGTCGACCCTGCGTCACACCTTGCAACCGCTTCCCGACGCCGGCGGCGAAGATAATCGCCTTTACGCTCTGGCTCCCGAAAGTATGGCCTGAAAAGCGGAGAGAAATCCCTCAATATTCTGATTGGTCAGGGCACCAATATTGGCAACACGGAAAACTTTCTCTTCCAATTGTCCCTGCCCGGCATAAATCACGTACCCGGCTCGTTTTAATTCGTCATGCAGCCCTTGGTAGGCACACCCTTCCGGCAGATAAAACGCGGTCAAGGTATTACTTTGAAGCGTAGGGGCCAGGACCGGCTTCACCCCCCACTCTTCCATGCGTGTCCGAATGGTGGTGGCATACCCTTGAAATCGTTGAATCCGGTTGTCGAGGCCTTCTTCCAAGAGTTCATTAATAGCTTCACGGAAGGCATAATAGACCTGCACGGCTGGAGTAAATGGAATCGTCCCCCGCTCCTGTTCTTCATAATAATTAGCCAAATTCAAATACCAGGACCGCTTGGGATATTTCATCACCCGCTCCATAAAGCCTTTTCGGACCAACACAAACGCGGCACCGGGAAAACCTTGAATACATTTCTGAGCGGCCCCCGCAACCATGTACAGTTTATTTCCGGCAATATCCAGAGCTTCTCCCCCCAGCCCGCTCACAGAGTCCACCAGAAAGACCCGATTATACCGGTCCACGATCTCCGCAATTTCCTTTACCGGATTAATCAATCCCAGAGTCGTTTCATGATGAACCATGGCGACGGTGTGCACTTCCGGATGTTGCTTCAGCGCCAAATCAACCATCTGCGGATCCGGTACGACTCCCCAGTCATACTTTAAGTCCGGCGTTCCCAAACGGTGCATCGCCAGCATGGAAGACATCCGTTGGCCATACACCCCATTGTTAATCACCATCGCCCGCTTGCCGGTAGGGATACTGGACATTAACGCCGCTTCCACAGCCGCCGTGCCAGAACCCGTCAAGACAATCGCGGTGTACTCGTCTTCTTCACCAGGAACGAAGACCTTCAGCAATTTTTGCCGAATATCTGTCAGTAATTCCGAAAACTCCGACTCTCGATGACAGACATCTGGTTGAAGTAATGCCTGACGGACTCTTTCAGACACATTGACGGGACCGGGATTAAATAAAATCATGAATCCTCTTCCTTTGCACGCTTACAGGCTGGCGATTAGGCTTCCACGCGAATACATGTGCCGTTAGGTGACACTCCCCTTAAACCGTTTCGTCAGCTCAGCTGGGCTCAAGGCAATCCGATCCGCTTCTTCAAGCTGTTCATTCACCTTGACCAACAAAAAACTCGGCCCGTCATCTCCTAACATGGCCTTAAACTCATACACAATATCTTCTCGCTCCCAGACTCGCTCGACATTCTTGTATCCGGCGGCTTTGGCCATTTTATCCAGGCCCACAACTCTGGAATAGGTGGGTTGATTGCCGGTGGTCCCATACACCTCATTATCAAAGACCACATGAATGAGATTTTTCGGTCGCAACGCACTAATCGTAGCCAACGTGCCAAGACTCATCAGCACATTTCCGTCTCCGTCAAAAACAACCACCGTTTTTTCAGGCTGGGCCAGGGCCAATCCTAATCCGATGCCCGCCGTCGCGCCCATCGAGCCAATCATATAAAAATTTTGAGCCCGATCACGGAGTTTACAGGCTTCACGGGAAGGAAACCCATTGCAAACAATAAGCAGCTGATCGGTCATAAGTTCCAATATGGCCGCCATCGCCTGCGCCCGGCTCTGCATGACCCCTTCTTCTGGTCCAATCATCGTTGAATCTCCAACACAATGGTTATTTCTTCGCGTTGACAATCAACCCCCGTTGCCCGCTCACGGAGCAGGAGTTGCAGATTGGCTGCGCTGTCCTCACGAGACCGAATCGAGAAATCCATACAGGGCCAGAGGACCTCTCTTCACCATCCCACTAGGGCTGAATGGTTTTCACGATGCCCTTTTTCAACAATAACGCGACAGGGATCCGCTTCTCCATAAAGGTTGTGGCTGTCCAT
Organism: Nitrospirales bacterium; assembly: GCA_041737015.1. Taxonomy (GTDB): domain Bacteria; phylum Nitrospirota; class Nitrospiria; order Nitrospirales; family UBA8639; genus Nitrospira_E. The sequence goes on from JBGSSO010000364.1 coordinate 2,451, forward strand.
TTCAGATCATCCACAATCGTCTTCTGGGACAACGTCCGGTGGGGAATCCGCACCGTATCCAAAAGCGTCGTCATGGTTTCCCCCATCACCAGATGTTCAGGAGCGTCCTTACCTTCAAAGCCACGCCAGGATACCAACAGCAAACAGGGAATCTGATAAATCAAATTGAGAGAAGCCAGAACATTAAGCGCATTGCCTAATCCGGAGTTTTGCATCAACACGACCGGAATTTTCCCACCCAGGTAGGCTCCTGCAGCCATCGCCACCGCTTCATCTTCACGGACCGCCGGGGTATACAACCGTTCTTCCGTCAAATGGGCAATAATACCCCCCAAAATCGTGTCCGGTACACCGGTAAAAAAATCAAATCCAATGCCTTGCAGGCCTTTGACAAAATCGTCAGCTTCCAACACCGTGATACTGCTCATCGTCTTAGACAGACCTCACAATTCCCCACCCCTCTTTGTCGACACCTTAAACTTATTACACACAGAATCGGGGTCAGGGTAACTTTGGATGGTGAATAATAACGGCTTCGGCAACATACCAAGCGCGCCACGAAATGACACGCGAGTATAGCCCAGGGTAGGGGTATTCTCAAGAAACCGGTGAGATAAGGTTGCGAGGAAATTTCAGAAAAGAGTAGACTAGATTCCTTTCTGAAGCATCCATGGAGACGAGTCTTCAACTCATGAAAAAATCTCACCCTTCTTCACGATCAGGCTATTCGGAACGCCATGCCAAGAGCGGGATTGCCGATAAACTGCCACGAATCGAAACCTGGCCTAACCAATATCCAGGCTATGAAATTACCATTGAAATTCCTGAATATACGGCTATTTGTCCCAAAACAGGACTCCCTGATTTTGGAACAATCCGGTTGACCTATGTGCCGGACAAATCCTGTCTTGAGTTGAAATCCCTCAAAACCTATATCCACGCCTACCGAAACCTGGGCATCTTTTATGAAAATGCGGTCAACAAAATTCTGGCCGATTTCGTCAAAGCCTGTCGTCCCGTGTCAGCAAGTGTCACCGGGGAGTTTACCGCCAGAGGCGGGCTTCGCAGCGTGATCCAAGCCCGCTATCCTTTTCAATAGCCACTCTCGTTTCTCAATCTGCTTTTCCGATAACCCTGTGGTTATCTCCTTTAATGCCGGTCAAAAAATGATTTGATCGTGTCGACCACATACTGAAGTTGATCCGATGTGAGTTCCGGATAGATGGGAAGAGAAAGCACCTCTTGGGAAAGCTGTTCCGAGACCGGGAAATCACCTTTTTGATACCCGAGCGACTGGTAACATTCTTGAAGATGTAAGGGAACCGGATAATAAATGCGATTGCCTATTTCATGTTGGGTCAGAAAGGCACTGAGTTCGTCTCGCTGCGGGGTACGAATGGTGAATTGGTTGTAAACATGACTATTGCCGGGTGCCACGACCGGCACGGTCACTCGCTCATCAAGACTGCAGGCATGAAACAGCTTCTGATAAATCGCCGCGTGCGCTTGGCGCTTCGCGGTCCACTCAGCCAAATGCTGAAATTTCACGTGAAGGATGGCCGCTTGCAGCGCATCCAACCGACTGTTCATCCCGACTAAATGATGATGATATTCTGAACGGCTTCCGTGGACACGTAAAAGTCGCAGTCGCTCAGCCACCAATGGGTCCCGCGCGGTTATCAACCCACCGTCACCAAATCCCCCTAAATTTTTCGACGGGAAAAAGCTAAAGCCCCCCGTGCGTCCGAAGGCTCCGGCTTGGATTCCGTTTCGAGCCGCACCAATGGCCTGGCAGGCATCTTCAATCACTGGAATTCCCTGTGCATCGGCGATCTGAAGGATCGTTTCCATATCCGCGCATTGTCCAAAGAGATGGACCGGAAGAATGGCTTTGATGTTGGAAGTGAGTTTTTCTGCTAAGTGTGCCGGATCTAAATTAAAGGTATCAGGGGTCACATCAACAAACACCGGACGGGCATTGAGACGGGAAATCACTCCTGCAGACGCAAAAAATGTAAACGGGACCGTCACCACCTGATCGCCAGGTTGAATCCCCACCTCCATCAACGACAACAATAAGGCATCGCTTCCTGATGCCACCCCAATCGCATGATCTGTGCCGATGAATGACGCCAGGGTCTGTTCCAGTTTCTGAACATGGACGCCCAGAATAAAGCTTTGCTCCGCACACACCGCTTCCAACGCCACCTGAATGTCCTGTTGGATACTGGCGTATTGGGATTTCAAATCAAGCAGGGGAACATTCACGATAGGACGACTCCATTATTGACTTCGAGTTGGTGAAGAACCGGTCGAATGAACAGCAATTGATTAATTACGATGTTGGAATCTCACCAGGCAAGATGGAAGGCCAACCATACCAACAACGTTTTCCGAATGCTATAGGCAGACGTCTGTGTCATTCACCCGCCATTTGCAGGTAGAAGGGCTAACAGCACCGCATACCGACACCCTTTGCCAATCCCAATACACAAAAGGGCACGCACCCAGCCCATCCGCAACCATCCTGCCGCGATGCACAGCGGATCCCCAATGACCGGCACCCAGGACAATAACAGCACCGGACTACCCCACTTGCGAACCCGTTCCACGGCCAGATGATGGGTCGGTTTGGTTAACTCATGGAGTGGATACCACCACCCGATGAGCCACCCCAAGGCCCAGGAACTCATCCCACCCAGGGTATTTCCTGCCGTCGCCGTGGCGAGCAGACTCCAGCCAGGAAAATGTCCCTGTGTTGCCAAAATGACGAACACGACTTCAGAGCTTCCCGGTAATACGGTTGAGGAAAGAAACGCACTCAGAAATAATCCAATAAGTGAATACTCATTTCCAATCATAGGGTCTGCGCTCATCTGTCGTCCTCTGCCAGGCGAATCGAATGAAACTTCAACCTCGCATCGAAGGTGATCTCAAAGGTCCCCTGGATCCCCTGATGCGAGACAAAGGGTCGAAGCACTCTGGCGGGAAATTGGATCGTCCGACCATCGATTGACTGGGCCACCACATA
>JBGSSO010000346.1:0-55017 GCA_041737015.1 Nitrospirales bacterium
ATCAGACGGGAATTATTTAAATTGCTCAACGCAGATTCATGTGGTTAATTTTTCCTCATTTCCGAGATAAGAAGGCTGACAGTATCTTGAGCCGGAGATACGATACTCCTCATTACGATAACCATAGGCGCGATTGAATCACGACATCCTGGTCTTTGACCGCATGTTTGTGCATGTGCAGCAATTGTGCGACGGCCTAGTTCGACATCTCCCCGCACAAGGTGCCAACATGCTTGGCAAACTGTTTGTGTATAGGGTGATTCTGGTTCACCCACTCCAGCCGCTCCACTCCACCTGCTGGATTTGTTACGATGGCAACACGGTGGAGGGAGGGGCTAGCTTGCGAGAAGACGTTCTTCAGCAGGCCGATTCTCGTTCCGGGGCGTCACTGTTCAGTTCGAAAGAATTCTATGGCCAGCGCGCTACTCTATGACCGTCTGCAATTCGCCTTCACCGTCACGTTTCATTATCTCTTTCCGCAATTGACGATAGGGCTTGCCTTACTGCTGCTTTACCTGCGAAGCCGTGCGCTCGTTTCCGGTGACGACCACTACCATCAGGTTGCCCGGTTCTGGACAAAGATCTTCGCCTTGAGTTTTGCCTTTGGTGTCGTGACCGGCATTCCCCTGGAATTCCAGTTCGGCACTAATTGGGCGAAATTTTCGAACTTCGCCGGCGGGGTGATCGGCCAGACACTGGCGATGGAAGGTCTGTTTGCGTTTTTTCTGGAATCCTCGTTTCTCGGCATCATGCTGTTCGGCGAGCAGCGATTCAGCCAACGGGTGCAATGGGGCGCATCGCTGATGCTTTTTCTTGGGTCCTGGCTTTCCGGTTTTTTCATTCTGGCGACGAACGCCTGGATGCAACATCCGGTCGCCTATATGGTGGCCCCGGACGGACGGTTGTTCGTCGACAGTCTTTCCGGTCTGCTCACGAATCCCTGGTTGTTCTGGCAATACGCCCACAACATGACGGCCGCGGTCGTGACCGCCTCATTCGTCATGGCAGCGATCGGGTCGTTCTATCTTCTGTCCGATTTGCACGTGAAGTATGCGAAGACGTTCCTCCGCACCGGCGTGGTGGCGGGCGCCATCGCCACCACGCTGATGATCTTTCCGACCGGTCACGAGAACGCCAGGCAGGTTTTTGAACACCAACCGATCAAAGGCGCCGCATTCGAAGGGCTCTTCAAGACCGAGCGCGGCGCGGGTATGGTGCTCATCGGCCAGCCGAACATCGAAACCATGACGATCGACAATCCGCTCGTCGTGCCGAATGCGTTGAGTATTGTGCTCTTTGACGAACTCTACGCCAAGGTGAAAGGGCTCGACGCCTTTCCACGCGCAGAATGGCCCGACAATCTGCCGCTACTCTACTATGCCTATCATGTGATGGCCGGGCTCGGAACCATGCTTGTCTCAATCATGGGTCTGGCGCTATTCTGGATCTGGCGGGGGCGATTATTTACGGCGAACTGGCTGCTCTGGCTGCTCATGCTTGCCGCCCCGTTTCCCTATCTCGCCACAACGGCCGGCTGGATGACCGCCGAACTCGGCCGCCAACCCTGGCTGGTATATGGTCTGCTCCGAACGGTTGACGGTATCTCACCGCTGGTCCATTCGGGCAACGCATTGTTTACGTTGCTCGGATATCTCGGGATCTATCTTGCATTGGGACTGCTCTTCCTATTCCTGATGGCTGAAACAATCAGACATGGCCCGGCAAGCTCGGTCCATGATTCTGCGAACCCGTAGGAACCGGTACGATGGAAACCTTCTGGTATGTTGCCGTCACGTTGATGCTGGCTGTCTATGTTGTCCTTGACGGCTTCGACTTCGGCCTGGGCATCATCTATGGCTTCGTCGCAAAAAATGAAACGGACCGGCGTGCGGCGTTGGCCGCCATTGGTCCCATCTGGAACGGCAACGAAGTGTGGCTGATCGCTGCGGGCGGTCTGTTATTTTTCGCCTTTCCCAAGGCCTATTCGGCGGGGTTCAGCGGTTTCTATCTGGCCTTGCATATAGTCTTGTGGCTGCTGATCGCCCGTGGGCTCTCGCTCGAACTCCGCTCGCACGTGGATCACGCACTGTGGCGGCAGTTTTGGGATGTGGCGTTTGCCGGGGCGAGCCTCTTTCTGGCTGTCGTGTTCGGCGTGGCCTTGGGCAACCTCATTCGCGGCGTGCCCTTGAATGCCGAAGGCTATTTCTTCGTGGCACTCTGGACAAATTTCATGACTGGACCGGAGCCGGGCATACTGGATTGGTTTACCATCCTCATAGGAGCCACAAGCACGGCGATCCTCGCCCTGCACGGCGCCAATTTCCTGGCCATGAAAACGGTGGGCCAGTTGCGGAACCGGGCGCGACGTGCGGCCTGGCTTGCTGGATCGGCCGTGATTATTCTGGTGGGGCTGGCCCTGACGGCCGTTCCCTTCGTCCAACCCTTATTCTATCTCAATTATGCCGCCCATCCCATCGGATACATCTTTCCCGTTCTCAGCATAGCGACGCTGTTGTCGGCTCTCGTGATACGAAGGCGCAATTGGGATGCGGGAGCATTTTCCGCAACGAGTCTCTTGATTCTGACAATGCTGGCCGGCACAGCCTGGGGGTCATACCCGAATATCCTGATCGCGACGAATGATCCGGCCAACAGCTTGACCGTGACCAACGCCATCGCCGGCGCCTATGGCATGCAGGTCGGCCTTTGGTGGTTTCTGCTCGGATTCATTCTGTTCATTGCCTATCAAGCCTGTGCGCATCAGGCGTTCAGGGGGAAGGTCAAGCTCGGCGCAGACTAAGTCAGCCCCTTCTATAGGTTCGCCCTCCACACCAGCCTGCAATCAGGATCTTTCGACGACCTGCCTCTGAGCAGGAAACCGCCACGTACGCGTTTCCCGAAGGTCGCCGTCACTAAGATCAGAATCTCCAAATGGAACGATTGGCGAAACCACTGCATATCATTGATCCGTGCCACCCTGCATGTTGTACCACAACCCCTGCGCTGTGGGTTGGACAGACCCTGTAGGGGAATTGTACGATTTTGTTGACGAAGGAAGAAGCTGTATGAGGCAGATGCGCTCATCGAAACAGACGGAGGTTGGCATAATCCGATGCCCGAAAGGATAAGAGCATGACCGTCCCGGACGAGGTAGTCTTTCTTTTGGATGTGGATAGTACCCTGCTGGATAACGACCGCATCGGCACCGACTTGAGCCATCACCTTGCGCAAGAGTTTGGTGAGAAAAACCGTGATCGATACTGGGACATTTTTGAGGCGTTGAGAAAAGACCTCGGCTATGCGGATTATCTGGGGGCATTGCAACGCTACCGTGTTGAAACCATGAATGACCCGCGCTTGCTGATGATGTCTTCATTTCTGGTTGACTATCCGTTCGCCGAACGCCTCTATCCTGGCGCGCTCGACCTTCTCGCCCATCTTGACCATTGGGGCCGGACGGTCATCCTCTCGGATGGTGATGTGGTCTTTCAGCCGCGCAAGATCCAACGGTCGGGATTGTGGGACGCGGTCGAGGGTCGGGTGCTGATTTACGTGCACAAGGAGCACATGCTTGAGGATGTCGAGCGACGTTATCCAGCTCGACATTACATCATGGTAAACGACAAGCTGCGCATTCTTGGAGCCATGAAACAGGTTTGGGGAGATCGTCTGACAACCATCTTTCCCCGCCAGGGCCATTACGCGCTGGATCAAAAAATGGCACGGCCTATCCACCGGCTGACCTCACGGTTTAGCGGATCGGCGAACTGGTCAAATATGATCTCTCCGCCTTGCTCGCATGGTCAACGCCATGAAGGCGCCCCAACAGATTTCTGGCCAATCCAATTCGAAAAACACTTGCCAACGCTATCCAGAAATCCTTCAGTCGCTACCGAATCACCTAATCTCATTTAAAGAGATTATGGCGTTCTCATTGCTCGGAGGGCTCAGTCTACTACTTTGTATGTTATAACCCTCTCGCTGTTTGTAGTCTTTCGGTGGAAAGACACGTCTTGACGTGGCTAGACTGGACAGATTAAATAGGCGTTTTTTTGAAGTCCCGCATTCTTCTGGCACTTAAGAATCCGGAGGACAGCCAGGATGAGTTGAGAGGAGAGGCTCCCAATGAGCAGTATCGCACAACACACAGGTGCGAATTCACTCATGAAGGGGAAGATCCTGGCAGGGGTTATCGAAAGGAAATTAAGAAAATGTGGAATTTCGTCACACCTCCACATTAAAGGATTGGTCCCATATTTAGACAATCTGGCCTTCATCCATGTAAATCCATTCACCTACTCACCCTCGAGGTAAGTCATGATTCCCTTGCTGGAAACAAAGGAATGAACGCCGTAACAATTTCTGTTTTGAATCAATATCCACTTTGGGATAAACCGTCAGAGGGCTACAACTCTATTCTTCTTGGCACACCCTATGCATTTCATAATCAATATTCCAAAATTGAAGATGCGTCATGGTGGACGACAATCTGCCCATTCTGGGGACGACAAAAGATGCTCTGGAGAATCCATTGACGACAGGCCTTCCAAACCAGAGCCACTACGCACTCGAACCCGGAAATATCGCCGCCTCCCCTCCGGCCAACCTGACGATCGAGCACACCGGTGAATCAGTCACTCTTAATTTGTCCGCGAGGGGGCGCCGCCGACGCCCACATTGCGGTAAGGAGAAATGATGAACGCGACACAACAACTTCACGACCTTGGTCAAAGCCTTTGGCTCGACAACATCACGCGGGGGTTGCTGACCAGCGGCTCGCTCAGCCGCTACATTCATGAATTCGCAGTAACGGGGCTCACCTCCAATCCCACGATCTTCGATCACGCGATCAAAGAAGGCGACCTGTATGGTGACGCAATCCGCCAGAAGGCGTTCGCCGGCAAGTCGGGCGAGAACTTGTTCTTCGAACTCGCCATGGAAGATTTGGTTCAAGCGGCAGATTTGTTCCGGTCGATCCACGGCGCCACCGGTGGCCTCGACGGTTGGGTGTCGTTGGAGGTCTCTCCCCTGCTCGCGGACGATACGGCCGCCACCATCAAGGCGGCGACGCAACTGCATGCGCGCGCACAACGCCCCAATCTGTTCATAAAGATTCCGGGTACGATCGCAGGCATTCCCGCAATTGAGGAATCGATCTTCGCCGGCGTACCGGTCAATGTCACATTGCTGTTTTCGCGTGAACAATACATCGCGGCAGCCGAAGCCTATATGCGCGGCATTGAGCGGCGAATCGCTGCAGGCCTCGACCCAAAGATCCATTCCGTGGCATCAATCTTCGTCAGTCGCTGGGACGTGGCGGTCAAGGATAAGGTACCGACGCCCTTGCGCAATCGTCTTGGCGTGGCCATCGCCATGCGCACCTACACAGCCTACCGCGATCTGCTGGCAGGCAAACGCTGGCAGAATCTGGTTGCGGCCGGGGCATGCCCACAACGCCTGCTCTGGGCCAGTACGGGCACCAAGGATCCGGCAGCCCCTGACGTTCTGTACGTCGAGGCACTGGCAGCCCCGGATACGATCAACACGATGCCGGAAAAGACCCTCCTCGCCTTCGCCGATCATGGGAGGGTAAAGAATGTCCTGCGCGTCCACGGTGGCGACGCCGAAGCGGTGCTCGCGGAATTTGCCGGTGCCGGCATCGACGATGAGGCACTGGCCCGAGACCTCCAGCGCGAAGGGACGGCAGCCTTTGCCAAGTCCTGGCATGATCTGATGAACCAAATCTCCGGGAAAATCGACACACTGACAAAGGTTGCATCAGCATGAGCCGCGTGAAGCCGACCCCTCGCGCGACCCGACCGCTGCGACCGCTGTTGACCAAACGGCCCGTCTGGAAAGCGCTGGCCGCGCACTATAAGACGATCCGCAGTCTGCATTTGCGGCAGCTCTTTGCCGACGATCCCCGCCGGGGCGAACGCCTGACCGCCGAAGCCGCCGGGATTTACCTCGACTATTCGAAAAACCGCATCACCGACGAGACGCTAGACCTTCTCCTGCAGCTTGCCGAAGACTGCGGTCTGCGTGAGCGCATCGCCGCAATGTTCTGTGGTGAGCAGATCAACGTGACGGAAAGACGCGCCGTTCTACACACGGCTCTGCGTGTGCCTGAGACCAAACGCATTCTCGTCGATGGCGTCAATATCGTACCTGAGGTCCATGGGGTCCTCGACCGCATGGCGGAATTCTCACATCAGGTCCGTAGCGGCCAATGGCGCGGACACACCGGCAAGCGGATACGCCACGTGGTCAATATCGGCATCGGCGGCTCCGACCTCGGTCCGGTGATGGCCTACGAAGCGCTGCGTCATTACAGCCAGCGCGACCTGACCTTCCACTTCATCTCGAACGTGGACGGCACCGACTTTGCGGAAACCACGCGCAACCTCGATCCAGAAGAGACGCTGTTCATCATCTGTTCGAAGACGTTCACGACGTTGGAAACCTTGACGAACGCCCATACCGCACGCGCATGGAGTGTGCGCCAGATCGGACACGAGCAAGCCGTGCGCAAGCACTTTGTCGCCGTGTCCACCAACGCCGAGGAAGTGTCAAAGTTTGGTATCGACACGGCCAACATGTTCGGGTTCTGGGACTGGGTCGGTGGACGGTATTCGATGGACTCCGCCATCGGCCTCTCGACCATGCTCGCCGTCGGCCCCGATCACTTTCGTGCGATGCTCGCCGGCTTTCACGCAATGGATGAACATTTCCGCACGGCTCCCTTCGACCGCAATCTGCCCGTGCTGATGGGGCTCCTCACCATCTGGTATAACAATTTCTTCAAGGCAGAGACAGTCGCCGTGCTACCCTACGACCACTACCTCAAGCGCTTCCCGGCCTATCTCCAGCAGTTGACGATGGAGAGCAATGGCAAGCATGTCACGCTTGGCGGCGCAGGCGTCGGGTATCAGACCGCCCCCATTTATTGGGGCGAACCCGGCACCAACGGCCAGCACTCCTTCTACCAGCTGATCCACCAGGGGACAAAGTTCATCCCTTGTGATTGTATCGGTTTTTCCCAAACCTTGAATCCGGTCGGCCATCAGCATGACATGCTGATGGCAAATCTGTTCGCACAGACCGAGGCGTTGGCCTTCGGCAAGACCGACGAAGAAGTCAAAGCCGACGGCATACCGAGCTGGCTGGTGCCGCACCGCGTGTTTGAAGGCAATCGCCCGACCAACACCATCCTTGCCGAACGTCTGACACCGGAAACGCTCGGGGCATTGATCGCGCTCTACGAACACAGCGTCTTCACACAGGGGACGATCTGGGATATCGATTCATTCGACCAATGGGGCGTTGAACTAGGCAAGGTCTTGGCGAAACGGACGCTTCCAGAACTTGAAAGCCCTGGCGAGCCGCAGCTCAAGCATGACAGCTCAACCAATGCGCTCATCCGTCGCTACCGCCGCTTTAAGAAAAGTCCTCTATGAATAGATGTGTCACATAATAGGAAAATCGCCACAGGCGAGCATCGTAGGTGCATGGTAAGTCATGCAACAGTCAATTCCCTCGCAGGCAAACAAGTCGAACACTCGATCGTCGGGGATGCGTTGTCGGCTACTCCCCGACAGCCGGCCATTCCCTCTGAACCAACACTGAAGGAAACACCATGAGCCAACCAATCCGTGTCAGCCATCTCCTGGATAATTTTCTTCCCACGGAAATCGAGGGTTTCAATTCCCTGACCGAGCTGGCACTGGATATGCGCTCTTCGTGGAATCATGCGACCGATGTAGTATGGCGGCAGCTTGATCCCGAATTATGGGACATCACACACAATCCCTGGGTTGTCTTGCAGACCGTCTCGCACGACCGGATCAAACAGGTGCTGGCCAATCCCGGTTTTCGAAAAAACATTGATAGCCTGGTCCAGACCAGGCAGCAGGCGGTAGAGTCCCCTGCCTGGTTTCAGCAGCATCATTCGCAGACGGCCCTAACCTGCGCCGCCTATTTCAGCATGGAATTCATGTTGAGCGAAGCGTTGCCCATCTATTCGGGTGGACTCGGCAATGTCGCCGGCGATCAACTCAAAGCCGCCAGCGATCTGGGCGTGCCGGTGGTCGGCGTGGGACTTCTCTATCAGCAAGGGTATTTTCGCCAGGTCATCGATAAGAGCGGGATGCAACAGGCCCTCTTCCCCTATAACGATCCCGGACAATTGCCGATCAGCCCCTTGCGGCAATCAAATGGAGAATGGTTGCGGTTGGAGATCGCCTTACCCGCTTACTCGATCTGGTTGCGCGTCTGGCAGGTCCAGGTCGGCCGAGTGACCCTCTATCTCCTGGACAGCAATGATGCGGCGAACTTTCCTGCTCATCGAGGAATTGCCAGTGAGCTGTATGGGGGCGGTCCGGAGCTGCGCCTCCAGCAGGAATTGCTGCTCGGAATCGGCGGATGGCGGCTGTTGGGGGCGCTGGGCATTCAACCGGAAGTCTGTCATCTGAATGAAGGCCATGCGGCGTTTGCGGTCTTGGAACGTGCCCGCAGTTTTATGCAAGAGACCGGACAGCCCTTCGACGTGGCCCTAACCGTGACCCGGGCTGGAAACCTGTTCACCACCCATACTGCGGTGGCCGCGGGCTTCGACCGATTCAGCCCGGCACTCATTGAACAATATCTCAGTGGGTATGCCAAGGAAAAGCTCGGCATTCCGCTGCATGATTTGCTGGCCTTGGGCCGTCAGAATCCGCACGATGCGTCTGAATCGTTCAACATGGCCTATTTGGCTATTCGGGGCAGCGGCGCGGTGAATGGCGTCAGTCGTTTGCATGGAAAAGTAAGTCGGCATCTCTTTGCGCCGCTCTTTCCGCATTGGCCGGAAGACGAAGTCCCGGTCGGATATGTGACGAACGGAGTCCACATGCCGACATGGGACTCGGCTCCGGCTGATGATCTGTGGACGAAAATCTGTGGAAAGGAGCGGTGGCTGGGGACGACGGACACGCTGGAGCAGGACATGCGCCACGTCTCTAACGCCACCCTTTGGCAATTTCGCATCGCCGCCAGCCAGGCTCTTGTGACCTATGCTCGTGAGCAATTGTCCAGGCAACTGGCCGCTTCCGGCGCGTCGCCTGAAGCTATTGATGCGGCGAAGTATCTCTTTGACCCCAACTCGTTGACATTGGGCTTTGCGCGACGCTTCGCCACCTATAAGAGACCAAACCTGCTCCTGCACAATCCGCAACGATTGCGCGGCCTGCTGACCAATCCGGAACGCCCCGTCCAGCTCATCATGGCCGGCAAAGCTCATCCTGATGACCGGGCAGGACAAGCCTTGATCCATGAATGGATCACGTTCATCCGCCAGCCGGAGGTCCGCCCCCACATCATCTTTCTGAGTGACTATGACATGCTGTTAACGGAGCGGCTGGTGCAGGGAGTGGATGTGTGGATTAACACGCCACGGCGACCCTGGGAAGCGAGCGGAACCAGCGGCATGAAGGTGCTGGTCAATGGGGGACTCAATCTTTCGGTGTTGGACGGGTGGTGGGCGGAGGCCTACTCGCCTGAAGTGGGGTGGGCATTAGGCGATGGCCAGGAGCACGGCGACGATCCCGCTTGGGATGGGGTTGAAGCCGACGCGCTGTATGATGTTCTCGAGCAGGAGGTGATTCCGGAGTTTTACACCAGAGACGAGAACGGCATTCCCACCGCATGGATCAACCGGATGCGGGAAAGCATGGCGCGGTTGACCCCGCGTTTCTCCGCGAACCGCACGGTGCGCGAATACACCGAGCAACGGTACCTCCCGGCGGCAGCCGCCTATCGGGCACGCGCCGCCGATAAAGGCGCGGCCGGCTCACAGATACTGAATTGGCGGCAGGCACTGGAACATGAATGGGCCGCGTTACGCTTCGGCGACGTGAAGGTGGAGACCCACGGGGAAGAACATATTTTTGAGATTCAGGTCTATCTCGACGATCTGGATCCGAAGGCCGCGCGAGTCGAACTGTATGCCGACGGGATCAACGGCGACGGTCCGCACCGGCAGGAAATGAGTCACATCCGGCAACTGGCCGGATCGATCGGCGGGCATGTCTACCGCACGGCAGTGTCTGCGGCTCGCCCAGCGGGGGACTATACGGCGCGGGTGATTCCACACTGCGGCGGAATGGCGATTCCCCTGGAAGAGGCGCACATTCTCTGGCAGCGTTGATCAAATTATTCTAAGAATATTGAATCCGGAAGGCACACATGAAAGCAGCCAAACTCATCGTACAATGTCTGGAGAACGAAGGTGTGGCATACATCTTCGGTGTGCCGGGCGAAGAAAATATGGATTTGCTCGACGCGCTGATCGGCTCCTCCATCTGCTTCGTCATGACCCGACATGAGCAAGGCGCGGCCTTCATGGCCGACGTCTATGGTCGGTTGACCGGCAAAGCCGGCGTGTGTCTCTCCACACTGGGGCCGGGCGCAACAAATCTTATCAGCGGCGTGGCTGATGCCAACATGGACCGTGCGCCAGTCGTCGCCCGGACCGGTCAGGCCGACCAGGACCGCTTGCATAAAGAATCACATCAACATCTTGACATCATTTCCCTGTTTCGTCCGGTGACCAAGTGGAACACCACCCTGCCCATACCCGACATCATACCGGAAGTCTTTCGTAAGGCGTTCAAGCTGGCTCAGTCCGAAAAACCCGGCGCCACACACATCGAAATTCCCGAAGACATCGCCTGTATGGAAACTGACAGCCAGCCGCTGCTCGTGCAATGGGCCCACCCCGGCGGAGCCGCCCCCGAACAACTCGACAAGGCCGGACGCATCATTGCCGAGGCCAGGCATCCGATCGTGCTTGCCGGCAATGGCGTCATTCGCGGACATGCTTCCGAAGCGTTGGTGCGATTTGCCGAAAAGCTGAACATTCCGGTTGCCACCACATTCATGGCCAAAGGCGTCATTCCCGATAGCCACCCTCTCTCGCTCGGCGCCATTGGACTGGAAACACTTGATTATGTGAACTGCGAGTTCGTGGAAGCCGACGTCGTCATCGCGATTGGATATGACATCGTGGAATATGCGCCCCATACCTGGAACCCCAACCGCGACAAGAAAATTGTGCACGTGGACATGTCACCCGCGGAGGTTGACGCATCATACATCGTCACTGTCGGGGTGGTGGGCAATATTACCTCGTCACTCGAAGCGCTGACGGAGCAGGGCCACGCGCATGCCGCGACGAGTAGCTCACGATTCCGCCAAATGCTTCGCGATGAATTGGCACAGGGGAGCCAGGACACATCCTTTCCCATCAAGCCTCAAAGAATCCTCGCCGACTTGCGTGCGTCGTTAGCCAATGATGATATCGTGATCTCGGATGTTGGGGCGCACAAAGTCTGGCTGGGGCGACTCTTCCCGTGCTTTCTTCCCAACACCTGCATCATTTCAAACGGGTTCGCCGCTATGGGCATTGCCCTGCCCGGCGCGGTGGCTGCCAAACTGGCGCACCCGGATCGCCGTGTGGTGGCGGTCACCGGTGACGGTGGGTTCCTGATGAACTCGCAGGAATTGGAGACCGCAATACGCATGAGTACCCCCTTTGTGGTGCTCATTTTCAACGATGGCGGCCTCGGCCTGATTCGGTGGAAACAAATGCAGCAATTCGGCAGGTCGGCTTACGTGGAATTTCACAATATGGATATCGTGAAATATGCGGAAAGCTTTGGCGCAAAGGGCTATCGCATCGCATCGGCAGAGGAACTGGCACCCGTGCTGCGTAAGGCATTGAGCTCCAATACACTTTCGATCATCGACTGCCCAGTCGATGCTTCTGAGAATTTACTCCTCACCCAAAGACTCGGAACCCTTCCCTCGATGCCTGATGTTCAACGATAAACACACCAGCGCGTTCCCGGTAAGTCCTTCACAAAAGAGATGCCTCACCTCTCTGCCGGTCGGACAAATCTCTTTCCGGATCAATGCGATAACCTCCTAAAAACTCACCGTTCCCAGCGCCCGCAGGTCGTGAGGAGTGCCTGAAGAGTTTTAGGACCAGGTATCCGGGTCCCAGAATGAGGACGACGTGAATCCCATCATTTTATTCACACGATTCGTCCATCATTGTGCGAGGTTCCTAACCCTCATCTGCTTCAGGTTCAATCGAATAACCCATCTCAGCTCATGATATAACCAATCCTGAACCAAAACGGGATACCACACCTCTCCTTTTTTGTTCAGGAAGTATGGTATCCCGCTACGACTTACCGTTTATTTTTTGTCTATTAAACCTTTACAGTCAGATACAAGGCTCCTTGACCCCTATGAATAAAGATCAAGGCGGAGGACTTGTCCTTCAAGCTGGACGTCACTTTCCTGAAATCCTCCTCCGAGCGAACCGGGTTACGGTTGATTTCGCTGATCACATCGCCCTGCGCCAGTCCTGCCCGTGCGGCAAAACTTCCCGGAGCGACATCCATAACCACCACCCCGTTCACATTTTCTTCCACCCCTAATTGCTCGGCCATACCAGGGTTGAGATTCTGAACAGCCACCCCGGCAAGCGGTCCTTCCGTCGTGCCCACCTGGCCTGCTTGTGCCACTTGAACAGGCTTATCTTGTTCACGAATCTCCGCCTTCAGGGTATGCTTCTGACTATCCCGGATCACCACCATCTTCACTTCTGTTCCGATAGTAGTCCTGATGACATGATGCTGAAGACTACGCGGATCCAATACGGGTTTGCCCTGATATTCCACAATCACATCGCCCCGTTTGAGGCCTGCCTTGTCCGCAGGACTTCCAGGAACAACATTCGTGACCAGCGCACCTTTGGATTGATCCAACTTAAATGAGTCTGCGAGATCCGCCGTGATGGCTTGTATACCGACGCCCAAAAATCCTCGCACCACTTTTCCGGTATTGACCAAACTTTCATACACCGGTTTGGCAAGATTGGTGGGAACCGCAAATCCCACGCCTTGGTACCCGCCGGATTGGGAAAAGATTGCCGTGTTAATTCCGACCAGTTGGCCTCGCGTATTCACCAACGCACCACCGGAATTCCCTGGATTGATCGCCGCATCGGTCTGAATGAAATCTTCATACTGAGTAATGCCCATCCCTCCTCGACCTAATGCGCTGACAATCCCCAGCGTGACGGTGGAATTCAGTCCAAAAGGATTGCCGACCGCCAGGACATATTCTCCGACTCGAAGCTCGCCCGAATTTCCCCATGGAACATACGGGAGATCCTTCCCGTCAATTTTAATGACGGCTAAATCAGTCTGAGGATCAAGGCCGATCACTTTGCCCGTGAATTCCCGATTATCCGGAAGAGTCACCATGATTTCCTTGGCCCCATCGACCACATGATCATTGGTCAACACATATCCATCACTAGAGATAATGACACCGGAACCGGCTCCCTGCCCTTCAGGAGCAGGAGGCCCATTGGGCCTGTTCGGCATCCCTGGCATCTCCGGCATTCCTGGCAGACCGAAAAACTCTCTCATCGGATCAGACGGCATTCCCGACATGGGGACTGGCGCTTCTTTTCGAACCGTAATATTGACCACTGCGGGTGTCACCGCCTGAGCAATGTCAGCAAATCCTCCTTTATCCATATTTGGGGGAGATCCAACGGAAGCAGAATCTGCCGGCTGGGAAATTGCTGCTTGAGAATGAAACGGCATATTCCATGACCCGAGCAACAGAATACCAGCTAGAAAACCGATGCCGGCCAGCCCCGCCTTCCGGTTGTTCATCCTGGTAAAAAACAAAGGCCATTGAAATCGCCAAGCACGAGAAACACGATTGTTGGTACCCATTGACATTCCTCCTTGATAGTAAGAAAGCCGACTCTGAGATATTTCGTATCCACATCCTATCCATTCAGATTAAGCTGAGGATTAACTGACCATTAATTTTCATTAATTTTCACACGATCCTTTGAGTGGTCTGTCAATATATTCCCAGCCCCAAAGAAGCCCCCTATGAGACAAGGACAACGAGCACATCAACACAACAGGTTTTTTTAATTCACTTCTCCAGTAAGAATTCAAATGAAGGCATCAACACCATCGATAACCAACAGAAGGGCGCTTCTGCTCTCATGTCATCCGAAGGCCGAGGTCAACCATTTTCCCGATTTGAGCAAACAGGATAGTTCACAAGATTCCACCTTGGACACATCCATGAGAAGGGTCACCATTTGCTGGTGAAATTGCCCGCGCACAGACAAAATCAGGTTAACGGTAGATTCCCAATGAATATAGTGTCACAATAACGAGAAGATAGAAGACAGACTGGAAACCAGTAGTACAAGGGGACGGTCATTTCGGCCTATGTGCCTCAACCTAAAAACTGGTGATCGCATGCCGTCAAGGCCTTTTCACATTTCAAATCGACGGCTTCTTGACCAGAACAGGAGGACATCATGGAAGTATTGACCCTACTGATCGCTATCGGCGCCTTAGTGATTGCGATCCTGGCATTTCAACGAACCGGCGGGATTCATGATCTCCGTCGACAAATGGAAGACCTCACCGAAAAATCCGAACATGCGACCAAGGGGGCCCGCGATATGACCGCTGATGCTCTCAGTCGCCTGGAAACGTTTATTCGTGGACAGCAGAAACCTTCTCCAACGCAGCAGGAACCCCTGGAAGACAAATCTTCAACCACGGAGCAGACCACTCCTCCAACCGAACAGGAAAACCCGAAAGACGAACCTCCAACCACCGAGCAGAAACCATGAGAGCATGGGTCATACCGGCGACGGTATTTTTTCTAGGATTAGGCCTCGGCTTAAGTGGCCCGATGTTAGCCTCCCGGTATTTGGATCCCTATCTTCCCGCTTTTTTGAAGGACACCAGGCATCCACTTGAAGGATCGGTGACACACAAACAACGCCAAGAGGATCGATTACTGATCACCATTACCACTCAAGACGGAACCATTTTAGCGACCTTTCAACAGCAGGTGCCTGAAATTGACCTCCTCATTGAGGAACGTGATCTGGTGACATTAGACGTGCCGCAATACAAACCATTTATCCACGACCCCCCGGTGATTCGGGTCTCCAAGCATCAGGAAATGACACCTGATATTGCCCCACCAGCCAATCCGGCTATTCATTCTGAACCGGTTCCTGAAACAGGCTCCACGCTTAATCCTGAGGCCTCATTACCCTAGCTGAACGGAGCCTTCTCGAATATCTGATTCCTCTCACCGTGTCCCGTGTTTTCTAATGCCAACGCCATAACTGGGGAAAAGGGCTTCCCGTTGACCAGTTCACCCGCATCTTTTTCCTGATGAATGGGCTGTGGTCCACATGGGGCTTGCAATGAAATGCCCTGTAATAACTTAGGGAGGGAGAGCGAAAAAGCTGGACGAACACCCTATTGGGAATGAAGGGTTAAGGCACAGACCCTCACGTGCTTAACCATTCCCACCAATATCGGATGGAGAGTTTCCAGGAAACAGTCAAGGGGAAATTACGGATGTTGGGGAAATCGCAGATATCCCGTGGCATTGAAAATTTTAGACATATGGCTTAAGTCCTTCTGGTGGCCACGTTAAGAAGATTTTACCACCACATACAAATGACGTGAGGAACGGACAAGCACGACCAGTACAGCTTGCTCCTTCTTGAGCCGTTTATACCATGAGGAATACTCCCTGACGGATTCCACGGAATGCTTATTCAATTCAATAATGACATCTCCTTCTATGATCCCCGCTAATTCAGCTGCACACCCTTCCTCAAGGAATGAGACCACCGCCCCTTTGGTGACAGGATTCAGCCCATATTCCTGAATGGCCGCCGCATCGACATCGGCCACTTCCACCCCGGCAAGAGGATCTTCCGCGCGAGTCGTTCGAGTACGCCGCGCCTGAGGGTTTGGTGGTTGCTCACGGATGATCGCTCTTACCTTACGTTCTCTTCCATTTTCGACCATACCCAGTTCAATCTGTTCCCCAATAGTGGCACGTGTCACCTGTTCCAACAACATTTGTCCATCTTTCACGTTTTTCCCTTGGTACTCAAGAATCACCTCTCCCCGGTGTATGCCGGCTTTATCGGCCGGCCCACCAGGAACCACATCGGTCACTAGTGCCCCTTCACTATTTTTCAGGCCAAACCACGGAGCCAGTTCCGTCGTCATTTCCTGAACACCAAGCCCTAAATATCCCCTGACAATCTTTCCATTTTTGATCAATTCGTCTAACACAGGCCTTGCCAATGAAGAAGGGACAGCAAACCCCACTCCCTGATACCCTCCACTTTGAGAGGCTATTGCCGTATTAATGCCAACCAATTCTCCCCGTGTGTTCACCAACGCCCCACCGGAATTTCCGGGATTAATGGCCGCATCGGTCTGAATGAAATCTTCAAAGCGGGCCAACCCCATGCCTCCTCGATCAAGCGCACTGACGATGCCAAGTGTCACCGTTGAATTCAGACCAAACGGGTTGCCAATGGCCAGGACATATTGGCCAACGGCTAACGAGGACGAATTTCCCCAGGGAATCACGGAAAGGTTCTCAGCCTGAATTTTGATAACCGCCAAATCCGTTTCGGGATCCGCCCCCACAACCTTAGCAGGGAATTCACGGGCATCTGGAAGAATCACAATAAGATCACGGCTTTCAGCAATTACATGATTATTGGTCACAATGTATCCGTCGGAAGACAGAATGACGCCTGACCCTGAACCCTTTTGACGTTTGGGAATACCAGGTGGTCGTTGCCCCTCACCAAAACCTCCAAACGGAAGTGGAACGCCTCCTCCCCGAGATTCGACAATATCAATGGTTGCAGTGATATTGACCACTGCCGGAGTCACGGCCTGAGCCACCTCCGCAAATCCTCCTTGCTTGAAAGTCTTTTCCTCCGTTCGTTCCAAGTAGGACTCTGAGGGTTCACCTGCGCATACGGCACTTCTCTCCATTCCGATACTCACCGCAACAACACCGGTACAACCGATCCACATCCCCAGGGCCGGACTAAAGAGCCGCAGGAACCAGGAAAAGTGACGCGTCACCATCCTCTTCTTATTGCCCATTTTTATCCCCATAATCAATTCTTGATGCCTGCACTGCGTTCACGGAAAGGAATATGCGAATGACTAAAAACACGAATGTCCCAAGAGGTCCATCAGGCAGATTTTTCTCAGCTTACGTTCACTGCCTCCGAAAGCTTCATTCAATGGGTGGGCAAATATGTTACGGAAAAAGGTGGAACCTTCCTCGAGAAACACGACCACGTAACATCCCGTGTATGTCCTCGAGGAAGAAAGCCTGGTAGCCCGGTGCTAGGAAGCGAGTGATAATCTCTCAGAAGACAATGTTTACACAACTCCGGAATAATATCGGATAATATCTGAAACCGAGACGACCCCGACGATCCGGTTACTTTCTGTGACCGCAAGGTGCCTGGTACCTTTTTCTTTCATCAGGCGTACAGCTTCGACAATTGGATCACTGGTCTCAACCGTGACTAACGGTTCGCGCATGCAAGTCTTCACGGTGGTGGTAACAGGGTCTGTTCCGGCTGCGACGACTTCTCGAGTCAATTCGGTTTCGGTGATATACCCCAAGTACTCATCTCCACTTTGGATTAGCACCGAACCAATTTTCCATTTTTGAAGGCATTGACCGACTTCCTGCAAGGTGGCATCGAGCGACACAGATCGCACAGTTTTTGCCATATAGTCTGAAACGGTCGGCCCAGACGCTTTCCGTTTCTTGGATTCCTGCGAGAGGGAGGCCCGCCTGGCCTCGAGATCCGCAATACCGCTTTCCAGCACTCGCTGCCGTTGCCGAATCGTTTCCCGCTGTGAGTGATGGGTGGTGCCTTCCGGTGCCTCTTCGGAAAGATTCATCAGCCCGGCTGCCTCTCCAAGTTGGGCATAGTCATAGGTATCTAAGAGCGGAGAGGAACTGCCTAACGCATCGGCGAGAATTTCTTCTGTAGCGGAATCAAATTCGTTTAAGGCGGCCGTGGAAGGCTCATCAATCAGATATTTTTTTAAGATCTCTAACTGTTGACGGATCCGAGTGATATCCTGATCTAATGTCCCCACCCGATCCGTTTTAGACGTCTTCTGTGATCCCATAGAGCCTCCTATCCTCAATAACCTAAGATAAAAATGAGAGAAAAAACGATACTACCCTACCATCAATTAGTAGGCAATCAGAAATTTCCTTTGAAGGAAGAGACAACCGCGAAGGAAAGGGGAGCGGGAGGAAGCTCACATGAAGAGAATCCCGTCCACAAACCGATCAAGGATCAGGGTTCCAATAAACTTGAAAGCAGGGTGGCAAGCCCCAAGAAACTGAAAAACCCGACCACATCGGTCACCGTGGTTAACACAATGGAGGAGGATTGGGCTGGATCCTGTTTGAGTGCCTTCAAGGCGATGGGAATAATCGCGCCGGATAACCCCGCAATGACCATCGAAATAATCATGGACAAGCCGATGATGAAGACCAATCCCAACGACCGGCTCCATAGTCCCACGGCGAAACAGGCCGTTACAGAGACAGCCAGGCCATTTAAAAATGCGACATAGACTTCTTTTCCGCTGACCCGGAGCCATTGGGATGGTCGAATATCCCGCAGGGCCAACCCGCGAATGACCACAGCGAGGGATTGGGCCCCGGTATTGCCTGACTGTCCGGCGACCACCGGAAGTAAGACAGCCAGAGCGGTAAATTTCGCAATGGTCCCTTCAAACATTCCCACGACAAATGCGGCCAAGAATGCCGTTAATAGATTGAGCTGCAACCACGGCAATCGCTTTCGGACCGAAAACCAAACGGGGGAAAGCGCACGCTCATCCTTATTGGCTCCCACCATCGTGAGCAGGTCTGCACTCGCATCTTCCTGACTGGCCTTAATAATGGCTTCGTTCCGGACAACGCCTAATAGCCGTTCGTCTAGATCCACAACCGGAATCGTAAAAAAATGCCGTTCACCAAAGAGTTCGACAATCTCTTCACGCGACTCCAAAGGATGAATGGTGGGAAGATCCTGAACCATGACTGACTGCAATTTTTCTTCCGGATCCACCAGCAACAAGTCACGAACGGAAATCCGGCCCACGAGCTTTTGGGTTCGATCAATGACATACACATCATGGACATCTTTTTGCGCCCTGATCCGCACCTGTACCATGGCTTCTCGAACCGTGCTTTCCTCCTGCAATACAAAAAATTTGGGATCCATAATACGGCCTACGGATTCCTCCGGGTAGGTCATGTAGGACCGGATTTCCTGGGCATACCGTTCAGGAACTCTGAAAAGAATCGCCCGTTGCAGATCGTCGTCCAACCGTTGAAACAGGGAGGCCGCCAATGACGGGGAGAGATGCGGCACGACCTGTTTCAGCAAATCGGTGGGCATGATCGCCAACGTATCCGCGGCCACGGGAGGAGTGATACAGGCCAGTAGATTCGCCGCATTTTTCGGACTGGTTCCTTGCAAGACTCTCAGGATATCCTCCACCGGATACCCTTCCAGAATACGTGCGGCTTCCTCATGGTGGTTCTGGAAAAATGCCTCGTTGAGAAGATGGCCCCTTCCCCGGACCTTCGTACCCCTCTGTGTGGTCAGATCCCTCACCCTATTTTGTTCCGTTCTTGTAGCGTTTCGGCTACATCCGTCATTAAACGAATACCGGTTAACGAATAGACTTCCCAAAGTTGCATAAGCGAATCACTCACCGATCCCAACGGAGCCTTGCCTCCGACATCCTTCTCAATCCTGCGTAACATCCGATATCGCAATGCCCCAAAAAATGTTCCCCATCGATCGACCACCGGTAAGGTATGAAATCGGCTCCACTCAGAATGTTTGAGAATTTCTTCCAGATTGGCTTCTGCCGATAAGGTGGTGATCTGGGTCTCCATCAATGTTCCGACTAAATGATCAGACCTATCAATGAGCAGTTGTCTCAATGTGAGGACACCTTCCAATTTGCTATCGCGATCGATGACATAGACATAGTACATGGCTTTCTGGCCATAGGTACGAATACGGTCTATGGCCTCTTCAACGGCAATATCAGGTGGGAGGGTGAACACCTGAGGATCCGCTAAACTTCCGGCCGTGTTGGGGGAATACCGTAAGGCACGGCGAAGAGTAGCCCCCATCGGATTATCTAACCGGTCTAACACGTCCTGGCGAACAGGTTCCTCAAATTGCCGAAGAACCCCGATTGCTGATGTGGCATTCATGGCGCTTAAAACGCCTGCTCCAAGATCTTTCGAAAGCTCTTCGATAATTTTGGCGGTGGACACCGGCAAACAATGCTCTAAGACACCAGCGATTTCTTCCCCAGGTAAGGCCTCAAGGAGCGAAGCCGATTCATGAGGATCCAGTGATTCCAAATGACGAGCCGCTTCCACGGGATGGGCCTGCAAATACCCGAGAGTGAGCCGATGTTCGAGTTCCATTTGTTAATGCTCGGGATGGGTAATGACGGCTGTTGATTCGGTGACCTGGGTAGCAGGAACGATGACCCGGCCTTCCCGGGTTTCTAACACCACCGAGATGGGTGTGACCGCAACCACGGTTCCCTGGTTCTCCCCAATTTTTACGGTCATGCCGACCCGAACCATTGATCCCAAATAATGAGCGGCAATGAGATTAGCCACAGCGGTTCGTGACCCCAACCCAAACGACAATGCTGCACCCCCGATCAATCCTGCTAATAGGATGACAATGGTATTGTTCAGCAATTCCGTATTAATCCCGAGTGCGTCAATGGCCGTCACCACGATTAACAACACGACCGCCACATAGACGGCCTGGGCCACCATCGTCCCATGGGTAATGCCTGCCGAGCTACAAGTCATGGTAATCAACTCACGAACGAAATTCGCGGCGATTAAACCCAGAACCAGCACCAACACCGCAATCCCGACTTTGGGAATATAATAGGCAATACTCGTCAACGCATCCGAGACCATCGTCAAGCTGAGGGTGTCAGACGCTTGAATGAGAAAGACCAGGAAAATAATCCAAAAACCAATCATCCCCAGAATTTCAGAACTTTTCTGCTTGGTTCCTGATCGCTCCAATAGGGTTTGCACGGCGGTTCGACTCAGCAAACGGTCAAACCCCATCAATTGCAGCAAGCGGGTCACCACGACAGAAACCAGCCGGGCTAGCACATAGCCAAGACCCAACAACATGCACGCCAAAATCAGGGTAGGCAAATAGGCCACAATTTGAGCCAGGCTCGCAGTAACCGCGTCGGTTAAGCCATCCACCCACCCGGCCATCGTCAACTTTTTCTCTTGCATATGAAGGATCGTCCTCTCTTCCTTATCGACCTACTTAGACTAGACGAAACACCATGTTTTCCCCACCAGACTCGATGGTCATTAGGAACATGACAATCGTTGATCATACGTATCCTCCTTGACATCACGCAACTGACATTCCGGTGATATACCTCATTTAACGGCATGGGATACCGCCTGCCTGTCCCTCCTTGCATGGAAGAGCTCATGAAATCTATCCCCTGCGTATCTGGCGCCTAGGTCCGCCTTTCCGTCGTTCACGTTGCATCGCTTTAGCGAAGCGCAGGATGGCCGGATCGTTTAGCCAAGCAGTCAATTCTCGACCAATCCGCACCCGCCAGGAAGGATAGACTGATTCCGGTGCTCCAGGCAGATTAGGCGTATCAAGCTCTGCCAACAAATCTTCAAGCTGCACGATGAGCAGACGCGAGGGTGTCCTGGCTAAATACCGGTACATGGCTTGAAGCATGTCGTCCGAAAGGTTAGAGGGAATTGCCTCGGTAGAACAGAGGCCCTCCCGATGTAAGGCCTCCCATAATCGTTTCCGATCTTCAGCACGCTGTCGCCGGTCTTGCTCTTTATCCTTTTTTCTGAGGTATACACCCCCTTCTTGCTTAATGATGATATCTCGTCCAGCCCAAAAACCTTTGAGGGTAGGAAGGTCATGTGTTGTTGCGGCCACAAGCGCCTGCTCAGGATAGGCCTGTGGCGAGGTCATCGCTCCCCCATTCTCTCGTTCAAAAAATAGCAGGCGATAGGATAGCAGCCCGGCGGCATCTAATTTTTCTCGAATGGCAGGAGTGACCGCACCAAGATCTTCTCCAACTACCATCACCTTTTGTCGCACACTTTCTAAAGCCAGGACAGCCAAAATTTCATCCACATAGGTCCTGACATACACGCCATCCTTTCCTGTTCCCCCTTGGGGAACCCAGAACATCCGAAACAGGCCCAAGGCATGGTCGATCCTGAGGACACCTCCATGTCGCATATTTTGCCGTAAGGTTTCTCGAAGAAACCGATAGCCATCCTCCCGCAATCGAACGGGATTGGGAACGACCAGTCCCCAACTTTGTCCATTGAGATTAAAGGAGTCCGGCGGCGCTCCAACCGTAATGTCTGACGCAAGCTGATCTTGAAAGACCCAGGCATCGGCTCCATCGGGATGAATCCCAACCGGTAGATCGTGATACAGCCGGAGGGACAACGAATGTTTCTTCGCGACATGATCGAGATGCTGTAATTGCAACTCACACAGCCATTGGACATATTGATAAAATTGTATGCGAGTAGCAGAGGATCGTTGAAACCCTTCCACATCAGGCGACTGGGGATGCTGATAGGCGCTCGGCCAGGTACGCCATGCCACCGTTCCCAGGTTTTCCGCCAAGACCTGAAATGTACAAAACATTGTCAGATGCGGGTGGAACCCGGACACAAATCTGGCAAACGCCCTTCCACGTGCCGTGAGATGTTTAGGCTGGAGATGGTGTCGTCGAAACACTCGGAATAATTTTTCAAGAACTGTCCATTTCAGTTTTCCTACGGCCTCATAGTCAACCAGTGAACTCTCCCGAAATTGTTGGAGGCTACGCTGGAATTTCGCCTTCTTGGCTTTCTGCCGAAGACCTGCCGAAGTCCGCCACTCGTCTACCCCCTCCAGGTTCAAATAGAGGGGACTCCAAAAGAGACGGCTGGAGGGAGAATAGGGGCTCGTTAATCCCACCGCCGGGATATGAAGAGGATTGACCCCGATTGTGGCCACACCCCAACGAGTCCCTGCCACTTTCATGACCTCTTCTAAATCTCGAAAATCCCCAATTCCCCAGTTTCTGTGGGATCGTAATCCATAGAGTTGAAGCGAAATCCCCCAGGCCCGTTTGGGTGAAGAGGGGAGATAACATTTCCTGGGTGCCACTATGAGCAGGGCCTGTCCCTCCACTGTTCGCTCCGAAGGAAACGTCACATGGACCGAAAGACGGAAATACCCGAGTGAAAATTTCCCCGAAAGAGGAAAATGCACTTGGACATACTTCACACCACGGATCGTCTTCTCAGATGTCACCTTTCCCCTGGACCCTGGCAGGGATAGGGACCGACTGACGTCTTTCTCATCTGTCACCTGGATTGCAAGGGAAACCTTCTCCAAACTGCTATTCCCAAGAGGAAGAGACAGAGCCAACATGAACGGAAAATCCGAAGGATACCGCACCACAACTGAATCAATGACCTGTGTCCAGGTTCGGGAAGCCGCATGAGCAAGCGAGTCAAGAATTTCCTTCTTCGATGAGGCCTTCACCCCCATGCTTGCCAGGACTTGTTGAAGATGAGGCACCGTGACCTGTCGCTCAACGCCTAAACCGTCATGATAGACCGGTTCAATGCCATACTGCTGACCTAATTGCCAAATCGGCTTCGTGGAAGATTCACGTTTATTCATCATTGTTATTCAAAAAAGACAATCTTCTTGATGCCAGTTGGTGCGGAAATCACTATCAACCATTCCTCATATGCAGTTTTGTTGCATCCTGCTCAAGAAGGTGGCTGGCTGACGAACCACGCACCCACCGAATTATTCATATTCGGCACCCCAGATCAGAAGAATTTTCCGGTCATGCCCTGCTCCCCTTCACAAACACCAAGGTCTCTTTCCTCCCTTAGCGCTTTATCATTGTAAGGGAAGATCAATCTTGTGTCTTCTACAAACATCGTTGTTACCTACCGAAAAACCAGATCTGAAAAATCAACATTTGCGCATTTAACACTCTCTTGAGTCTTTGCATGGGAACGTTTCCACCCACTTCCAGGAAAACTTCTTTTCGTCCTTTCGTAACCCGGCGATAGCCACGAAAAAAGACTAAACCATGCCCCACGGCTTGGACGAAGAGGCCAATTTCCGGTACAATAAAGGATAAGTGAGTCAGAATGGGGTTCCTCCAAAGTCAGACAAGCATAGGAGCTGAGAAACGAAACATGCCCCCTAAACCACCAGACGAGAAAACAGCCAAGAAAAAAACGTCCACCACAAAAAAACCGACACCTGAAGGCAAGACGGCCACAAAAACCAGCAGCAAACCAGGGCCATCGGCCACGACCAAGCGCCCACCCTTGTCTCAGGCAAAACACAAGGAGCCACAAGTCTCCTATCCGGGTCCCTCTATGGCCCTATCCGAAGAATTGCGGGAACGTATTGCCCAACGCGCCTATGAAATTCATCACCGGCGCGGAGGCCAACATGGCAGTGATTGGGAAGACTGGCTTCAAGCCGAGCGTGAGATTCTCTTACAGCAGCCTCCGCCAGCTTAGTAGACAATTGAAATATTGTTTTCTGAAAACTATTACTCACTGACATCCAAACAATGGAGGATATCTCACATGGATAACGACACTCGATATGTCTTGCTCGCTGGACTTTCCTTAATGGTCGGAGTGGTTCTCGGAACGGGACTTGGTCTGTTGATGGCTCCTCAGTCGGGCTCCCGAACCCGTCGTCAGTTAAAGAATATGATGGAAGATGCCAGCGAACGGGCCGGAGAATTTGCGGAAGATGCGAAAGAAGCCGTCACCGGCATGGTGGAGCGCAGCAAAAAATTTGTCGTCTAGCGGACTGATGCCAGAAGTGCCGGTTTCCCAATAACGCCTATGTCCCCGTAACTGTTTGGCCATTTTGCCTTTACGGGGGCATAGTGGTTGATTCATTTATTATGGACAAACTTTATTCCATCGGTCCCAAGGGCAGGTGGCGATGAGGTGCTTTGTCAGGATTTCGGGGTCCGGAACAAGGCAAGTCCCCGAGAAACTAAATGGTAGGGTTGTCCCCCTTTCAGCAATTTCGTAGGTTTGGTATTTTTCTTGTCAACTGGCACAGCAGTGTCCAACTCCAACTCCCACCGCACCGACTTGGTGTGAGCAGGAAGGATGAAGTCCACATCCTCATGATGGGCGTTGATCAATACTAAAAACGTCTCATCCACAATCGGTCGTCCTTGACTATCTTTCTCCACGATGGCATCCCCTGCTAACCGTATTCCCAGGGTTCGGAGCCCCATCTGCCAATCTTCATGCGACATTTCTTTTCCATGCGATCCGAACCAGGCCACATCTTTCACTTCGGAATCCTCTACCCGACGCCCTTGAAAAAATCTTCGGCGTTGAAACACCGGATGGGTTTTTTTAATCTCAATGAGCAGTTTCACAAAGTCCAGCAAGGCGAGTTGGGACCGCGTCAGGTTCCAATTCACCCAACTCAACTCGTTATCCTGGCAATAGGCATTATTATTCCCCTGTTGCGTACGACCTAATTCATCCCCACCACAGATCATTGGTACTCCCTGGGATAATAACAAGGTCGCGAAAAAATTCCGGACCTGCCGGTCACGCAATTCCTGAATCACGGGATCATCGGTCGGGCCTTCGACACCACAATTCCAACTATCATTGTCATCGGTTCCATCCCGATTTCCTTCCTGATTGTCTTCATTATGCTTGTGGTCATACGACACCAAATCCTGGAGGGTAAATCCGTCATGAGCGGTCACAAAATTTATACTGGCATAAGGTTGCCGCCCGCTTTCCCCATAGAGATCGCTGCTCCCGGACCAACGATTGGCGATTTCCCCAAGCAACCCACCATCACCCTTCCAATACCGGCGTATAGAATCGCGGTATTTTCCATTCCACTCCGCCCACCCAGGGGGAAAATTTCCCACTTGATAGCCGCCTTCCCCCAGATCCCATGGTTCGGCGATCAGCTTCACCTGCGACAACACGGGATCCTGGTGGATGATGTCAAAAAAGGCGCTGAGTCGATCCACATCGTGTAATTCACGTGCGAGCGCGGATGCCAGATCAAACCGGAAACCATCCACATGCATATCATTCACCCAATACCGCAAGCTGTCCATGATCAACTGTAAGGTCCGTGGATGTCGGACATTCAACGTATTTCCACAGCCGGTGTAATCCATGTAATAGCGTGGATTGTCCGGAGACACCCGATAATAGGAGGCGTTATCAATCCCCCGGAATGATAACGTCGGCCCGAAGTGATTCCCTTCTCCGGTATGGTTATAGACCACATCAAGGATGACTTCGATGCCGGCACTATGAAGTTTCCTGACCATGGATTTGAACTCATCGACCTTTTCTCCTCCACCGGGAAAAGCCGAATACCGGATGTCTGGGGCAAAATACCCAATGGAGTTATACCCCCAATAATTCGTGAGGCCCTTTTCTTTCAGGTAGAGATCATTCACAAAATGTTGAACCGGCAACAATTCCACTGCGGTAATCCCGAGCGATTGCAAATATTCAATAATCGCCGGAGACGCCAAGCCTGCATAGGTTCCCCGCAGTGATTCAGGAACATCTGGATGCCGCATCGTCATGCCCTTGACGTGGACTTCATAGATGACCGTCTGCTCCCAGGGAATATTCAGACGTTGGTCTCCTCCCCAGCTAAAGGCCTGGTCGACGACCACCCCTTTAGGAATGTTTGCCGCATTGTTCCGATCATCGATTGAGAGATCGCCTGCCGGATCTCCAAGCCGATAGCCAAACATGGAATCGGACCATCGCACGACACCCGTCAAGGATTTCGCATACGGATCGATGAGAAGCTTGGCAGGGTTAAACCGGTGTCCCGCCTCAGGATCATATGGTCCATGTACCCGATATCCATAGAGTTGCCCCGGACGCACCTCAGGTAAATACACATGCCAGACTTGATCCGTTCGTTCCTCAATGGTAAGCCGGTGGGTTTCCTGGTCCTGAAGTTCATTGTCAAACAGACAAAGATCTACACCAGTCGCATTTTCCGAGAACAGCGCAAAATTGACTCCCTGCCCATCCCATGTGGCACCAAGCGGGTATGATCGACCTGGCCAAACTCTCATAAATTCTGTTCTCCTGGATGTGGGTTTCCGGATATCGTGAATAGCGGGGGACGATAATACAGCATATCTCAAATCGGGGCAAACCCAATCAGACGCTTCCGGCGTTCCATATACAGTGCTTCAGGTTTTTGTTAAGCTTTCGTTCATCCCATTGCCCACCAGCCAACAATCTGATTGAAAAATACCAGCAGGGAGGAAACGCGTTTGGAAAAATTAAAGGCCGTACCATGGCAATTAGAACTGGGTGCATCGTGTATCGACGCCTCTTCTGTAGCGTTTCGGGTGTGGGCACCCAAGGCCCAGTCGGTGGCCGTTAAAATCATAGGAAGTGCGGGGGAACCGACTCCCCTCAGCCTGGAATCCTTTGGATATTGGAAAGGAATCGTGCAAGACCTTTCTCCAGGCACCCGCTATCAATATGTATTAAATCACACCATTGAGCGCCCTGATCCGGCTTCCCGATCGCAACCGGATGGCGTACACGGCCCCTCGGAAATTATCGATCCGCTTGCCTTTTCCTGGACAGATACAGCTTGGCGTGGCCTGCCCCTTGACCAATACATCATGTACGAGCTCCATGCCGGCACGTTTACACAGGACAGGACCTTTGATGCCATCATCAGCCGTCTGCCCTATTTGCGTGACCAGATTGGCATCACCGCCATTGAACTCTTGCCGGTGGCGCAATGCCCTGGGTCCAGAAACTGGGGATACGATGGAACCTTCCTCTTTGCTCCGCAGCACAACTATGGTGGACCAGACGGCCTCAAGCGATTGGTCAATGCCTGTCATGCAGCCGGTCTCGCGGTGATCATGGACGTGGTCTATAACCACCTGGGTCCGGAAGGAAATTACCTTGGTGATTTTGGTCCATACTTTACCGACACCTATCAAACCCCATGGGGGAGCGCACTCAACTACGATGGACCCGAGAGCGACCCTGTCAGACATTTCATGATCAGCAATGCGGTTTATTGGATTCATGAGTATCACATTGATGCATTACGCCTAGATGCGATTCACGGCATCTTCGACTTCAGCGCCAAGCATCTTCTTCAGGACATTGGGGAGGCCGTCCATGCGGAGGGACAACGGCTCAATCGCCAGGTCCATGTGATTGCCGAAAGCGACCTGAATGATGTCCGCATCATTTCGCCTCCCTCACGAGGGGGGCATGGCTTGGACGGGCAATGGAGCGATGACTTTCATCATGCCCTGCATGCCGTGCTCACCAAAGAGCGTAAGGGCTACTATGAAGACTTTGGACAGCTAAAAGACCTGGTTAAGGCCATACGAGAAGGCGTGGTCTATTCAGGACAATATTCTCCACATCGGCGACGGAAACATGGCAATTCCTTCAAACCATGCTCACCAACACAACTTGTGGTATGCGCCCAAAATCATGATCAAATCGGCAATCGCGCACAGGGAGACCGCCTTAGTAGCTTGGTGAGCTTTGAAGCCCTCAAAGTCGCCAATGCCACCGTGCTTCTCTCGCCTTATCTTCCCCTCTTATTTATGGGAGAAGAATACGGCGAAACCGCTCCTTTTTTGTATTTCATCGATCACGGCGATCCTGCGTTAATTGAAGCCGTCCGACAGGGGAGAACCCGGGAATTCGCGGCGTTCGGATGGACGGATATTCCTGATCCCTATGCTCAAGAGACCTTCGATCGTTCCACCATTCATCCTTGTCTTGAGACCAACCCCCAACACCACGCCCACGCGCGCTGGTGCCAGGCATTGATTCACCTGCGCAAGTCCATCCCCGCATTAGGAACCGGAGCGAAAGGCCATAGAATCCAGATTGGGTCGCATGCGAAAAGTCAATTGCTGATCATTCATCGCCGTGCCAAACAGGGGCCCGAGGCACTCGTACTTCTAGGGTTTCACCACAAGGCATCATTAGCGTTAGTAAAGCTTCCAAAAGGGAATTGGGAATGCAGGCTTGATAGTGGAACCTTCGCCGCTGGCGATCAGGAAGAACTCCTGGCTCCCTCGAACCTCAACCTTCAGAATGCGGAACAGGTCTCTCTCAAGCTTCCACCCTATCCTGCCTGGATTTTTCTGAAAGCTGACTAGATTCAGCCCCAAACCTTTAATGACGAGTTTTTAGGATCAAGGACACTCCTCTCGACGAAAGGAGTGTCCGGTAAAGAGTAGAAGTCGTTGTGGGCTCACCATCCCAACCTGATCGAAAGGGAAGAGGAAGAACATCCATCTTACAGAGATCATGGGAATCTAGACAGGCTTAAAAAAGACTGCGGCTAAAGGCGGAATGGTAATAAGTACAGAAAACGGTTGGCCATGCCAAGGCATGTCTTCGGCCTGTACACCTCCACCATTTCCCATATTGCTTCCACCGTACACCTCTGAATCACTGTTCAAGAGTTCTCGATAATATCCGGCGGTGGGCACACCCATTCGATAGGCTTCTCGAGGAACAGGGGTGAGATTCAGGGCACAGACCACAATATCGGAAGGATCTTTGGCGCGCCTGAAATACGTCAGCGTCGAATTATCACTATCATGAAGATCGATCCACTGAAAGCCTGTCCAATCATAGTCGACTTGATGGAGTGCAGGTTGTGAGGAATACAATCGATTGAGATCAGCCACGTAACGCTGGAGACCCCGATGCCGATCGTAATCAAGCAGATGCCATTGCAGGCTATCATCATGGTTCCATTCCCACCATTGGCCGATCTCGCAACCCATGAATAACATTTTCTTTCCAGGATGACCCCACATGTGTCCATACAAGGCCCGCAAATTCGCAAATCGCTGCCATTCGTCCCCGGGCATTTTATCCAGAAGCGATTTTTTGCCATGCACAACTTCATCATGGGAAAGCGGGAGTACAAAGTTTTCGGTAAAGGCATAGACTAATCCGAAGGTCACGTTATGTTGATGAAATCTCCGATAGATAGGATCCAGGCTAAAATAATCCAGGGTATCGTGCATCCACCCCATATTCCATTTAAACGTAAATCCCAACCCGCCGACATAGGTCGGCCTGGAGACCCCTGGCCATGCAGTGGATTCTTCAGCAATCATCACAATGCCGGGATGTTCCTGATGAGCCACGGTATTGAGCTCTTTCAAAAATTCCACCGCTTCAAGATTTTCTCTGCCCCCGAATTTATTGGGAATCCATTCTCCGGATTTTCGGGCATAATCGAGGTAGAGCATCGACGCGACAGCATCCACCCGAAGGCCATCGATGTGATACCGGTCGAACCAACTCAGTGCGCTATTGATCAGAAAGTTTTTGACTTCGGTCCGGCCGTAATTAAAGATCCGGCTATTCCATTCTGGATGGAATCCAAGCCTCGGGTCGGAATGGTCATATAAATTTGTCCCATCAAACCAGGCCAACCCATGGGGATCTTCGGGAAAATGCGCTGGAGCCCAATCCATCAGGACCCCGATTCCGGCCTGATGACAGGCATCCACAAACGCCATAAAGTCCGCAGGAGCGCCAAACCGGCTGGTTGGTGCAAAATACCCGGTGGCCTGATACCCCCATGACCCGTCAAACGGATGTTCCGTCACCGGCATCAGCTCAATATGGGTAAACCCCATGTCCTTCACATAGGGGATGAGGGTTTCCGCTAATTCCGAGTAGGTCAACCATCGAGACCCTTCCTCTGGAACACGTCTCCAGGATCCCAAATGCACCTCATAGATGGACCAAGGCTGAGCGAGGGGATCACAGTTTTGCCTGGCTGCCATCCACTCCCCGTCCCGCCATTCATAACCCGAAAGGTCACGAACAACAGAGGCTGTCTTGGGTCGTAGTTCAGCTGAAGAGGCATACGGGTCGGCTTTCAAAAACGGCGCATCCCCATTTTGCGGTAAAATTTCGAATTTATACACCGCACCATCACTCATATCCGGAATAAATAACTCCCAAATTCCACCACCTCCGCGGCTTCTCATCGGATGCCGACGCCCATCCCATTCATTGAAGTCTCCTACCACGCTGACCCGCTTGGCATTGGGGGCCCACACAGCAAAATTGACCCCTTGAACATCCTGATGGGTGCAAACTTGCGCCCCAAGCTGTTCATAGGCTTTATAGAGCTTCCCCTCACCGAACAAATGCAAATCAAAATCTGAGATAAGCGGAAGAAACGCATAGGGGTCATGGCGTTGGCTGGCTTTTCCCTGTCGATCGACGATGCGGAATTGATAATCCGTGCCCAGTGGATGCCCCCCCAACCGTGCTTCAAAGACTCCATCAGGATGGACAAGGTTCATAGGAATAGGGGTGCTGCCATTTTGGCCAGGAAGCACCACCACCTCCGCAGCCTCTGGCAGAAAAGCCCTGATGCAGATACCAGAAGAATCCGTCGATTCACCTCGATGAGGACCCAATACGGAAAAGGGATCCCATTCAGTGGCAGAAACCAGACGTTGAAAACGATTTGAGAGTGTTGGCATTGCCAATGAGTCCTTTCTGTGTTAATTAACATCATCCTAACATAACAAAAGGGACTATGTATTCTGCACTGTTGGCGTTGCTGCTTCTGTTGTTCTTTGCGGTTGCCTTTTCCATACAAAATTCCGAACCCATCATCCTGAACTTTTTCGCCTGGACCTTTCAAGGGTCGCGGGCCGTCATGTTGCTCACGGCTTTGGCGTTAGGAGTTGGCCTGACCGTACTGGCTTCATTGCCCATCTACATAAAAAAAATCCGTCTGATCGCCAAGCAACAAAAAAGGATCACGACACTGGAACGATCCGTCGCCGAGTTAACCAATCCTCCGTCCAATACCTAAATCTGTATGAAAAGCCCTTCCGGACCTCGTCGCAAAAAAATCATAGAACGGACACCCCAAAAAATCCTGGCCATGATCATGGCCGGTGGCAAAGGGGAACGGCTCATGCCGTTAACGGAACAACGAAGTAAACCGTCCGTGCCTTTTGCCGGCACCTATCGCATTGTTGATTTCGTCCTCAGCAATTTTATTAATTCCGGCATCCAGTCCATGTATGTTCTGGTGCAATACCGTTCACAATCCTTGATTGAGCACCTTAGGAGGGCCTGGCGTTTTGGTGGCACCAACCGTCAAAACTTTATAACAGTCGTTCCTCCACAGATGAAGGGACGCGGCAAATGGTATGAAGGGACAGCGGATGCCGTCTATCAGAATATTAACCTCATCCAGGACTTCGCGCCAGGATTGGTAGCCGTCTTCGGAGCCGATCATATTTACCGGATGGATGTGCGGCAAATGGTCCAATTTCATCTTGACCAGGAAGCGGACGTAACCGTCGCGTCGCTTCCCGTTCCGATTCAGGCCGCAAAGGGGTTCGGAATTGTCGAAGTCAATGCCGACCATCAAATAATCGGATTTGAGGAAAAGCCGTCCTCCCCGAAACCCATGCCTGAAAATCCTGAGATGGCGTTTAGTTCGATGGGGAATTATATTTTTAACGCCGACATTCTTGTGAAAATCCTGGAACAAGACGCCAGTCAAGCCGGCACACACGATTTTGGCAGGAACATCATTCCGTCTCTCATCAAATCTCATCGGGTCCTCGCTTATGACTTCATGGACAATGTGGTTCCCGGCATTCATCCTTATGAAGAATGGGGGTACTGGCGCGATGTGGGAACGTTGGAGGCCTACTGGCAAGCGAACATGGACATCTTGGGGGAGTCGCCGATTCTGGACTTACGGAATGTCAAATGGCCTATTTTGACCGATGCGTCGGTTGAACCCGTTGCCAGTCTGGTCCGGTCTCACATGGATGATGCCATGGTCGGCCAAGGCAGCCTCGTGGTAGACAGTACGGTGAAACGTTCCATCATTGGACGCAATGTCAGGATTGGAGAAGGCTGCACCATTGAAGAATCGATTATTCTTGATGGAACCCTCATTGGCTCTAATTGCCATCTCCATCGTTGCATCATTGACCGATTTAACATTATCTCGTCCGGCACCACCCTAGGTGACAAACACGCACGAGACAGTCGACGATCCACAGCCGGGAAGCTCGGCCTCACTCTCTTCCCTCGTGGGCAATCGTATGGCGGACGGGCCATCCATTCCTCACCCTCCTCTTTAACCTAAAGGAGGGAGCATGACTCCTCTGCCTCCGCACATTCCGCTCTCAACCTATCGCCTTCAATTTAACTCGTCGTTCACATTCCAGGACGCCTCTCGCATTCTCCCCTATCTGTCTCAACTTGGCATCACCGACTGCTATGCCTCGCCCTATTTAAAAGCTACTCCAGGGAGCACTCATGGATACGACGTGGTCGATCCCACGGAGTTAAATCCGGAAATCGGGACGGAAGACGAGTATCAGGCATTTATCCAAGCACTCCACCAACATGGCATGGGTCAGATTTTGGACGTCGTACCGAACCATATGGGGATAGCCGGATCGACGAATCTTTGGTGGCAGGATGTCTTGGAAAATGGTCCTTCCTCACATTACGCCACATTTTTCGATATTGACTGGACGCCGGTGAAACCGGAATTAGAAAACAAGGTGCTTCTTCCCATTCTCGGCGATCAATACGGCATTGTTCTCGAAAACCAGGAAATCATCCTCCATTATGACGACGGGCAATTTTTCCTCACCTACTATGAAAATCGCCTGCCGATTGATCCATGCACGTGGAGTACCATCCTGACCTTTAAGCAAGACACCCTTAACCAAAGTCTGGAAAATTCCGATCCGCACTTGCATGAATACCAAAGCATTATCACCGCCCTTTCCCATTTACCGGCTAGAACCGAAACGGAAGCCGAGCGGGTTGCCGAACGATACCGGGAGAAAGAGGTGATTCGCCGCCGACTCTCCACGGTGATTGCAGAAAATTCCACTATTCGCAATATTCTGCTGGAGAACATTCGGCTACTCAATGGCATCAAAAACTCTCCGCGCACCTTCGATGTCCTCGACCACCTGGTAAGTCACCAAGCCTATCGACTGGCCTATTGGCGGGTAGCCGCTGAAGAAATTAATTATCGCCGGTTTTTTGACATCAACCAACTGGCGGCCATTCGCATGGAGCAACCGGAAGTCTTCCAAGCGGCCCATCAAAAAATATTTCAATTATTAACCTCCGGTGCGGTGAATGGACTGCGAATTGATCATGTCGATGGGCTGTATAATCCAAGAGCCTTTCTGGCCCAATGGCAACAATGGGCGGCTGAACACTTGGAGGTTCAGGCCGACACCCAGGGTCGCTCCCTCTATCTCCTCGTTGAAAAAATCCTGGGTACAGAGGAACGTCTCACTTCTGATTGGCTGTGCCATGGCACTACCGGATATGACTACCTTGCCCTCGTCAATCAATTATTCATCCAGGAAACCCATCAACGACAGATCGAACAGATCTACAGCCGATTTACCAAACAACCTCTCCGATATGACGATTTGATCTACGACTGCAAAAACCTCATCATGACCAGCTCCATGTCAGGAGAAATCAATGCTTTGGGGCATCAGCTGAATGTACTCTCCGAGCGAAACCGGCGCTCACGGGACTTTACCCTCAATAGTCTGGTCCATGCCATCCGCGAAATCATTGCCTGTTTCCCCGTGTATCGAACATATATTGGACCGGACCCTCTCGAAGGCGTGTTGGATCGTGATCGCGCGTATATCCGGTTAGCTGTGGCGCGAGCCAAACGGCGCAATCCCGCCATCAGCAACCTGGTCTTCGATTTTATCCGCGATCTTCTCTTGAGAATCCCCCAGAATTCCCCTGATCTTGATTGGGAAGTGATTCGCCCCTTTGTCATGAAATTCCAGCAAACGACCAGCCCGGTCACCGCAAAAGGCGTTGAAGATACCGCCTTCTATAGTTACAACCGCCTCACATCACTGAATGAAGTCGGCGGAGAGCCGCAACACTTTGGGGTACCGCTTTCAACATTTCACCAATACATGCAGGATCGGGCCACCCAATGGCCATCAAGCCTCTCCTCCACGTCCACCCATGACACGAAACGTAGCGAGGATGTCCGGGCCCGAATCAATGTGTTGTCGGAAATTCCCACAGAATGGCGGCAGCATCTTCGAACCTGGAATCGGCTGAACAAAAAAGCGAAGCAAACAATCAATGATCAACCGGCACCGAGTTTGAATGAAGAATATTTGATTTACCAGACCCTGCTCGGTGCCTGGCCATTGGGTGGGCTCTCGGAACCGGCTCAACCTCAATTCTTGGCGCGCATACAGGGGTATATGGTGAAAGCTTTACGGGAAGCAAAAGTGAACACCAGCTGGTTAAACCCCGATGAAGCCTGGGAGACCGCCGTCGGGGAATTTCTTTCCCGCATTCTTTCTCTCAGACCCTCAAATGCCTTTCTCCAAGATTTCATTCCCTTTCAACAACGCCTTGCCAAATATGGCATCTATAATTCTTTGAGTCAGGTCCTTATTAAAACCCTTGCTCCTGGTGTCCCCGATTTTTATCAAGGCACGGAGCTTTGGGATTTCAGTCTGGTCGACCCAGACAACCGACAACCCGTGGATTACCTCTTCAGACAACAACGGCTGTCCGAATTACAGCACCTGAAACAGACTACCGCTCCTCTCGACCTTGTCCATACGTTATTACAGGATGCGGAAAACGGCCTGATCAAAATGTATTTGACCACCACCGCGCTTCATATCCGGAAGAGCCACCCCCACCTTTTTCTGGAAGGATCGTATCTCCCCCTGGAATTCAAGGGCGAGCAGGCCCATCATGCGTGTGGGTTCATTCGCCAGGATCACACAAATATTTACCTGACCGCGTTTCCACGATTTTTGACCAGCCTCATCCCGGATCAGACCATCAGTCCACTCGGCGAATCCATATGGGGACAAACCTCAGTGCTGCTCCCTCCGGAATTCGCGACACACTCGTTTCGTAATCTCTTGACCCAAGAAATTGTCACTCCACAAAATGGCCTGAGCATGGTAGGATTACCCTTAGGAACGCTTTTTCAACATTTTCCTTTTGCCCTATTGGAGCCCGTCTCATGACTATGAGCAAATTGAACACGGCACACGCTTCTGACCAAGAATCATACTCTGATCAGTCCACGCCGGAGGGAGGATTAGGCTGGGAAGGACACGTCCATTTTTCTGAAGATGTCCCGTTATGGAAACGGGTTCTGGATACATGGCCTGAACTTCGAACGGGCTTATCCTACAGTCTTATTTTTGCCTCTGGAGTTCTCTTGGGAGGAGCCATCATGGCGATGGCCTCATCGAAAGATCATCAGGACCAGGCATAACAATCGAAGAATTACTAAGGAGGAATTTCACGATGGATGAGCATACGACGCAAGGCGACTCAGGTTGGGTCAATACGTTTGTCTTCATTGCAGGATTTCTATTGGGCGCCGGTAGCGCCATACTCCTGACGCCTGAGGCAGGGACCCACGTGCGTAACCGATTGGCACGAGGCGCGAAGACCGCACAGGATGAATTTTCAGATATGGCTTCTCAGACCAAAGAGGCCGTGCATGCCTGGTCTGAAGAAGCCAGAAAAACCATGAAACAGGCGGCCACTCGAGTCAACTCCGCCATGGATGCCACCAAACAGGCCGTCAAAACTGATTCTTTCGACGAGTAAACCTCGCACCCGCCGCATAGAAGGGGGAGGTACTTCCCCTTCACTATTCTCAACCTCGCACGTCCCGGGATCCCTCCATTCCGTTTGTGGTAAGAGTAAAGAAAGCTTGCCTCTTCCCATTGTCCAGACTTGAGATTCATGCGAGAGTAGATCCTATGACGCATTCAGAGTTGACCACCTCCCCTCTCACGTATCGACTTAAACTGTGCCTTGTCATCAATGGCATCATCATTCTCGCTGAATTCATCGGCGGTTATGTGATCAATAGTCTTGGGTTAATGAGCGATGCCGGGCACAATTTGATCGATCAAGGCTCCCTCTTGTTAGCCTTGTATGCGCATATATTGGCCACTCAACCCGCTACGGAACATCGGACGTTTGGCTACCACCGCGCTGGAACCATTGCGGCGTTTCTTAATAGCCTTCTGTTAATTTTCACAGGAGGGATTATCGGAGTTCTTGCCCTCAACCGGATGTTTTCACCGGTTGAGGTACCTGGCTTTTGGGTAATGGTGATCGCTGGTATCAGCTTGATCGCCAATCTTGCCGTCGCCCTGTTATTGCGCCGGGGAGCCGAAGATGACCTGAATATTCGTGGCGCTTTTCTTCATATGGTGATGGATGCCTGGATGTCTCTTGGCGTCATCATCGCCGGGTTGGGTATCGCCCTGACGGGCCTCACCATTTTAGATCCCCTGATCAGCCTGCTCATCGTCATCATAATCGTAAAAGGGAGTTGGCCACTCTTTCGTGAGTCGTTGGATATTTTATTGGAATCGACTCCCCCTCACCTCAAAACTTCCGATATCGTGGAGACCATTGAAAACGTTCCTGGTGTCAGAAAAGTTCATGATCTGCATATCTGGTCGGTTGAACCCCGCATTGTGATGTTGACGTGTCACGTGTTGGTAGACCCCGAGGCGGTTCCAGATAAAGATCAACTCCTCCAGCCCATTCAATCCACACTCTCTTCGAAATTTGGCATTCATCACTTAACCATTCAATTGGAAACCGAATGCCAGGAGCAAGAAGACCTGCATTGCAATCTCAGTTACCTTACGAACGGCTCAACTGGCACAGAACCCATACCTTCTCATCTGCACCATCATTAATCCGCAAGAGGTTTCCTTCGAAACACCCGCGTCTTGAGTAAAAATCCCACCCCACCTCCTAACAGCGCCCCAAGGCCAACCCCGACCAACACGTCTGTAACATAATGGGCACCTAGAAACACACGGGACAATCCAACCAGGCCAAGGAGTGGCCACAATACCCACCCTAGAGCGGGGTAGAGCATGACAAGAAAGCTAATAGCCGTGCCTGAATTCAAGGCGTGATTGGACGGCATACTAAAAGCCCCTCCACACCCGACTAATTCATGAATGTGCTCGAGAACCTGGCAGGGACGTGGACGGCCAATTAATACTTTCATCTGGCCACCCAGGAAATCACTCAACCCGATAAGGAGCGCTAAACAGGGAATCGCGAGTCTGGCTTCGCCCCATTTCATCCAACCCCAATACCCCAGGAGCAAGATGCCAGGAATCACCAGATTGCTTTCCTGTGACACCTGAAGCATGAACCAATCCAAGCCAGCAAACTGGCCGGCCCAACCATTAATATACGCAAACCATAATTCATCAGTTTTCATCGTTGTCCCGTACCTATTCCGTACTTGTCCTCAGCGGACACGAGATTCTGCAAGAAATTGGACGGGTATGATAAGTTACCATTTTAACCAGAAAGGACTTCTTCATGCTGATCGATACCCATGTCCATTTAGACGATCCCCGTTATGATCCAGATCGAGACGATATGTTTCAAAGGGCCCACGAAGCCGGTGTTGAAAAATTTGTCACTATTGGATGCGATCTTTCCACAAGTCATGCGGCCGTGCAATTAGCCACAAGCCGATCCAATGTATATGCCACGATCGGAGTCCATCCCCATGAAGTCAAGCGCATCGAGCCCAACTGGTATGCTGAATTTAGGCAACTGGCCCAGCAACCAAAGGTAGTCGCCTTCGGCGAAATCGGACTTGATTATCATTACGATCACTCTCCTCGAGAAACCCAACGGAAACGATTTCGTGAACAAATTGAGCTGGCGCAATCACTCACCCTTCCACTGGTGATTCACACACGTGAAGCGCAAGAGGATACGATGGCAATCCTGCAAGAAGAACATGCCGAAAAGGTGGGCGGCGTCTTTCATTGTTTTTCGGAGGATCTGGCGTTTGCCAAACGTGCCTTGGACCTGGGTTTTCATCTCTCATTTTCAGGAATCATCACCTTTCGCAATGCCTCTCAGTTACATGAAGTGATTCGCACGGTCCCCGATGACCGGTTGCTCATTGAAACCGATGCCCCCTATCTGACTCCCGTCCCGTTTCGAGGAAAACGTAACGAATCGGCCTATGTCACCTACGTGGCAGAACAGATTGCGAAAATTAAATATGGTGACGCTAAAGAAGGATTAGCTCGTGTGGCCGAACTGACCACCAATAATGCCTGTCAGCTCTTTAAAATTTCTTCATGATCCGATTGCGTTGACGCAACTTCTTGGGAAGTTTTCGGGGATTGCCCTTCTTCTCTTTTGATCGGACCGGCTCCTCATCAACATCCTTTTGGGAGGGTCCCCCTTGAGATCGACTCACCGCTGATCCT
Organism: Nitrospirales bacterium; assembly: GCA_041737015.1. Classification (GTDB taxonomy): domain Bacteria; phylum Nitrospirota; class Nitrospiria; order Nitrospirales; family UBA8639; genus Nitrospira_E. The sequence continues at coordinate 39,438 of JBGSSO010000346.1, forward strand.
GGAAGACCAGAAGAAGCCAGGCGTTTGACAAATTCTTGGGACCTGATCGAAAACGCCCCAAAAGCTTTTGCAACAGCTATCACTTCAAGATCCGAAGAGACGACTGCGGCCCCTTTCCCATGGGTCCGGATAAAATCTTGAATCACCCCATCTGCCTTTTCACCCTGCCCCGTATAAATGACCGTCACACCATCCCGATGGATGACCTGCCGACTCGTTCCCGATTGTTGCCAGGCATCAAAAACTAAAGTGATCAGATTGCGGAGTTTATGCCCATACAGACCTACGCGGACAATAAACTCCTCTCGGTGATGCTCCCCCTGGTCAACGACTCGATGGGGAGGGAGCCCCATGGCGCCCAACACGTTATATCCATCGATGATCAAATGTTTCGGTGCCACTGCGGTTCTTTCATGGTGCGATGCATGATCCAGCCATAATGATTGAGTCTATCCATATCGCGACCCGGTTTGAAAGCGCTTCTTCCCTTGACAAGAAGGCGATCTTCTGCGAAAAAAGAGAGGAACGGTTTAATACGTATGCCTTCCACTCGAATGATATCCCTTTATTCCTGCATCGGCATGTTGTTCCTGGTGGGATCTATTTCCCTGCCTGGGGGAGCGACAGAAACTCGACCTTTCTCCGGAAACGAAGCTCACCCACTGATTCATCTTATTGCACAATCACCACCGTCAACCTCCATCCGCAATATTCGTGCTCATCGCCATAAACATTATACCCGTGTGGTGTTAGACCTGACTCGCCCCGTCCATCCGGTTCCCCAAGAGCATCAAACGGCCACAACATTTCAATTGGAACTTCCCAACACCCAATTAGCCAATGCGACCGTTGCCAAATCATTGGCAGACTCATTTCCTTTACAATTGGACCTTTCCACCACTTCCTCCGGATCCATTCTTCTCACCATACCCATTGACGGATGGAAACGCTATAAGTGGTATGTCCTCAACAATCCTGCTCGCGTCGTTCTTGATTTGTATCCCATACCTGAGACGGCAGTTATCACTAAGGCGCCAGCCCTTAGCGCTCCAGCTTCTCCAGTAGTTCCTCCACCAACTCCGCCACCGCCTGTCATGAAAAAAGATCTGGTGATCGTAATTGACCCAGGACACGGAGGAAAGGACCCAGGGGCCTTGGGTCGGAAAGGCACAAGGGAAAAGGATGTCGTCTTACATATTGCGAATCATTTGCGAGACCTGCTCGCCAAGGAAGGCTCCACGAAAGTCTTTATGACTCGAGAAACGGATGTCTTCATCGAATTGGAAGACCGGGCAACGTTCGCGAATTCGCACAAAGCGGATCTCTTTATCTCCATTCACATTAACTCCCATCCTCAAACTTCCGTGAAAGGTATGGAACTTTATCATTTTGGTGAAGCCAGTGACCCACGAGCACTTGCCGTCGCTGCAAGGGAAAATGGCACCCCTCTTGAAAAAAATGCTGCCCCCTGGCAATTTATACTTGCCGACAAACTTAACGACAAAAAAATTGACGATTCCCGTGAGTTAGCATGGACAACCAAAAATTCCCTGGTAAAATTCTTGGATGCCTTTTATAAAATTAAGGATCATGGGATCAAAACAGCTCCATTTTTTGTGCTGCGAATGACCACCATGCCTGCCATCTTGGCAGAGATTGCCTTTATCTCCAATCCAACGGAAGAAAAGCTTTTACAAAGTTCTACCTATCAAAAGCGAGTGGCCGAGGGCATATTTAACGGACTTCAATCCTACATTACTCCCTTACAAACCGCTTCCCGATAGCCGGGACTGTCTCCGCCTTCTTCAATTGGCTTCTTCTGGCCTCACGCACCCATAACTAACAGCACACTGTGATCTCATGACTTCCACCCCTATAGCTTTGATAACGCCGAAACCCGTTGCGTCATCCTCCTCCCCTTCACATCATGGCCACCATTAAACTGACGATCGAATATGACGGCACGGCTTACGCCGGGTGGCAACGACAACCCAATCAGCCAACCATACAAGCCGCATTAGAAACAGCGCTCACACGCATCACCCAACAACACATTTCTGTCATCGCTTCGGGACGAACCGACGCTGGCGTCCATGCCCGCGGACAAGTCGTCAGCTTTCAATCTGACAAACCCATTCCAATTCATAAGTGGAGACTCGCGATTAATAGCGCCCTCCCGCACGACATTTCTGTACTATCGAGTGAAGAGGTTCCTGAATCGTTTCATGCCCGATATAGCGCAAAAGAAAAACTGTATGAATATCGAATCTCCAGACATCCTGCCCGCCCGGCCATTGACCGGAATCGAGTCTGGCACCTACCCTATGATCTGGATATCCCAGCTATCAGGCAGGCCATGTCTGGCTTCCTAGGTTGTCATGACTTCACCTCCTTCCAAGGCCCGCGTGCGAGTACATCGGATCCCATGTGCGTCGTGTCCCAAGTTTCCCTCAACTCGGATCTCATGACTTTGAGCATCCAGATTCAGGCCAATCGATTCCTGAAACAAATGGTTCGGGCAATTATTGGCACGCTGACCGAAGTCGGACGACACAAGAGATCACCGGGTTCGATGGCAGACATCCTTCAAGCTAAGGACCGACGTGCTGCAGGAGAAACCGCCCCTCCCCAAGGGCTATATCTTCTCCACGTGTTGTACTAACGGGAGTGTTGGATAAGGCCCACACCTGCGTTCACGCTAAATAGCCGTGCTCGCGTACTCCACCCTAGGATCGGCCCGTCCAAGTTTCTGTGGCCTTGCTGGACCAGGCTTTTTGAACACCCCATCATTGTATTTGTTTTCCTTTTGACCACTCAAATGCTGTGGTAAAAATGAAATATTTCAAATTGCATTCTTGATATACTGAAAAGTAAGACTTAAAATTTCTCACTCACTGGATACCCTCCATGACCATTGACCTTGCCCCAGAGTTCAACCATCCAACATTCCACTTGGCAGTAGCCCAATTCGATCAGGCTGCCCACCATATGAATCTCGACTCAGGATTGCTTGAGCGACTCAAAGCCCCTCAACGGTCTCTTTGCGTCAGTGTCCCTGTCCGAATGGATAACGGACAGGTTCAAGTTTTTCGTGGCTATCGAGTACATCATGATGTAGCCCGCGGCCCCACAAAAGGCGGCATTCGTTACCATCCCGACGTCAGCCTTGGGGAAGTCGCGGCCTTGGCGATGTGGATGACCTGGAAAACGGCGTTGGCGGGATTGCCATTCGGAGGAGCCAAAGGAGGGGTCGCAGTCAATCCTTCCATGCTTTCTCCCGCCGAGTTGGAAGGTGTGACCCGCCGTTACATCGCAGAAATCTTTCCATTATTGGGCCCGGACAAAGATATCCCCGCTCCAGATATTGGGACAAATCAGCAAGTCATGGGGTGGGTCATGGATACCTATAGTCAGCAGGTTGGGTTTACCGTTCGGGGAGTAGTCACCGGGAAACCCGTTTCGATTGGAGGCACCCTCGGCAGGGAAGAAGCGACGGGCCGTGGAGTGGTGGATGTTACGTTGGAAGTCCTACGTCATTTTGGTCTGTCCACTTCAGACACGACCGTGGTCATTCAAGGTTTCGGGAACGTCGGATCCCATACGGCACGAATTCTTCATCAGGAAGGCGTAAAAATACTGGCAATCAGCGATCAGGCGGGCGGGCTGTATAACCAAAAAGGTCTAGATATCCCAGGTATTCTCTCTCACTTGGCCACCGAGAAAGCGTCGATTCCCTCTCTCACGCAGTTTGGTGAACAGATTATTAACGACGATTTACTTCTGTTACCCTGCCATGTGCTCATTCCGGCGGCAGTGTCTGAACAAATCACGGTCAACAACGCTTCACGCATTCAATGCCAGTACCTGATAGAGGCAGCCAACGGCCCAACAACTCTGGAGGCAGATGCCATTTTGAGGGAACGAGGAATTTTTGTGGTTCCAGATATTCTCGCCAATGCCGGAGGAGTTATCGTCTCCTATTTTGAATGGGTTCAGGACGCCCAACGTTTTTCGTGGCAGGAATCAGATATTCACAGCCGACTCAGGAATATCATCACAGCGGCGTTTCACCGTATTCTCAATCATGCGGAGGAGAAAAAACTGACCATGAGAACCGCCGCATTGATCTCCGGAATTCAGGAAGTCGCTCAAGCCCATCAATGTCGGGGGTTATACCCCTAGTTCATACACTCTGAATCCGGGCGATTGGAATCCTTAAGAGAGTTCTCCGCCGTAGATCTTCATGACGGTTGAGAGAAATTCAAGAGCCTGCGGTCTGGGCCGTTGAAATGAATTTCTCCCAATAATGGATCCAAATCCTCCACCATCACGTATTCCTCTGGCTTCATCGAATATTTTCTGATCTTCCCCTTTGGCGCCGCCCGAAAAGATGACAATACGCCGTCCATGAAAAGTGCTCTGCACAACATGGCGGATACGTTCAGCTGGCGTGCCAATGGGAATCTTTTCGGATTCGTAGACTTTTTTGGCGGCCGCCTGCTCTATATGATTCGATGGCACCTTTACTTTGATAATATGAGCCCCGAGTTGGGCCGCAATTTGTGCCGCATAGGCGACAACATCAATTCCCGTCTCCCCTTCTTTGCTAAGTCCTGCACCACGCGGATACGACCATACCACCACCGCTAATCCATGGGATTTGGCCTCTTGAGCAATTTCCCGCAGATGGTTATACATTTCCTGGCTATGGGCAGACCCTGGATAAATCGTATATCCCACGGCACAGCATCCCAACCGCAGGGCATCATGGACACTCCCGGTAATGGCAGAATTAGGATCTTTGCTCTCAAACAGCGAATCATTATTGTTCAGTTTTAGTATGAGGGGAATTTGACCGGCATATTCTGCTGCCCCGGCCTCAAGAAATCCGAGAGGAGCCGCGTAAGCATTACATCCGGCATCGATTCCCAGCTGGAAATGGTAGTGAGGATCATACCCTGCAGGATTGACCGCAAAACTTCTGGCAGGACCATGCTCAAAACCTTGGTCTACCGGCAGAATAACTAAGCGACCAGTCCCGGCCAACCGCCCCGTCATCAATAGACGAGCGATATTTGCAAGAACTCCAGGAACATTGCCCTCATAATTTCGTAATATTTCTTTGACTCGTGGCGTGATCACGTTGGATTCCTTCACAAAAAATCCCTCCCTTTCAACAAAATATTCGCTTTCCTCAACCCTGGCCTGTAGTGTAGAAGACCTCACGGCCTAAGACAATATGAAGAATTCACTCACGGCCGTTAGGATTGCTTTTCAGATTGTTCCACCTGTTTCCTCAGAGCAATGAGTTCTTGTTCCATCGCATCAAACCGTTCAGCAATGGGATCGGGAATATTAGCATGATCCATGGTCGCTTCAGGCACACGATCTCCAATGGTTTTGATGATACGGCCAGGGATTCCGATGACCGTTGAATTCGAGGGCACTGACCGAAGAACCACTGAATTAGCTCCCACTTTAACAAAATCCCCGATCGTAATATTCCCCAGCACTTTTGCCCCGGCTCCAACGACGACATGATTACCCAATGTCGGATGGCGTTTACCACGTTCTTTGCCGGTTCCCCCGAGTGTCACGCCTTGAAAGAGGGTGACAAAGTCACCAATGACTGCAGTCTCGCCAATCACCACCCCCATCCCATGGTCAATAAAAAATCCTCGTCCGATCTGAGCTCCTGGATGAATTTCTATGCCGGTCATCCACCGAGCCAATTGCGAAATCAAACGTGGAAGAATCGGAATGTTTTTCCTCCATAACCAATGGGATAGACGATGGGCCAATAACGCATGGAAACCCGAGTAGGCCAGCAGCACTTCCCAACGACTGGTTGCTGCCGGATCCCGCTCAAATACCGCATGAAGATCTTCGGCAATTCGTTTAACCAACCGCATAGGCCCACCATACGGATATACCCCAATGAAGAGAAGGCGAGATCATTTCATAACGGCGTGATACATTCAATCAGACAAATAGCCAACGTCGCAATGCCTTCTGTCCGCCCAATCATTCCAATTCCCTCTCCACTTTTGACTTTGACATTCACCTGGGAAAGGGAAACCTGCAGCACTTGCGCAAGACTTTCTTGCATCGAGGCCATATACGGGGCTAATTTCGGGGCCTGGGCTAGAATGACCGTATCCAGATTCACCAAGTAAAATCCTTTATCATGAAGGGTTTGAGCGACACTCCGTAGCATAACCAAACTCGAGAGATTTTTGTATTCGGGGTTATTGCTTGGGTAGCGTGTTCCAAGATCTCCTTCTCCCATGGCTCCTAGAATGGCGTCGCAGACGGCATGGGTCAAGGCATCAGCATCGGAATGGCCGTCCAACCCTTGAGAATGTGGGATGGCCACGCCACCCAGAATCAGTGGACGGCCTTCCCGGAGGGGGTGTATGTCATAACCCTGACCAACTCTCATATCACATCAAAGACGAGCGAAAAAATATCCAACCGACTCCAGACTAGCCTGAAATTTCACCTTCGGCTTCCGATCGTTTCCAAAATCGCTTCCCCAAACACCAGATCATCGGGCTTGGTCACTTTTATATTAAAACAACTTCCCTCCACAACGGAAACGGGGTATCCCATCCGTTCGATGAGGGCCGCATCATCGGTGGCGTCCCATTGATGTAATTGCGCCTGTTGATGTGCCTCAATCAGCCAGTCATACCGGAACACCTGAGGCGTTTGAATCTGCCAGAGTTCCTCCCTCTTCAGCGTCTCTTGAATGATCCCAGATACATTAACCCGCTTCACCGTATCATGGATCGGCATTGCCACTACCGCCGCCCCTGTTTTTCCCGCACAGTCGATCACATTCCTGACCATGCGTTGGTCAATAAAGGGACGGACACCGTCATGAACCAGGACTCCGTCAGGTCGGTCGGAAATGGCCTCAAGTCCGTTTCTGACAGAATCCTGTCGCCGCGCTCCTCCCGCCACCACTTGGGTGACTTTCTCTAGACCAAAAGGTTTCACGATTTCACGCCAGCAATACTCCAGATCCGATGCCGGAACGGAAAGAATGACTTCGCAGATCCCCTCGAGTTGTTGAAAAACCTGGAGTGAATACACTAAAAGAGGCAGATTTCCCAGAGTAAGATATTGCTTAGGAGTATTTCCGCCCATGCGGGTACCAAGGCCCGCGGCAGGAACCACCGCCACAACAGAATTAAACACGCGAGAAGCTTAACTCCTCGTGTTCAGTTTCTTCTTTCAGGCGGGTAAAAATCATTCGGCCGGCACTCGTTTGCAGAACACTCGTCACAATCACATCCGCATTTTTGCCGATCCATCGCTTGGCATGGTCAACCACCACCATGGTGCCATCATCCAAATAGGCCACACCCTGCCCGGCCTCTTTCCCTTCTTTCAAAACAAAAACCCGAATCGTTTCACCTGGGAGGACCACCGGTTTCAGCGCATTACACAGGTCATTAATATTCAGCACCCTGACGCCTTGGATCCCGGCCACTTTATTGAGATTAAAATCATTGGTCAGCACCTTTGCATCCATTTGTTTTGCGAGTTCAATGAGCTTTGTATCCACCTCTTTAACATGAGGAAAATCATCTTCTACCAGGTCTACCTTAATATTGCTGACTTTTTGAAGAACATTCAAAATATCCAACCCTCGTCTCCCACGTGCCCGCTTTAATCCATCAGAGGAATCGGAAATATGCTGTAACTCCTGGAGAATAAAATGTGGAACGACAAGGGTTCCCTCAATAAAGCCCGTTTCGCACAAATCTGCAATCCGACCATCAATGATGACGCTGGTATCAAGCAGTTTTTTAATGTGAACTAACCCCGTATCACCTGTTGGAATGGCCGATGTGGCCCATCCTTCAGTGGCAAATCGTATTCCCATGATTAATCCCCAATAGGGTATTCCCAAAAAGATCACCAAGCTCGCCAGAATGTTAAAGACGGTATTAGGAGAGCGTGCGACTAAACCCGTCACCGAGGCAATCACACCCGCCACAAGGAGACCAACCACTAATCCGCCCCCTCCACATACGACGAATGGTAAAGGCGTGGCTTTCAATCTGTGCTCCACAGCCAGAATGATTACACCAACCCCTGCCCCGATTCCCCCGCCCATGAGCAGAAAGCCTATTTGGCCATCGGTTGCTCCCCATGCCATGGCCATACCTAAGACCACCCCAATGACCAGAAATATCATTCGCAACACCATAGGAGATTCTCCTTCCCTAGATCGGTGACTCAGACCGCAGGAACGCTTCAGCTTTGGTCACATCATCCTGACTGCCAATATACAAAGGGACTCTCTGGTGAAGGGCTTTCGGGATAAGTTGATTGACAGGCCCGCCCCCCGTACTCCCCATACCACCGGCTTGTTCAACCAAAAATGATAAGGGTGCGGCTTCATACATGAGCCTCAATTTCCCCTCTGGGTTTTTCTGCTCTCCCGGATACATATAGAGGCCACCCTTGCACAACACACGATGCACATCAGCCACAAAACACCCGGAATAACGACTGGTATATGGTCGGCCTGTCTGAACATCGACTTCGTGAAGATAGTCAAGAAATTGCTGAGTGCCGGTGGTCCATTTTTGGTAATTGCCTTCATTCACACTATATATTTTCCCACGTTTGGGGATTTGAATATTCTTGGCTGAAAGGAAAAACTCACCGGCCTCCTGATCCAACGTGAATTGGTGCACACCATGGCCGCAGGTATACACTAACAGCACACTCGATCCATACAAGACATATCCGGCCGCAACCTGATCGCTCCCTTTTTTTCGCAAGGCATCTTCAGAAGTAGGAAAACCCTCAACGGAAAGTCGATGAATAGAAAAAATGGACCCTAACGACGCGTTGACATCAATGTTAGAGGAGCCATCCAACGGATCCAAAAAGACCGCATACCGTCCTTGACCATCGGCTTCTTTGATGAGGTAGGGCTTTTCCATTTCCTCTGAAACCAGCGTACTCACCAGTTCCATGTGTTCAAACACATCCAGAAATATCTGATTGGCTCGTTCGTCCAACTTTTGGACCTCTTCGCCTTGCACATTAATTAACCCCGTAGAACCCAGAAATTGACTTAATCCGGCCTTTCTAAGATCCTGGGCAATTAGTTTCCCACCCAGGGCAATTTGCATGATGATGCGGGAAAATTCCCCGGAGGTTCCAGGAATAGGCGCTTGCTCACGAAAGGTATGTGTCGATAAGGAAAAACGCGGAGTCATCAGTCATGATCCATAGGGAATACTAGAGGATTTTCATTATATGCTTTTCCGCATAAAGGAGCAACGCACGTTCGACAGAAATTCGCGTTGGGTCGTGAAAAAATATTCTCAATAATGAATCCGGCTGGGTTGTTGAACACCGAGCCTTCATGCTGATGGATATCACAGAGTCATTGATCCGATCGAGGATGCCTTCACCAGAAGTGGTTGAGAATGTGTCCAGGAACGATCTGAAATAAAAAAGTGAAATAACGTGGGGAGAGGTTAGGTGGTGAGGCCTACAGTGGCTTCAGAAAGTTGTCCTTCCAGATAGGCCTGAATTTGAGTGAGATGAGCATGGGAAGAGGCTTCAAAGCGAAGGACCAATGCTGGTTGAGTGTTCGAGGCTCGAATCAGGCCCCACCCTTCGTCAAAACGGACACGACTGCCATCAATGGTGATAATGTCACGAATGTGCAAAGCCGATGTCTCCGGATTTTGTGTTTTGGTCACGTGCTTCAAACGGTTTTTCACGATTTCGACTAATGAAAATTTTTGATCATCCGAACAATCTACTCGAATTTCAGGGGTCACCACGGTTTGAGGAATATCGGCCAACAGGGACGACAACGGCTTTTTCCGCTTCACAAGAATTTCGATAAGCCGACAAGAGGCATAAATAGCATCGTCATATCCATAGTACCGATCGGCAAAAAACAGATGACCCGACATCTCTCCGGCAAGTAAAGCCTTTTCCTCTTTCATTTTGGCTTTAATGATGGAATGCCCAGTCTTCCACATAATTCCCCGTCCACCCTGTTTTTGAATATCGTCATACAACCCCTGAGAGGCTTTCACCTCTGAAATAATGCAACACCCTGGATGATCATCCAGCACATCCCGAGCAAAAAGGAGTAATAACCGGTCACCCCACATAATTTGGCCCTGTTCATCAATGACGCCAATTCGGTCAGCATCACCATCGTACCCGATTCCCACATCGGCTCCAGTTTCTTTGACTTTCTGAATCAGGTCTTTGAGGTTATCCAGCACAGTGGGGTCGGGATGATGGTTGGGAAAATGACCATCCAGATCGCAATACAATCCGGTCACATCGCATCCCAATTGCTCCAAAGCTTCTTTAGCAAACAGAGAAGCCGCCCCATTTCCGCAATCAATCACAACCCGAAGTCCCTGGGCTCTCAGCAATGAAAAATGTTCTTGTAAAAATTTGAGATATTCAGGAATGATGGTTTGCTTTAAAACCGTTCCTGACCCGGATGCGAACTCGCCGCTTTCATAAATTTTCTGTAATTCTTGAATATCAGCCCCGTACAATGCTTCCCGGCCTATACACATCTTAAACCCGTTATACTCAGCAGCATTGTGACTGCCGGTAATCATGATGCCCCCGTCAACATCACAGGAAAACAGGGAAAAATACAGTAAGGGGGTCGCACATAGGCCAAGATCAAGGACATTCACCCCTGAACTGGTCAGGCCGGCAATAAGATGATTCCGAAGTGCTGGTGAAGTTAAACGGCCATCCCGGCCCACCGCGACATTCTGGACACCGCGTGCTCTCGCCAGGGTCGCATAGGCACGGCCGATTCGCTCAACCACATCAGGACCTAAATCGTGTGCAACAATCCCGCGAATATCATATTCTCGAAAAATTCCCATCCGGCTCTCTTTCCTTCCGAATCCTACCCAATGGGCCGTAATCGACCAAAATCGTCCTGAAGTCGAACGATATCATCTTCTCCAAGGTAGGGCCCATTTTGAATTTCAATAATCTCTAAAGAGATCTGCCCGGGATTTTCTAGGCGATGCGGAGTTTCCTTGGCTATCCCCGTACTCATTCCCGCCTGCAGGTCGTAGACTTCTTCGCCACGCGTTACCCTGGCTGTACCCGCAATGACCACCCAATGCTCACTGCGTTGATGATGGAGTTGAAGGGAAAGCCGTTTTCCAGGGGCGACTTCAATCCGTTTAACTTTGTATCCTTTCCCCTCTTCCATGACGGTATAGGAACCCCAAGGACGATGCACGGTTCGATGCTCTAAATGTTCAGGGGCACCCTGTCGCTTCAACAGATTGACAATGGCTTTGACATCTTGCGCACGATCTTTCGGACAGACCAGGGTGGCATCAGGCGTATCCACCACCACCATATTGTTGAGGCCAATGGTTGCCACGACCCTTCGATCCGCAAACAGCACCGAATCGCGGCTTCCCAGATCTATAATATTTCCATTCCGGACATTTCCATCTTTATCCAAAGGCACCACTTCTTCCAAGCTGCTCCAACTCCCCACATCCGACCAACCAAAGTCTATCGGTATCACCACGCTTCGAGAAGAATGTTCCATCACCGCATTGTCAATAGAAAGCGATTCGACTTTGGCATACACCTTCCGAAGGTGGGAGGGAAAATCCTCACTTCCCATCTTGCCTTGTAAACCAGTCAACAATTTGGATAACGCCGGTTGATGAAAGGCCAATTCTGATAATATCTGGGAAGCTTTCCAGACAAAAATACCGCTATTCCAGAAATAATTTCCAGATCGAAAATATCGTTTGGCAGTTGTGAGGTCCGGCTTTTCAACAAAGCGGGCCACCGAATACCCGATGAAGGGGCCCTTGGCTCCTACCCTTCTTCGCTTCAAAGGCTGAATATAGCCATACCCTGTTTCAGGACGAGTCGGCTGAATCCCAAACGTCACAAGATGCCCACCCACTGCCAATTCACTCGCAAATTGTACGGCTCGCATAAATTTCTTTGAGGCCTTCACGACATGATCTGCCGGGACCACCACCATCACTGCTTCAGGATCTTGATGTATCAATTGTAGGGCCGCGAGAGCGATCGCCGGTGCGGTATTTCTTCCTTCCGGCTCAAGGATTACATTTCCCGCGATGTCATCTTTCCACTGATTGAGTTGGAGCTTGATGGATTCCGCTTGAACCGCGTTGGTGACAATTGCCATCCGATTCGCGGGAATTTTCTGTAATAGACGCTCAAACGTCTGTTGTAGGAGGGTTCCTTCGCCCAAAATTCTCAACAATTGCTTGGGAAATCGTTCCCGGCTCAAGGGCCAAAACCGGGTACCACTCCCCCCGGCTAAAATCACTCCATAGACATGAGGGTTCATGTTCGGTCCTTCTCCTCCGCGTTTCAAACGGTCCAATGGACCGGGTGGAAGACCATACTCAATTGACTAAAGGGTAGAAACTCATAAGAAAGATTGTCGGAATTTGGCATTCAAAAATCCACTAAATATTTGTAAGGCTACTGAGGGCCTTTCGCAGCCAAAATTCTATCGATAACTTCCCGAACAGCTCCCTCACCTCCATTTTTTTTGCACACATAATGCACAACCTGACGGACTTGCTCTACACAATCCGCAGGAGCTGCGGCGTATCCCACAGTTTTCAAGGCCTCCACGTCATTCACATCATCCCCAATGTAGGCCATTTGCGAAAAAGGAATCCCGTACTTTTCAGACAAATGGCGGAGAATTACCACCTTATCCTTAGCGCCTTGAAAGACTTCGGGAATGCCCAGTTTTTTTCCACGGCGAGCGACAATTTTGGTCTTTTCCATGGTAATGATAGCGGTGATCAACCCTTGGGCCTGTAAGAGTTTAATTCCCATACCATCACGCGTGTGAAATTTTTTCAATTCTTCGCCTGATTCCCCATAGTACATGCCGGCATCGGTCAGAACCCCATCCACATCCGTTGCAAATAATCTCAGCTCTTTGAACACTTTCTCTGGTCTATTTAACGATCGTGGAGAATCTTTTTTTTTGAGGGGATTTACTGTTTTTGCCCCTTTCGATAAAGAAGCGTTTCCGTGGTTTTTTCTCACCGGTTCATTTCTACCTTTCTTATGTCACATTTCATATCCAGTGAATCCAATCCAATGATACGCTTAAGTTTAAGGCCGGCCTTCCGTTAAGACCACAGGAGGGATAGAATACGTAGGCAGCCAAATTTAAAAATCAATCGTGCGATTTTTTATTATTTTCGTAATTCAGCTTTGCAAAACCGGCCCAGACAAGAATTACCTGTGAGCTCTTATTTCCGATTCCTCATGATCTTAGCTCTTTGTTCCAGTCTTCTTTCCTGTTCATCCCCCCAATCTCAGCAAAGACTTGACACCGTACTATGTTGGCTACGTCCCTCTTGCCTTCCCTCAGAGGATCCATCCCCCACCGAAGAAGCACCTCAAACCGATACACCCTCAGAGCCAATCAACTCAGTCGTTTCCTCAGAAGGGTCTGAACCCATATCACCGCAGATTTATTCTTCTGGAATAAGAAATGACTTGAACTGTCTCACGTCTGCGCAAATCACCGTAACGTCATCAAACCCTGTTGTCAGCATTTCGTATATTGAACCCACAACAAAAGCCAACGGCCAAGCATTAACGAATCTTGCCAAGACTACCATTTACCAAGATATAGGAAAAGGATTACTCAAATATAAAGAGATCAGGGCGACCAATCCCAGAGGAGGGGGAACCATTCGAGAAAAAGTTCCTTTCAGCCTTAAACCAGAGGAAACCCTTCAGGCCACAATTTGCATAACTGCGACCGATACCAATGGCCAAGAGGGATAACCTTGCATAGGCTGAATTCCAAATTTCTTCAGCCTGATCCAATGTGGAAGAGCAAGGAGAGTGGTGTGCAGATGAGTGGAGGGAGATCATGTGCTTAAAGTGACTTCGTAAAGCTTTTTCGTTTTATCACGGCTTGAGAGTAAATCCCTGTTGTTCCATACACTCACCTATTTCCAATCCCTGGGTGACCGAATCTCTCTTCCAATCATTCCCCCGTTCTGCAGAAATCAACGCAACACAAGCTGAATATGTTTCAATGGGATCCGTACCTGCTCCATCGGTGGAAACCCATTCCCCTTGTAGGCAGTCCCCATAGGGATGGCAAATACGATCGGCACGAGTGGAACCATGGTTCGGATGATAATACGATTCCCATATACTACACCCCCCCAGTAAAAAGACACTTAGACACATAATGAGGGTTCCTCCCCCCCATCTTTGCCAAATCATTACTTTGCTGATCTCCCAAAAGTCCCAGCCAGCATTGTGAACAAAACTACTAGATTACATTCTTTAGGATCTCTATCGGACAGCCTGAGCTAAGAAATGAGGCCTGTCGTGCCTTCACCCCCCAATCAGCCCAGTGGCATTAATCCTCTCAAATAAATTTTCATCCACCTTAAAAGATCAAGTTCAGGGTTTCACTCCTGCTCCTTTAAATCTGGCCTTGAAACCAGGCCTCCAATAAACCCATATATTCATGATAGGCCAATTCAGCAAGGCGCACTCCCGAGGAACTCGGGAAAAAGTTCACTAAAGACCAAAACTGCATGGGAGGAACCCATTGTCCTGTGGAGGCTGGAATTGGAAATAGACCTTGTTTCTTAAATAATCTGACCGCTCGTGGCATATGGAAAGCACTTGTCACCAGGATAAACGGCTCATCATGGACGATATCCCGAACATAAAGAGGATGATCCTTGGTGTCACGGGATTCAACTTCCAGAACCATATCTGCCCGACTGACGCCCAATTCCTCGGCGACTCGACTCATTGTGGTCGCTTCAGGGGACCCCTCAAACCCCGTTCCCCCTGTCAGGATGATTTTGCTGCCGGGCAGCAGGCGATGAAGCCGAATGCCCTCCATTAATCGAACACGGGAATGATGAGACACTCGAAGCTGATAAGGCAACGTCGCATCTCCGGCAATGCCACTGGCCAGGACAACAATCCATTTCACGGATTCTTGGGTATGTGCGGTACCCCCAGGAGCCATAACCTGAGAAAGATCAATGGGAGGATATTGTGATTCCAATGTACGTATGATACGCCCCGAGACACTTTCATAACTGCTGATGACCAGCAGGATGAATCCCAGGGTAATCAGAACTTTCCCAACGTATTGCTTGCGGGAAAAACACAAAAAGAGAAGACCACAAGCCATCATCTCTATGCAAAGAGAGAGAGGAGAAAAAAATGAGGCCAAAATCTTTTTAAGACTGAGCACCAAAAGGTCCCTTCCTCCTATCGATCATAGGGAAAGCTCCGCCTATTCATTTCGTGGCACAGATCGATGATTATACGAATTTTTCAAAACTTTTTCTTCTTGGTTGGCAAAAGAATGACTGGCCCAGAGGCAGCATCAGTCGATTCAAGCATGATTACCAAAATCTCTAACCGAGAGGGGGGCTCGAAGCAATGATTAAAGTGACCCACCTCGGGGGGAGGAGAAAAAGGAAGCATTGGCTGTTTTGGATTTCAACGGGGGCAAACTGCTGGCAGCAGGGTC
>JBGSSO010000403.1:0-3728 GCA_041737015.1 Nitrospirales bacterium
TTGATTCTTCATGGCACTCCACGTCGCACTCAATCACCAAACCCATTATCGCTATGATCGCCTCGTTCAGATGGGACCTCACGTCATCCGGTTGCGACCGGCCCCCCATAGCCGGACTCCCATTCTGAGTTACGCACTCAAGATTGAACCAACCGGTTATTTCCTGAACTGGCAACAGGATCCTCACGGCAACTATCTGGCACGGATTATTTACCCCGAAAAGGTTCAGGAATTTCATGTGGAAATCGACCTTGTGGCCGACATGGTCGTCTATAACCCCTTTGACTTTTTTCTGGAGCCGGACGCCGAGACACTTCCCTTCAGCTATGATCCCCTGGTCAAAGAAGACCT
This sequence comes from Nitrospirales bacterium, assembly GCA_041737015.1. GTDB lineage: Bacteria > Nitrospirota > Nitrospiria > Nitrospirales > UBA8639 > Nitrospira_E. The sequence continues at coordinate 352 of JBGSSO010000403.1, forward strand.
GCTGCCGTATCTGGCCAAAGAACCACCAGGCCCTCGACTGCAAGACTGGCTGCGACAGTTCACCGCGCCACACAAGGATCCTACCGTTCCCTTCTTAATGAGTCTCAACCAGCAGCTCAAGTCTCAAATCGACTATGTCGTCCGCATGGAACCCGGCGTGCAAACACCTGATGAAACGCTGGAATTGGGCCGTGGGTCGTGCCGGGACACCGGTTGGCTCCTCGTGCAAATCCTTCGCCACCTGGGCATTGCCAGTCGATTCGTCTCCGGCTATTTGATTCAGCTTGTTGCCGACGTGAAATCGTTGGACGGCCCGTCTGGTACCGATCGGGACTTTACAGACCTTCACGCCTGGGTGGAGGCCTATCTGCCGGGGGCCGGGTGGGTGGGATTGGACGCCACGTCCGGCCTGTTGGCTGGAGAAGGACACATCCCGCTGGCCTGCACACCTCACCCCCTGACTGCTGCGCCGATTAGTGGAGCGATGGAGATTTGTGAAACGACGTTCTCTCATGAAATGTCGGTCACCCGTATTGTTGAAACGCCACGGGTAACCAAGCCATACACAGAGGAACAATGGCAGGCGATCGATCAATTTGGACAACGACTGGATAAGGAATTGGCGGCCCACGATGTACGGCTCACGATCGGAGGAGAACCCACCTTCATCTCCCTTGATCATCCCGATGCTCCTGAATGGAATACCGAGGCCGTCGGTGATACAAAGCGACCGTTGGCGGCGAATCTCATCAAACGCTTACGGGAGCGCTTCGCCCCTGGCGGACTTCTGCACTTTGGGCAAGGGAAATGGTATCCGGGCGAACCGTTGCCACGCTGGGCCTTTAGCCTCTATTGGCGGCAGGATGGAAAATCGATCTGGCAAGAGGACCAGCTCATTGCCGAAGAGAATCAGACCTCGGACGTCTCCGCTGATGATGCCCATCACTTAATTCAGGGAATCGCCAAACGGGTAGAAGTGGGCACCAAGACCATTCAACCGGTCTATGAAGATCCTTGGCATTTCATCGGTCAGGAACGCAAACTGCCCCAAAACCTCGAACCGGCTACTAATAATCTCGACGACCCCATGGCTCGTGCCCGGCTCGCCAAGGTGTATGAACGTGGTCTAGGCAAACCGGCAGGCTATGTCCTTCCCTTGCAACGCTGGAACGCAAAGGACGGACAACGGCGATGGGTCACCGCCACGTGGACCACCCGTAGTCAGCACCTGTTTTTGGTCCCTGGTGACTCGCCGATCGGTTTTCGATTGCCCTTGCCCTCATTGCCGGTCCTTGATCCCAAAGACTATCCCTACATTATTCCGACGGACCCATTCGATATACGAGGGCCCTTACCTGATCCAATTCAGGAATCCTCCCTTCAGGAACAACGGCTTCAAAAACAACAGGGAGAAGACGGAAAACATGAACCGGCTCAAGTGATCATGGGACAGAAGAGCGGTATCGGCGCAGGAGGTGTTGTCCGCGCGTCTCTCACGGTTGAACCTCGCAACGGGCATCTCTGCGTGTTCATGCCGCCTCTGGAATCGGCTGAAGATTACCTGGATCTGGTCACCGTCATTAAGGACACCGCAGCGGAATTGAACCAGCCTATTCACTTGGAAGGCTACACACCCCCGTATGACCCTCGCATCAACGTCTTGAAGATCACTCCCGATCCTGGAGTACTCGAGGTGAATATCCACCCCGCCAAAAATTGGGCGGACATGGTCGCGATTACCACGGCCATTTATGAAGAAGCGAGGCTCTGTCGATTAGGCACGGAAAAGTTCATGTTGGATGGACGACACACGGGAACCGGAGGAGGCAACCATGTGGTGATGGGAGGCGCGACTCCCGCCGACAGTCCCTTTCTGCGTCGACCCGACCTCTTACGCAGCCTGATCGCCTACTGGCAACGTCACCCTTCCCTCTCCTATGTCTTTTCGGGCCTCTTCATCGGCCCAACCAGTCAGGCTCCCCGCATCGATGAGGCCCGGCATGATTCCTTGTATGAACTGGAACTGGGATTTGCCCAGGTCCCCGCTCCCAACGTGGGGAAGCCCCCACCTCCATGGTTGGTCGATCGGATCTTTCGAAATTTGCTCATTGATGTCACCGGGAATACCCATCGCACGGAAATTTGTATCGACAAACTCTATTCCCCTGATGGCCCAACGGGTCGGCTCGGGTTGGTGGAATTCCGGGCCTTCGAGATGCCGCCCCATGAACGCATGAGTCTGGCTCAACAGGTTCTGCTGCTGGCGCTCGTTGCCCGTTTTTGGAAGTCTCCGGACCAGGGAAACCTTGTTCGATGGGGCACCCAACTTCATGATCGCTTTATGCTCCCCCACTTCCTCGCTCAGGATCTCCAGGAGGTGATCCAGGAGATGAACCGCGCCGGGTACGAACTGCAAAAAGATTGGTTCGCGCCTCACTTGGAGTTTCGTTTTCCGCTCTTTGGTTCGATCAACTATGGCAGTCTGGTCATGGAAGTTCGACAGGCTCTGGAACCATGGCATGTGATGGGAGAACAAGGAGCCCCTGGAGGCACTGTGCGATATGTGGATTCCTCGGTCGAGCGTCTACAGATCAAACTGTCGGGCTCAACCGAAAACCGTTATATCATCGCCTGCAATGGCAAACGCGTGCCCATGATACCAACTGGACGGCAAGGAGAGACGGTCGGCGGCGTGCGATACCGGGCCTGGCAGCCTCCAAACTGTTTGCATCCAAAGATCGGGGTTGACGCACCGCTGACTTTCGATATTTACGACCAATGGGCCGGGCGGGCGGTTGCCGGGTGCACCTACCATGTGGCTCATCCGGGCGGACGGAATTTTGAACATTTCCCCGTTAACGCCTATGAAGCCGAAAGCCGTCGTTTGGCCAGATTTCATTCCTTTGGTCATACCGCCGGACCCTATGCCGAACCACCAGATACTTCTCGCCCGGAATTTCCTTGCACGCTCGACCTCCGATGGCCGGCGTAATCCCACACAGTGGACAGTGTATCCAGGCTACGGTAAGGTAATTTTGATCATCCCTCAACGAGAAACACCCTGATGGGACTGTTGAATATTTCTAATATTTGCCTTTTCAGCAGCATATGATTGGCAGAAACCCGCATGAGAAAAATAAGGGAGTGTTCAAAAAGTCTCGTCCAGCAAGGCCGCAGCCGTTTGGGCGAGCGGAGCGTACGGTGGGGTACGTGAGCACGGCCAAGCGGCGAGAACGCCGCTGGCGGCCTTTTTCAACACTCCGCTGATGGATTCCATGGCTGCCTTCCTATCTCCCGAACCACCTGACTCTCTTTCCCAGCCCACAATCATGTACCCGCCTCAACCGGATACCTTTGATGAACTCGTGGCTTCGGAT
>JBGSSO010000016.1:0-4507 GCA_041737015.1 Nitrospirales bacterium
GATGCTTGCTGTAATCTGTCTAAACTGGAGGGTTCTGGCCTCAATGCTGGCCTCCCCACGACCCGCATCCATATGACTATTCAGTACCCAAAATGTTGGGAATTGAATGAGCTGAAAGCCTTTCGAAAAGAAATCATCGGCCTTATTCAGGTCAGTATTCCAGCCTGAAAAGGCCCCATAGGGTTCCGAATGGACAGACTCAGGTTGTTCCCGGGCCAGCATCAGGAGTCCGGGACTCAAGCATATGTCGCACATGGTCCGAAGTGGCCACCAGTCACCACCACCGCCTTTGGTGAATAATGGGTGATTTGCCCAGGCATGTCCGGCGTATCGGGCGAGTGGTGCTGGACGTACAAAGGCTTCTTGAAACAGCACAAGATCGAACTTGGAGGCGAGATCCCCAATGCATGCGACCTCTTCTTCAGTATGGGCCTCACTCGAGAAGAACGAATCGGAAAGAAGGCGGTCATGAATATTAAATACCAAGACCGGGAGCCCATGGCTCACAGGTAAATCAGGAAGAGCCGCTTCCGCGAGGCCCGCTTGCTGTTGCCAATCAATGTGACACGATTCGGTCAATGTGGGTTTCGTTTCAAACTTTCCCAGGCAAGCACTCGCCATGGTGAGTGCCATCAGGGGTAACACAACCATGCCGCCCTCCCACCATCTTGTTTTGAATATGGGCATCGGCAATCTCCCTCCCATCCATCCGAATGGCAGTCTTCTATTCTCTTTCCTTTGTGAGTCGAATCTCGCCACATAGGGTATTTGCTATGCCATCCACATAATCTTGTGGAAGTGTGAGGCATAGGACCCATACTTTTGGCTCTCAAAAGAGAAAAATTTTTCTGCACTCTTCATTTCGATTAGTCGACCACCTTGCTCCTGCGATGAAATCGTAAAACAATTGCGGGATCAGGATGGAGGTTCACTTTCGATTCGCCTTTTCCTTTATAGGGAAGGGTATTCAACACATGGCGAACCGCCTCCAGCCTGGCTTTCGTTTTGTTGTTTGCTTTGACGATGATCCAAGGCGAGTACGAGGTATGGGTTTTACTGAACATTTCTTCCTTGTACATGGTATAAAGATCCCAATTCTCTTGGGCTTTGTCATCGACCGGGCTGATTTTCCACTGTTTTAAGGGATTATTGACTCGGCTTTTAAAGCGACTTTCTTGTTCGTCCTTGGAAATGGAGAACCAAAACTTAATGATTTCGATATTGTCTTCATAGAGCATATGTTCAAACTCGGGAACCTGTTGCATGAAAGTCTGGTACTGCACCTTTGTGCAAAAATTCATCACGGGCTCCACAACCGCCCGGTTGTACCGACTTCGATCAAAAAAGGCGATTTCCCCTGGATTGGGAAGATGCTTGACGTATCGTTGGAAATACCATTGACCTTTTTCTACCTCAGTGGGTTTGGGCAAGGCCACCACCCTCATTGAGCGTGGATTCAGGTGTTCGGTAAATCGTCGTATCCCCCCTCCTTTTCCAGCAGCATCACGACCTTCAAAAATAATGGCGACCCGTCTCCCAGTGATCTGGACATCTCTCTGTAACTTCACCAATTCAATTTGCAGCTGTCGTAATTCGGCTTCGTTGCGCAGAGTGCGTAGGGCACTTTTGGTGTTAATGTTTTTTGACTTGAGGAGTTGGAGCAACCCCTGCTTGGATGTGAGTCCGATGAAATCTTCCTCCGTCAATGTTTGGGGCTTCTTCAAAATTGGTACGGCTTTTAGTTTCTTGTTCATGTTCATTGTTGTTCACGGCTCCTCTTAGGCGGATGTTGGAGAATTCCAGGTCCGTACAGGCTGAGAATAGGTAATTGCCAATGCCAGGATTAGCGAGTTCTGACAACAGGGATAAATTGACAGCAGGAGTCTAATGGTAGCACATTCACGACGGTCCTCCGTCCTGATCGAAATCTCCGTTAGCTGAGAAACGGGATTGTTTCAATTTCCGTCATCTTATTCTTGGATGCCGGTTCCCATCCTTATGTTCCATGCAGGTGATGATGTTCTATAACACTTGATGGTGAATGACAAGAACATAGTGAAAAAACAGGGAACAGGGATGCTTTCCCCATGAGGCTTATGGCGGATTCGGGAGTCGGAGGATCAAGGAAAAGGGGCGACTGTGTCTGGCTTCTTGTGGCTTTTGTCTCGCGCTGTACGTTCTATGAAGTGCCTCTTGCTAGGGCGTAATGATGACGTCGACAAAGGCAGGTAGGCTGTCGGCACCTTGAATGTCCGTCACTCTGAGCGTGAAACGGAAGAGCCGTTCTTCGACGACAAACGGGGCCAAAAATTTAGCTTGTGCGGAATACGGGTCAAGCAACGGGACTTTACTGCCTCGTACTTGTTCCCAGTGGTACTGGAGGGAGCCGCCGTCGGGATCATAGCTCGTTAAGCCATTCAGGGTGACCCGTGTTCCAGAAAAGACCGTTTGCGTTTTGCCGGGATCCGAAACCGGTGGGTGATTCGGTTCATCATTGACCTCAACCAGAATGTCGAGGGTGGCCTCCTGATTACGGTTTTTTACGTTGAGCACGGTTTCCCCATTCCCCACCAGGCGGAGGACCCCATTTGGGTTGGCATAAATAATCTTGTCGTTGGCGGACTGGTAGGTGGTACCTGTGCTTTGGACCCGAAGGGAACGGGTGATTCCGTCTGAGAATCGCCCAATCACTGGTAATTCAAAGGTTTTTCCGAGAAAGTCCACTTGATCATACACACGAGTTCCGCTGGCTCGTCCCAATCTCAGGGGCTTGTCCGTTTGAAAGTCTATTTCCAGGAGTTCAGCGTTTGGCTCGATCTGAATCAGGATTTCATCGAAGATGGCTAAGGATTCATGTTGGGATTGTCTTCCACCCTGTTCGGCGACAGCGAGAAGGCGATAGGTGCCCATCGTTTCTTTGGGGATCAGGATCTTTCCGCCAAAGGAAGGATTGTCTTTTGCCGTGGCGACAAGGGCTAATTTTTCCTCGACCAATTCTCGCAGCATATCGTCAAATTCCCCATACCAATAGTAGTTCACCTTGGTGACTCCTGGAAGACCCTCTAAATCCAAGGCGACCGAGATATGAGCACCTGACTGGTGAACAGTGAACTCTTTTGGCTCAATTATGGAGAAGGGCCAGGCTGTTTGATATCCAAGTAGAAGGGTAAGAGCGGTTCCGAGGACTATCGTCATGAGGGAGACACAAGCGCGAAACATGTTCGTACCTCACAAGGCATCAGGAGCCAACAGCCTTATCATACATCACCCTTCCAAGTGGGTGCATCTCTCATGAAAATGACGAGTTCTAGGCTTGTGAGATGTGGGAGGGTGAGAAAGGGAGGGCCTGTGAGCGTAAATTAAAAATGGCATGGGTGAATGGCCGGAGGCCTTAAAAGTTCATCCATTTGGCTAATGGTGTATCTACATCGCCATCTTTTCGGACTCAGCGTCCTGGCCAATTTGTTCAAGGTCTGATTGATTCAGGACCCACGCTGGCACTGGACGAATATCCCAGATGACTCCGAAGAATTGCAGGCCTCGCAGCAGGTAATACGTCACATCGATTTCCCACCATACAAATCCCTGACGGGTGGAACTGCAATATTTATGATGATTGTTGTGCCACCCTTCACCTAAGGTGATGATGGCCAGGAGGAAGTTGTTCCGGCTATGGTCGGACGTAGCAAAACGCCGGGTGCCGAAAACATGAGAGAGCGAGTTGATGGTGAAGGTGCCATGCCACAGGACAACAGTCGAAATCACGAAGCCCCACACCAGCATTTGCCATCCACTCGTTCCCAAGCTGGGATAGGAACTCCCGAGCCATTTCCCCAAAAGAAACAGGATAACTGCCAACCCGATTGGCACAAGGGTGTCGAAACGATTCAAAAATCGTAATTCCGGGAATCGCGCAAAATCTTTGATACGATTCATTTTCGTCGCAAGCTGGTCATGAGTTAAAAACCAGCCGACATGGCTCCACCACAGTCCGCGGAGGACGGGAGAGTGCACATCTTCAGGCTTGTCAGAATAGGCATGATGGTGGCGATGATTGGCGGCCCACCACAAGGGACCCCGTTGGGCCGCACTGGCCCCAAGACAGGCAAATAGGAACTGCATCCCTCGTGAGGTGCGAAAGGTTCGGTGTGAGAAATATCGGTGATAAATACCCGTAATAGCGAACATTCGTACAATATACAAGGACACGGCAACGCCGACTGCTATAGGGCTCCAGCCCACCCAAAAAACTGCGAGGACGGCAAGATGCAGGGCCAGAAATGGGACCGTGCGTGCCAGATCTATTTCGCGACCGTTTTTTTTGGAAGCCAGTGCTGTCGCCTCTTGGGTGTCAAACAGGGACTTTAACAGTTTCCATGGGCCCACCATGATCCGCTGGATTGCTGGCATCCTCAACGCTCCTCTCTCATGTGCAGGGAATCCCGAGATATGTAAGGCTTACGATTTAGGGAACTTCATCGAGGCCTTCTTGTATAACGGAGATCCT
>JBGSSO010000034.1:0-19104 GCA_041737015.1 Nitrospirales bacterium
TATCGGTCCCATCAGTACAGTAGTTAAGGAAACGAACACCGACAGGACGTTGAGGATATGGAAGGTGTTGAAAAAATGAACGTATTGAAGAATCGGATGAGAAGGGTCGGCCCCGTCATTTTGCGGTGGCGGCAAAAGGAGCTCAGTGGATTATGCAGTCTTTGTCTCCTGAAAAGATGTGCACATGATCTCACCAAAACGGAATCGTGATGCCTTCCCGATCATAGGTGAGGTTGACCTACTTCATACCTGTGAAAAATCCCTGCCCGATAAACTCCGACTTTTACCCAACCTCCTAACAGACAATCCACAGCCCTCCAGGCAAATGCCGACCTATAGGTTGGATAGGGAGGATAGGCGAGCCCGCGAAAGTCAGGATGCCGGATAGAAGTTTCGGTCGCGTGGGGGAAAAGAACCGGTTCACCATGCCCGGTCAAGAGAAAACTTGGGCTATTCCGAACTGCCCAGCATATCGTCGATGAGGGGACGATTCAAATCTTCGCAGCCTGGACAAATAATATCAAAAAAGGTTTCATGATCCGCCACATAGTTTTTCTCATCCACCAACTTTTCTTCATGAATGCTGTCATAACACGCAGAACACAGCATCATGCGGCCGCGCATGACCGATACGGTTTTTCTCTCGTGGCTACGTGGTAACTCCATCGCGTCCTCCCAAGGATAAGATGAGGGTGGCTTCCACTAACAATTATGACCAGCCCCGTTGTTGCGCCAATAGAAAATCTTCTTGCTCAAGATCAATGCCACACGTGGGACATTCATAAGGCTCATCCTCAGGAGGAATACCTACCGGCGTGTCCTGGACCTTTCCCTGACAGACATGATAAAAATTTCCTCGGGCATTTTCATCATCTAAGATATCGGACTCATACTTTAGAATCATCTTACTCTCCTTCACGTTACCTTTATGGCTTCTCAGGTTATAACAAGGCATGGATTTCCCGGGCAATCCCCATTCCGCTCCATCCTTTCCCGAAATCAGCCATTCCATCTTCCTGGACCTCTTCCTAGGCACCTAGGCCCCCTGATGATGGGGATCGTCATATGGATGGGGGTAGTGCTTTGGTCAACGTCGGGTTGGAGCCTTTCTGGAAAACCTGCTCCTGCCAATGGCCCCATTGGATTGCAACCCGTGGGGGAACACGACTTTTCCAAGCCGGTCTTTCTCACCGGCAGTCCGGATCAGACCAATCGCTTGTTCGTGGTAGAACAGGATGGCCGCATTGTCATCCTGACCCCAGGCCAAGGGAATCCATCTCTTTTCCTGGATATCGCTGAAAAACTGTCCACAGGAGGGGAACGAGGACTTCTGGGTCTGGCATTCCACCCTCAGTACTCGACAAATGGCCGGTTCTTTGTCAACTACACCAGGAGACGGGACGGGGCCACGGTGATTGCCGAATATCACGTGTCATCCGACCCCGCCCGAGCGGACTCCCAGGAAACCATCCGACTCGTCATTCCACAACCCTATAGCAACCATAACGGAGGCATGATCGCCTTTGGCCCCGACGCATTGTTGTACATTGGGATGGGAGACGGCGGAGCAGGTGGTGATCCAGAGAATCGAGCGCAAGATCGAAAGTCATTGCTAGGAAAAATCCTTCGGATCGATGTGGATGGACCGCCTCCCTACCGCATCCCTGCCGACAATCCCTTTGTCGGACAACCAGGCCAACCTGAAATCTTTGCGCTTGGCCTTCGAAATCCCTGGCGGTTTTCCTTTGACCGCCAGACCGGGGATTTATGGACCGGGGATGTCGGACAGAACCTTTGGGAAGAAATAGATGTGATTGCAAAAGGGAAAAACTATGGATGGCGACTCTTGGAGGGGACCCACTGTTTCAATCCCTCCAATAACTGCGAATCGGCCCAGCATGTGGTCCCGCCGGTCACAGAATACCGGCACGAACAAGGACGTTGTTCGGTGACCGGGGGCTATGTCTATCGTGGGAAACGCGTGCCTTCTTTAGAAGGGGTCTATGTGTTCGGGGATTATTGTACGGGTGAAATCTGGGGCTATCGCGACGGGCAGACCACCCAACTGCTGGATACGGAATTACAAATTTCGTCTTTTGGGGAAGATCGTGGAGGAGAACTTTACGTGATCGGTCATCAAGGCAAGATTTTTCAGATTGCACCCACCATCCCGGTTGTATTGCCCTAGGCAACCGTTAAAATTTTTGAATCTTTTGAAATAAATCGACTTCATCAAGAGCTTTTCCAACGCCATACACGACGGACGTCAAGGGATCTTCCACCGTAATGATGGGCAGATTGGTTTCTTCCTGAAACCGTGTGGCGATGCCCGGCAACAACGATCCTCCGCCTGTAATCACCACTCCCTTATCGATAATATCTCCGGCCAACTCCGGCGGCGTATTCTCCAACGCGTTTCGTAAGGCATTCACGATGGCATGTATGGGATCTTCCAACGCTTCCCGAATCTCAGAATCATTCACCACCACCGTCCGGGGAATCCCCGAAATCATATCCCGCCCTTTGACCATCATCGTTTTGGCTTGTTCTAACGGATAGGCAGATCCCACTTCGATTTTTACCTTCTCCGCCATGTGATCACCGATCAGGAGGTTATACCGGCGCTTGATATAGCTCATGATGGCATCATCCATGGAATCACCCGCCACTTTAACGGACTCGCTACAGACAATGCCCCCAAGGGAAATGACAGCAATATCGGTCGTGCCTCCTCCAATGTCGACCACCATGTTCCCAGAAGGTTCCGTGATCGGTAACCCCGCACCAATCGCTGCCGCAACCGGCTCTTCAATGAGATAGACTTCCCGGGCGCCGGCTTGAGTGGCCGATTCACGGACGGCCCGTTGCTCAACTTCGGTGATACGGGATGGCACACCAATAATACAGCGAGGCCGTACGAACGCCCGTCGGTTATGCGCTTTGGTAATAAAGTAATGCAACATGCGCTCGGTCATGGCGAAATCGGCAATGACCCCTTCTTTAATCGGCCGGATTGCCACAATATTACCCGGCGTCCTTCCCACCATGCGTTTGGCTTCGACACCCACCGCCAATACCGTATTCGATTGTTTTTCGATGGCCACCACCGAGGGTTCACTCAGGACGATGCCTTTACCACGAACATAGACCAGTGTCGTCGCCGTTCCTAAATCGATGGCCAAATCACTCGAAAACCACCCTAGAATATCACTCAACCCTGGCATGAGCCCCCCATGTGGAAAGACGGTTGATTCAGAAAATGCCGATCAGGCTGTAGCCTGTTCGGCACTACCGACATATATCGGAACACCATTTGTCAAAATAAAGGAATATTGAGAAAATGTTCGGGAATGTGTTTGTCACCAAGAAGGCACCGGCTTCTTCCATGAAACCAAGCTCCTGATCAACCATTCAGGGAGCGGAAATTCCCACATCTCCATCTGGACGGAATACATGGCCCGAGAGGAAGGATATGAGACATGAGGCCTGGCTGTGGCCCGGCACAGGCTAGGCGATCATCCTGTCCATGTCAAGAGTACAGAGAACCGATTTCTACGGGTGTGATTCTGGCGCGCGCGCTTCACCGTCTCTTCAGACGCGTCACACACTTGCTCTGAAGGCTGGGTATGGTATAAGAAGAGGAACATTTTTTGTCCTGCTCGCATAATCCTCTGGAGGAAGAGTTACCTCGATCGTGTCTAAAAAAGTCTTGCTGTTTATCATCGTCTTGGCTCTTATCGCCATTTACCTGGGATTAATTGGGAACGCACGATGGGGAGATTCCACCCCCCCTGAAATCTCACTCGAGCAACCGTTCGAGCTGGTCGGCCCAACCACGCCACTGGTTCTTCGTATTCAGGATAATGGAACGGGTCTTCGGGACATCTCAGTCCGCATTATTCACAACTTGGAAACATTCAGCCTGGCCGACCAAACCTTTCATTCTGATGGGTGGTTTTCTGCATCCGGAGGACAGGACCATGAATTCACGCTGAACGTTATTCCCTATGCCAACTCGGACCTGCCTCGACGACAAGGGCAGGCTCAACTCATTGTGACCGCCCGGGATTATTCCTGGCGAAACTGGTTTGAAGGTAACGGACAACGGTTAGAGAAGGAATTTACCCCACAATTTACACCACCCAGATTGGAACTCCTGTCACCCCCCACGACCATCGTGCAAGGTGGAGCAGGCATCGTCAGGTATCGAGTGATCCCGGAAGTGTCTATTCACGGGGTAAAGATTGGAAAGGCCTTCTTCCCGGGATATCCTGCACCAGACAAAGCCGGCATGTTTGCCTTCATTGCCTTTCCTTATAATTTGCCGTCCTCGACCCCGATTCAAGTGATTGCAGACGACGGGTATGGCAACTCCGCTCTCATGGATGTGAACTTCAAGGTCAAACCTCAAGCCTGGCGTACCCGCTCCATCACGATTTCCGACTCATTTATTCGTAAAACGGTCCCGACCATTCTGGCACAGACTCCTGAATTACAGAGTCTGGACGATCCACTGAAGGATTTCCTTCTGGTCAATGACACGTTACGCAAGATGAATAACGCGACCATTACCAAACTGGCCAAGAGCAGCCGCCATGAATTTCTCTGGAAAGGGGCATTTCGCCAATTGTCGGGCTCACAGGTCGAAGCCTCCTTCGCCGATCACCGCAAATATACCTATAACGGACAGGTCATCGATACCCAAGATCATTTAGGATTTGACCTCGCCGTCACCCAGCATTATCCCGTCGAAGCCGCGAATAACGGAATTGTGATATTTGCTGGATATCTGGGGATTTATGGGAACACGATTATTCTGGATCATGGATATGGGTTACTTTCCTTGTATGCGCATCTCTCCTCGATTGAAGGCAAACCCGGTGACTCTGTCACCCTGGGGCAACCCATTGGCAAATCAGGCACCACCGGTCTCGCAGCCGGAGATCACCTGCATTTTAGTTTGATTTTGCATGGCGAACAGGTGAATCCCACGGAATGGTGGGATCCGTTTTGGGTGAAAACCCGCATCAAAGACCAGTTAGGATTGCCCTCTCTGGTCAAATCAACGGACGAAGAACCGGAACCGCCCACAAAACATTTAGGCCCCACACGCCCACCAGTCCAGTAATGTGATAAGGCGGCTTCACCCTCCGAGATCCTGAATCCCACATGAATTTCAAGACCCTCTGAGTCATCAAAGGATACGAACGTATGGCCAAACGAACCCGGTCTGGCACCGATAATTCCAACAACAACCCTTCCGAAATCATCCCGGTTCCGTTGGATGAGACAACGCGGCAACGCTATCTCAATTATGCGCTCTCGGTCATTACCTCTCGGGCCCTTCCGGATATCCGGGATGGATTGAAACCGGTGCAGCGACGCATTTTGTTTTCCATGCTTCACAACCATCGCCTTGTGCCTGACCGGCCACCCATCAAGAGCGCCAAAGTCGTGGGGTCGGTCATCGGTGAATGGCATCCACATGGAGACGCGGCGGTCTATGACGCGATGGCTCGAATGGCCCAGCCCTGGTCCTTGCGCAACACCCTGGTGGATGGCCATGGAAATTTTGGCAGCCAGGACGGAGACCGTCCCGCCGCCTATCGCTATACCGAAGCCCGTCTGACACCTCTCGCCCTCGAACTGTTGAACGAACTGAATAAAAACACGGTCGACTTCCAACCCAATTACGATGGCAAAGCGGAAGAACCGCTGGTACTCCCCGCCCGCTTTCCCAATCTGCTGGTGAATGGATCAACAGGAATTGCCGTGGGCATGGCCACTAATATCCCTCCCCATAATTTAGGAGAGGTGATCGAGGCCGCGATTGCCTTGATTGCGAACCGGGATGCCTCGATTTCCGATCTCATGAAATACCTCAAAGGCCCGGACTTCCCGACCGGCGGGGAAATCCTGAACAACAAAACTGAAATCCGGGAAATGTATGAGACCGGACAAGGATCGATCCGGCTTCGCGGAGAATATGAAGTCAAAGCATTGGATCAGGGAAAATCGGCCATTCTCATTACATCCATTCCCTTTGCCGTCGATAAATCCACGATTGTGGAACGGATCGGCGAATTAATTATCACCAAAAAGGTTCCGCAATTGGTGGATGTCCGGGATGAATCCACGACAGAAGTACAAATCGCGCTTGAGACACAAAAAGATGCCGATCCCCATCTGGCCATGGCCTATCTCTTCAAAAATACGCCGCTGCAGAATAACTTTTCCGTTAATTTGACGTGCCTGGTTCCAGTACCAGGATCGACCGTGGCCCGTCCTGACTGCCTGAATCTCAAGCAGATGCTGGAACAGTTCATCGACTTTCGCTTTGTCACCGTCAAACGAAGATTCAGCTATGATTTGCAAGTCCTGGAAAAACGAATCCATATCCTGAATGGATTTAAACTCATCTTCGACGCCTTGGATCAGGTGCTCAAGATCATCCGGCAAAGTGAGGGCAAAGCCGATTCCGCCGAAAAAATCCAACAACGATTCGGACTGGAACCCATTCAAACCGACGCGATTTTGGAAACGCCCATCTATAAATTATCCCGAACCGAAATCAAAAAAATGCTGGATGAGCTGGCCGACAAGCTGCGCCAGGCCAAGGATCTCAAAACACTTCTGGCTTCCAATACCAAATTATGGGATGTGGTAACAAAAGAACTGAAGGAGGTCGCCACGGCTTTTGGGGACAAACGCCGGACCAAAATCGGCCGGCGACAAACCGAGGAAGTCGAGTTCGATCCGGAGGCTTTCCGGGTTAAGGAAGATGCGGTAATCACCGTTTCCACAGATGGATGGATCCGGCGGGTCGGCCTTATTAAAGATCTTTCCAAAGCACGGGTTCGGGAAGGCGATCGGGTCATGACGATTTTAGGCGGGAGCACCCTTGAATCGGTGGTGTTCTTTTCCAATTATGGCAGCGCCTACTCTATTCGCATCGGCGATATCCCACCGGCCCGAAGTGGTTTTGGAGATCCGGCGCAAAAGCTCTTCAAGTTCAAAGATGGCGAACGGATTATTGAGGGGTTGAGCTTCGATCCGCGTATGCGGACAACGGGACAGGCCTCCCTTTCACCGACAAAAGGTCGCGCCCTGCCACTCTTCGACAGCACGCCATCTGGTCTATACGGAGAAGCCGTCGCCATGACCTCAAGCGGGATGGGGGTCCGATTTGAGCTCGACGCCTTCCAGGAGCCGTCGACTCGGCTGGGCCGAAAGTTTTGTAAGCTTAAGGAAGGGGAAGAAGTCGTCGGAGTCAGCCAGGTGACTGCTCCTCTAAAAAAAACCGTCGTAGCCGTCGTTTCGGCTCAAGGGCGGGCCTTGCTCTGTCAGGCCGAGGAGGTCGCGCAATTGGCCGGACCCGGCCGTGGAGTCATCGTCCTAAAACTAGACCAGAACGATACAGTGGTAGGATTTTGCTTATTGTCCTCAAAGGAAGAGGAACTCGTGCTTGTCAAAGAAGACGGTGGAACCCTTTCCGTCTCCCTTCGCAAGTACCAGGTGGTCGGACGTGGAGGAAAAGGGCATCCGTTGTTTAGGCGGGGTCGCCTGACCGGCATGGTTCCAGCTGAATTGACCGTTCCGATCTTCCAATCCGAAGTTGCCCCTTAGCTTCCTGGCGCACGATACAATAAACTTGTTGACCTTTTGTGGCTGTTGAATATTTCAACTATTTGAGCATTCCATAAACATATGAATGACCGAGACTCATCTGAAGATTATGAGGGAGTGTTCAAAAAGGCGCGTCCAGCAAGGCCGCAGCCGCTTGGATGGGCGGAGCGTACGGAGGAGTACGTGAGCCCGGCAAAGGGGCGAGAACGCCGCTGGCGGCATTTTTCAACACTCCCCTTTTTGATTCCCATTCACTCACAAGGATCCACTCATGGGTAAAACATATGATGCCAGTGACATCGTGGTGCTGGAGGGTATTGAGCCCGTCCGACGCCGCCCCGCGATGTATATCGGAGGGACCGATAAGACGGGCCTGCACCACTTAGTCTGGGAAATTCTGGATAACGCGATCGATGAAGTCATTAATGGCTACGCCAGCCACATCATCGTGGAACTGGATAAATCCCGTGAAGGTCTCCGCATCACGGACAACGGTCGTGGCATTCCGGTGGATAAACATCCCACACACAAAAAGTCGGCATTAGAAATTATTATGACGACCTTACATGCCGGAGGAAAGTTTGATACGGGAAGTTACATCCATTCCGGCGGATTGCATGGCGTCGGCGCCTCGGTCGTGAATGCCCTGTCCCGTCACCTGGAAGTTCAGGTGAGACGTGACGGCAAGGAATGGGAACAGACTTATCAGGCCGGAGTACCCCAAGGCCCCGTCAAAGCCTTGGGCAATGCACGAGGAACGGGGACCTCGGTCTATTTTCGTCCCGATCCCAAAATATTCGGCAAAACCATTCAATTCGATCCCGCGGTGTTACAGGACACGCTGGATGCTAAGGCCTATCTGCACAAGGGACTCAAGCTGACCTTCAAAGATGGCACCACCGGAGAAACCCACCTGTTTCATCACGAACAGGGCATCCAGGAATACTTGCGCAAATTAGTGGCGGATCGCGGTCGAAAGATGACGGTCGATTTCGTTTTTTACCTGGAACGCCAATTTAAAAATGGCGCGCCAGGCCTCCAAGGAGCGCCGCAGAGTCTGAGTATGGAAGTGGCCTTGCAATGGACCGATGAACCCGCCGAATTTGTCAAAAGTTACGTCAATGGCGTGGCAACCCCCAATGGTGGCACGCATGAAATGGGATTACGTGGCGGCATCGTGAAGGCTGCTCGCAACTACATCGACACTCATAATCTCACGCCCAAGGGCCTTTCCCTCCAAGCCGAAGACATTCGCGAAGGCATGGCGGCCGTGCTGAGCGTGCTTGTCCTCCACCCGCAGTTTCAGGGTCAAACGAAGGAGCGGCTCAATAATCCTGAAGTGCAGGCGCAAGTGGATAGTCTGGTCCGGCCGGCCCTGGAAACCTATCTCAACGAAAATCAAAGTATTGCCGAAACCCTCGTGGGTAGGATGATTCTGGCCGCCCGAGCCCGCGAAGCCTCGCGTGAAGCCTCCAAAGCCGTGATGCGGAAGTCAGCCATCAGCCATCGCCTCAATCTGCCGGGGAAACTTGCCGACTGCCAGAGCACGGATCCAACCATCAGCGAACTGTTTATCGTCGAAGGCGATTCGGCAGGCGGGACGGCGAAACAAGGCCGGGACTTAAAAAATCAGGCCATTCTTCCCATTCGGGGAAAAGTGCTGAACACCGAAGAACTCACCCTGGCCAAGGTGGTGGAAAACAAAGAGCTGGCCGATGTCGTGAAAGTCTTGGGTTGTGGAGTCGGAAAAGACTTCGATCTCAAGAAACTCCGGTATCATAAAATCATTTTGTTGATGGACGCCGATATTGACGGCTATCACATCAGCACGCTGCTGCTGACATTTTTCTTCCGGCACATGCCTGATCTCATCCGGCAAGGCCATGTCTACATTGCCCAACCACCTCTCTACCGAATTGAAATCGGGAAAGAAATCCACTGGGCCGGCACCGACGAGGATAAGGAGCGCATCGTGGCCGGGGCCCGCAGCAATGCCCATCCCACCATTAGCCGTTTTAAAGGCTTGGGAGAAATGTTTCCTCAACAGCTCAAAGTCACCACCTTACACCCCGCCACTCGTCGTTTACTCAAAGTCGAACTTGTAGATGAACTGCACACCGACCGGACCTTTCAGGATCTAATGGGCAAACGCACCGAAGCCCGGTACGAATTTCTCATGGCTAACGCCGGGCTGGCTGATAACCTCGACGTGTAACAACCCGTCAGCTGTAAACAAAGGCGGTGAGAAAGCCGACTCATCCAGGTGAGGCATACCGTATTGATCCACTCACCTCTCACGGTGTTACACTTGTCCCCATGAAAACCTACATGTCCAAGCAGGAATCGAAAGCAGCCCTTGACCACATCAAACAGTATCATGAGCAAACCAAGCACGAGTTCAACCGATACGCCCGATCCCTAGGATACTTGGATTGGGCAAATCAGCCCAATCCCTTCCGTCGATTCGATGGCGCCCCACTCATTCCGCTTCCTCATCTCACGCTCGACGAAGACCCGCTTTCTCCACCGTATGAATCTCTCTTTCATTCATATTCGATCCCCTCACAACCCATCACCCTCAACACCGTCTCTCGCTTCTTCGAATATGGGTTATCACTCACAGCGTGGAAAGCTTACAACGGGACCAGCTGGGCACTGAGGAGTAATCCTTCCAGCGGTAACCTCCACCCCACCGAGGGCTATCTCTTCACGGGTTCCTTGCCTCACCTTGCAGTGGAATCAGGCCTATACCACTATGCCCCGAAGGAACACGCCCTCGAATACCGTTGGGCTCTTCCTCCTGAACCCGCCCAATCGATACTTCAAGGCATGCCTTCTGAAGGATTTCTGGTAGGACTCACGTCCGTTCATTGGCGGGAAGCATGGAAATATGGAGAGCGGGCCTTTCGATACTGCCAACATGATACGGGCCATGCTATCGGCACGCTACGCATTGCCGCGGCGACCTTAGGCTGGAATCTGTTGGTGTTGAGTGGGACCTCAGACGAGACCATCGCACGGCTTTTGGGTCTGACCAGACCGCAGGATTTCCAACAGGCAGAACGGGAATACCCGGAATTGCTGGCGGCAGTCTGGCCGGGAAACCTTCACCCCCCTCCCACTCTGAATCTGGCATTCCACGAAATCGATGATGCAATGCTGGCATCCGGAGAATGGAAAGGCACGGCAAACCGTTTGAGCAAAGATGAGCCGGTTTTGTGGGACATTATCGATTCGGTCACAGACGCGTCCTGGAAATCGACTCAAGAACCCGAACGCATGACCTTTCATGCCCCAACCGCCCCCATGAACGAACGGGAAGACATAGAACCTGAAGCCTTGGCCGGGCAGATCATTCATCAACGACGGAGCGCCGTGGCTTTCGACAGACGAACAAGCCTTTCCGCCGATCGTTTTTTCACTATGCTACAACGGATTATGCCAAGGGGAGGATTGCCTTTACCGGATCGCCCCATGCCTTGGGATGCCATTTCCTGGGACCCCACGATTCATCTCGTGCTGTTCCTTCACCGCATAGAGGGGCTTCCACCTGGTCTGTATTGGCTCAACCGAAGTCCGGATCACCGAGACCTCTCGATTTTCAAAAACTCGATGCATGAGCAGTTTGTCTGGTCGAAGCCTGAAGCATGCCCCACCAATCTTCCGCTCTACCTCTTGGAAGAAGGCAACGCGCAAAATCTGGCCAAACAACTCAGTTGCGGGCAGGACATTGCGGGTGACAGTGCGTTTGCGCTTGGAATGGTGGCAGAATTCGACAAAAGCTTAGAAACGTTCGGCCCGTGGTTTTACAAACGGTTGTTTTGGGAAACCGGAGTGATCGGCCAAATGCTTTATCTGGAGGCGGAAGCGGCTGGAATCCGGTCAACGGGGATCGGCTGTTTCTTTGATGATCCGGTCCATCGGATCCTCGGCGTTCATCCTCAAACCAAGTGGCAATCGCTTTATCATTTCACGGTTGGTGGCCCGCTGGACGATGGTCGTCTCACAACGTTGCCGCCCTACGGCCCTCATGTCACCTAAGTCCCTATGACACCAAAGGTTCCGAACCCTTTACCGAGAGTGTTTTTTGATCGGCCAACATTGAAAGTTGCGCCAGAACTGTTGGGGAAGGTGCTGATCAAGCAGACTCCCAACGGGATCATCCAGGCCAAAATTGTGGATGCGGAAGCCTACGTGGGACCGAAAGATCAAGCCTGCCATGCTTCCAAAGGCCGAACGAAACGTACAGAAATCATGTTTGGCGCTGCTGGCTTCACCTATGTGTATCTGATTTATGGAATGTACCACTGTCTCAATATCGTGACCGAACAAGAGGAATATCCCGCCGCAATCTTAATTCGAGGACTGGAAATCCTGGGCGAAGATCATTCGCCGGATTTGCCCAGACGCATCGACGGTCCCGGTCGGGTCTGCCGATTTTTAGAAGTTAATCGCACGCATAACGGACTGGATGCCACGCTCGGCACCACACTTTGGATCGAAGATCATGGCCTTGCCGTTTCGCGAAAACAGATTCAGACTCTGCCTAGAATTGGCGTCGACTATGCGGGAGTCTGGGCAAAAAAATTGTGGCGGTTCTGTCTGCCGGCTTCCACTTCACCAAAAACCCGTCGAATCATCCCAAAGTGAATGATTTCGAATCCTTTTGTCAGATATCTTGAACAAGATAGCCGGTCTACGTTACGCTAAGGCACCAGATACGTGTTGGCTACGTTCCGTAGGCCACATGACACAACCCGCTTCTCATTTCTACGAACAATAAAGGAGGAAGACAATGGGCAATCCGCTCGATACGATCTCTGGCACCATCACTGCTGGCTTTGTATTGACTGTGGTCCTGTACGGCCTGGTCAAAATGCTGGTGTGACACCTCATCACCTCCAAAGACTTATTTAATCAACCTAACGAATACGAGGACATCTTATGGAAAGTTTATTAGCGTGGGGGCATTTCCTCGCGGGCATTACCTGGATTGGAATTCTCTATTACTTTAATTTCATCCAAGTGCCATTTCTCAAAGCCGTTACACCCGAAACCAAAGCTGAAGCCTTTAAACACCTGGTGCCCAATGCGCTCTGGTGGTTTCGCTGGGGAGCCCTGTTCACCTGGATATTTGGCGCCGCCTTACTGATGAATCAGCATCGTATGGGAAGTGCCTTTATGCTGCAGGGCCAGGATGCCGTGATTGGCATGGGCGCCTGGCTGGGTACGATCATGTTACTGAATGTGTGGGGAATAATTTGGCCCAATCAGAAGAAAGTCCTTGGGCTCAAGGAAGCGACACCGGAAGAAAAAGCCAAGGCCGGGCGTATGGCTCTATTGGCGTCACGCACCAATACCCTACTGTCCATACCTATGCTATTTTTCATGGCCAATTCCGGCCATGCATCCGGTTTGTTCTGATCTCAATCATTACATATCGAATCGGAATCACGACAAAAGCCGGGGTCAAAAGACCCCGGCTTTTTTTTTAAAGCATCCTTTTCTCTCGGCTTAACAAAAACGCCTGGAAGGGTTGTAAGTACGAGGAAGCAACTCGACACAATCTGGAGCAATAGGTGCTCTCCATCTCATCCAGAATCCACAGTTCGTCCTGGGCTCCTGCTCCCACCCCTTGAATCCGCCCCACCCCGCTTCTACAGGAAGGATAATGGAAGAAACTAATCCTGGACGACGATATGGGTGTCGGTTTCTTCCACTCCAGGGATTGTGTGGATCTTGGCCATGATGAGGTTGGACAGGGCGCGGTCATCAGGCGCATTAACCAGACCAAAGATATCAGGCTGTCCGAAACAGGCATGAGCTTGTTCCACCCCAGGAAGGGCTTTGAGGGTCTCTAAAACATCTTGAACTTTTCCTGCTTTGACTTTCATGAGAATATACGCTTTGGCTGCCATACCCACCTCCTTGATGAATGCGGTTCAGAGTTCTGTGATCAATTGCGAAATGAATTTTGGTATACAAACAGCATGATCGATATCGCTTTGCCGGATCATGTTGAAAGTACCTTTGTACCATAGATGGAATGTAGCTTCCATGCTCTTCCCGCTCCCTCCCAAACAGCCCATGCAACCAAAGAGACGTTGCGAACGCCCTGCCTTCCTCAGGTAGGATGAAGGAATATTTCTCTCTTCCTATTCACCTGTAAGGAGAAATTGTGCCTCCTCGCATTGTTTCGTTGATTCCAAGTGGGACAGAAATGGTCTGCGCATTAGGTTGCCTCGCCCAGCTGGTCGGCCGGTCACACGAATGCGATTTTCCTTCCGACATCACCCATCTGCCTGTTTGTACTCAAACCACGATGCATACTGAGGGAACCAGCCAAGCTATTCATGCCCAGGTCTCAATGCGGCTTCAGACAGCTCTTTCCTTGTATGAGATCTTGGTCGACCAGATACAGGACTTACGACCGGATGTCATCATAACCCAAACCCAGTGTGAGGTGTGTGCAGTGAGTGCTGATGAGGTGCAGCGGGCCCTTCGCGACTTGATAGGGTCGTCACCCACATTGATTTCTTTGGGTGCGCAGGACTTATCAGGAGTTTGGGACGATCTGACCAGAGTGGCGGATGGCTTAGGACAGCAAGCTGCGGGACAAGCATTTCTGAAACAGGTTCACCAACGCATGGGCGATATTGCCGACTGTTCCCAACAACAGCCTACTCCCCCCACTGTGGCCTGCATCGAATGGATGGAACCGCTGATGGCTGCCGGCAACTGGGTACCCGAACTGGTTCATCTGGCCGGAGGGCAATCGGTGTTTGGACAGCAGGGGACACACGCCCCCTGGATAACCTGGGAAGCCTTAGCCGCTTCGGATCCGGATTTCCTGGTCTTGATGCCTTGCGGATTTTCCATGGCTCGCATTCAAGAAGAAATGCCGGTAATGACATCGCATCCTTTTTGGCCACAGTTACAAGCGGTGCAAAATCAGAAGGTGTTTTTGACGGATGGAAACCAGTTTTTCAACCGCTCGGGACCGCGCCTCGTTGAATCCCTCGAAATTTTGGCTGAGATCCTTCATCCCACCCATTTTCAGTTTGGGCACGAAGGCCAAGGATGGCGGCGGTGGGTTCCTGAAAAACGTTAAAGATCTTTAAGACGCGCCTCACCGAAATACGAATCTTCCCAATTTCGTTTTTGCTTTCCCCTGTGCAGCCGGCGTACTCCGGTTGACCGTTTCGTTAGGGTTTTGTTAAATAGTAATTATTCCTAAACAGGAATGATATGGATATTTCATTTAATGACATCAAGCAGAAGTTTAAGGGATGCGGATTGAAAACGACTCCGCAGCGAACTGCCATTTATGACGCACTCCTCCGCAGTACTGCTCATCCGACAGCTGAAGATCTCTTTGCTCAAGTAGCTCCGCAATTTCCCATGATGTCTCTGAACACCGTCTACTATACACTTGGGGTCTTACGTACCTCCGGGTTGATTCATGAAGTTAATATTGGCCATGCCCGGGCTCGATTTGATGCCAACCTGTCTCCCCATCACCATTTGATTTGCTTGGGGTGCCAGGCCATTGTCGATGTCATGGATCCTCGACTCAATCGCCTGACCTTCCCAGCCGGCATTCCCAAAGATTTTGAAATTACCAGTCATCAGGTCGCCTTCCGTGGACTTTGCGGCTCCTGTCGCCGCCACACGGAGCGCTCCATCAATCATTCATCACCGGGGTTACACCCCACAACCGTCAAAGGAGGACTCCATGGGAAAAGCTCTTAAGGGCACGAAAAGCCACGAAAACTTAAAGGCGGCATTTGCCGGAGAATCGCAAGCAAATCGTCGCTATTTATATTTCGCCCGGCGGGCGGATATTGAAGGCTATACCGATATCGGCGGTCTGTTTCGTGATACCTCGGAAGCTGAAACCGGACATGCGTTTGGTCACTTGGACTTTTTGAAGGAAGTCGGTGATCCTGCCACCGGCGTGCCGATTGGCAACACCGAAGCCAATTTGAAGGCGTCGATTGAAGGTGAGACCTATGAATACACCCAGATGTATCCCGGCATGGCGAAAACCGCTCGTGATGAAGGCCTTGAGGAACTCGCAGAATGGTTTGAGACGTTGGCCAAAGCCGAACGATCCCATGCGAACCGGTTCACGAAAGGGCTGGAAACGCTGAAACAGGGCTGATAGCTTCGGTTATTATGACACAAGGCGGCGGTCGATAAAGATGACTGCCGCCCTGTAAACATTCTTTCACCGACTCTCAAACGACTGACAACCTGTGCCAAAATTTGACCTTATCACGCCCGGCTGGACGCGGTCTCAACTCGAAACCGAGACACGACGCATCTTCGATGTCTGTGACGGATGCCGACGATGCTTTAATTTGTGCCCGTCGTTCAATACCCTTATCGACCGGATTGATGAGTATGAGAGCGACTCAACGCAATTCACTGCACAGGATTTCACAAAAATTGAACAGGAATGCTATTACTGCAAACTCTGCTTCAACCATTGTCCGTATTCCCCCCCCCATCAATATGATCTGGATTTCCCCCGGCTCATGGCTGCCTGGAAAAAGCAACGGACGGCTGAGGGTGGCGCCACATGGCGTGACAAGCTCCTGATCCAAACCGATTTGATCGGAAAGCTGGGAAGCCTGACCGCCCCATTAACGAATTGGGCCCTTCGCACTCCTTGGCTTCGTAGTCTGGTTGAGCGTATGGTTGGAGTGCACAAAAACCGCCAGGTCCTTTCGTTTCAATCCCAGACCTTTACCCAATGGTGGGGCCAGCGGAAGCCGGCTCCCGCACTTTCCCGCAGCCATGGAAAAGTAGCCTTTTTCCCAAGTTGCCTAGTGACGTATCAGGTAACTGATATTGGGAAAGCCGCCGTGCAAATTTTGGAGAAAAATGGCATTGAGGTCGTGGTGCCTCCGGACCAGCAGTGCTGTGGGATGCCACGGTTTGACTTGGGTGATACCGATGGAATGGCCAAGATTGCAGAATCTCAATATCGACTCTTTTCGCCGTATCTCGATCAGGGATATGACATCGTCGTTCCAGCTCCCAGTTGTAGCCTGATGTTCAAACGGGAATACCCTTACCTCAAACCCACACCAGAAATGAAGCAATTGAGCGAACGCACCTTTGATCTTTGCGAATATTTAATGCGGCTCAAACGGGAAGGCAACCTTTCCCTTGATTTTCAGACCAATCCTGGACGCGTGGCGTATCAAATTCCCTGTCATTTACGTGATCAGAATATCGGCTTCAAATCAAAAGAATTGATGGAGTTGACCGGGGCCACGGTTCATCTGATCGAGAAATGTTCCGGCCACGATGGAGCCTGGAGCGCCAAGACTGAATTCTTTGATCTCTCGATGAAAATCGCCAAGAAAGCGGTGCGAGAAATTCAAGAGGAGCCGTTCGACGTCGTCGCCTCCGATTGCCCTCTCTCGGCACTACAACTGGACCAAGCGCTTCAAACGGCACCAACTCAATCGACCCTTCACCCTATTCAAGTCGTTCGTAACGCCTATGGATTAACACCATGAACCTCCTCACACCACAAGACCTCCTCTCAGCCGCTCAATATGAGGAAGACCGTGCCGGCATTCGGCAACGAATTATTGCACTAAAAAAACGGCGCCGCATTTCTGTAGGAGAATTAGTGACACTCGTGTTTGAGAATCGAGAAACCCTGCTATTTCAAATCCAAGAAATGATTCGAATTGAGCGCATTTTTGATCCGGGAAAAATTCAGGAAGAATGTGACGTGTATAATGCCCTGCTACCAGGTCGGGATGAATTGAGCGCAACACTGTTTATCGAAATCACCGATTCCGAAAAGATTCAATCGCTGCTGGATTCCTTTAAGAATATTGACCAGACCGGTACCGTGGGGCTCAAGGTTGGCGACACCTCAGTTTTTGCAAATTTTGAGGCCGGGCATAGCAAAGAAGATAAAATCAGTGCCGTGCATTTTGTGCGATTTTCCACCACCCCAACCTTTCGAGACCTCTTGGCCCAAGAGGAAGTCCCTGCCTTTCTGACTATCCTTCACCCTCAATATCGCGCAGAAGCCCCAGTGTCTCAGGAGTTGAGGCAGGAATGGCGAAAGGATCTCGAGTGATTCATCATTTTTGCCGTGCACGATTCCGCAACCTCGCAGCTCCTCTATAAATTGACAAGATTAAAAGTCGTGCTTTAAGATGTAAGCTCAATGTTGGATTCCTTTCAACCGATTGAAAGGAAAGATGAATCTACAAAAATTATGTGATCATAAGGAGGATACAACGACTATGGTAACAATTACCCCGATCGCAGAGCAGAAAATTAAGGAACTGATTAAGGAAGAAGAAAATTCCGTCGGTTTGCGCATTTACGTCAAAGGCGGCGGATGCAGCGGCTATCAATATGGAATGTCGTTTGAAGATAAAACCAGCGATGATGACACCATCATCGAAAAAGGCGACGTGAAGGTCATTGTGGATTCCCAAAGCGCCCCAATGCTCAGCGGCGCAGAAGTCGATTACGTTGATAGCCTGCAAGGGTCGGGATTTGCCATCAAAAATCCTCAAGCGAAATCCACCTGTGGATGTGGAAGCTCATTCTCGACCTAGAACATATTCTTTCAGAACCCTACCCAATTAGGGCTGGACTTGGGCTTCAATAGGCAACCAAGATCCAGCCCTTTTTATTTTTCAGGGAGACTTCATGCCTAAAGCGACCCTCACCAAACGTCTAGAGTTTTGCTCCTCTCACCGCTACCACAATCCTCAATGGGATGACGCAAAAAACCGTGCGGTTTTTGGTCTCTGTAATAATGTGAATACCCATGGCCATAATTATTTATTGGAAGTCACCTTGCGTGGGGACATCGATCCTGTCACAGGGATGATCATCAATTTATATGACTTAAAGCACATTTTAAATCAGGTCCTGGAACAATTTGATCATAAAAATTTAAATCTCGATACCCCATATTTTTCCAAACGAATTCCCACGACCGAAAATCTCGCAGTCACCCTCTGGCACATTTTAGAAAACCATCCAGACCTTCCTAATCCAGATGCACTTCGTCTTTATGAGGACGAAACCCTCTACGCCGAGGTGAATGCGAGCTTCATGGATGGTGCCCTCCAATCTACTACCAGGGAATCGGCCGTAATCGCTCGACACTATGCGTTTTCAGCCCTGCATCAATCCAGGACGGGTAATACTCAAGGGCATAATTATGATCTGTGGATTGCCACCAAGGGCCAAATTTCCGCCGACACCGGGCAGGTTATGAATTTACAGACTGTGGATCAAATCGTCAGAACTCAGGTGCTCACACGATTTGGTCAGCAAAACCTAAGCAAGGATCAGGCTTTTGCCAACATTCCCGTTACAGACTCCGCGCTTGCGAAAGTCATCTGGGAAACACTGGAGCCCCACTTCCAAACACCCACGCTTTACCGAGTCTCCGCAAGCCAACAACCAGGTGCCGTGGCCGTG
>JBGSSO010000078.1:0-4642 GCA_041737015.1 Nitrospirales bacterium
TTAATGGCATGGGTGAATACGGCTATTCTGTCTAGGGCGTGGGAATGCCCATGAGGTATGACACAACCGTGAGATCGCTCACGGGAATTGCCATCCGCTGCAAGGATGGCCCCCTGAGATTTAATTGGCGGGCAGAAATTCGACAGGTCAACACATTTATTTTCTTAATCATAAAAATTGAAAAATATTGTTAGAGATACCTTTGAACTGCCGTGCCATGAACCAGAAGATCTGCCCCCTGGGATGGCAAAGAGGAAAATGGAGGCTTGAGGCATTTCCTGGCAATCCGTTTAAATTTTTTCGTTCGAGCTATCTTAAGGGTAGACTCAGGGCTCAGGACTATTGCGAAGAATACATCGCGGAGAAGTCACTCAGAAGCCCACTGGCCTATTAGAACACACACACATGAGTTCTTCCTTGTCTTCCTCTCCTGAGTTACAGCGGGCCTCTGGTCACACTGAGGACCACAAAGCTTGTGTCATCAAAGGTGATTGTCAGCGATTCCCCCTTGTCCTGTGAGGTACTCTGGAGATCCATATATGAATAGGTCCAGATATGAATATGCCCCTCATTGGTCTTGGTTTTGAGACGGGCGACCGGCTCTCCAAGTAGAGTCAATACGTCATCCTGAGTGGTGGTATGAGGGAGAATCTGTTTTTCGATGCCTGGAGGTATCGGCCTCTCGCCCATCTCATAGAGGTAGGCAGGATTTTGCGCACAGGCGGAAAGGAGAATCGTGAGAACGAGGGAGCAAGTTCGTTGTATCCTAAACCATTCCCTTTTCTTAAAAACGGTTTTTCCACATATTGTCATGAAAAGCCTCCCACACATACAAAAATCTCATCAATCCCGTCCGGCCAAAGAAGTGCTGCTATATCACACGCTTCGGCCTGAGGATCAACCCTTCTCAAAAAATTCGGCCTACAAACAAAAACGTTGGTATCCTGTAATTGAACACCACGGAGCGAGGCCTATCCAAACGCAGACCTCTCAGGAGACTCTCTTGAATCTTCCCACCTTTGTCTTCACGGGGTGTATTATGGAGGATCCCCTTGAGTTTTGCATCCTAAAAAAGGGGGACCCTATCCTTTTCCCTATGATAGACTCTGCGGAATGCCTGGCACCGGAAGAAGAGTTTTTAACCACCAGCCTCATCCTTTTTACCCAGCGCAGTAGTCGGCGCAAGAAGGTCTATTTCACAGATATCGATTCACAAATCTATGTGTATCGGATGAAGGACTCTTGAGATCGCCACCACCTCGAAATTTTGGGCTATTGCCTTAGTACCAATCACGTCTATCTGGCGACCATTCCTGCCACAGAGGAAACTCTCCTCTGCGGGTTGGACCTATATATCAAAAAATCAGAACAGAAGGTGAGCTATTTTTACCATACCGACCATTGGAGCGCCAGAAAAAACAGATATGTCAATAAAAATGAAGTCTCCCTGTTTCGCCATTTGGAGAAAACACCAATGCCTATCAAAAGGATGAACTTTGGATATTTGTTAGGAGGTCTGTTGTTCCTCATGCTCACGGTTGCCATTGCACAAGAAGAAGGGGTCAGGGGTGAGACCCGGCGTTTGTTCCTGGAGCCCGTTCTTTGCCTCATGCTCCTGATGGGGATATGGAGCCATGTCAGTGAAAAAAAATGGTTGATGGTCGGAGGAGGAATCCTGACGGTAAGTGGGATCGCGACTGCCATCATCGACTATTTCTTAGATATACCTGAGCTTCAGTTTGTCAACATGTCCATACTCTTTGTGTTCTCCCTGGTCAGCACCTGGATTGCTTCCCGACACTTGCTCCTTTCAGGCCCAATCACCATGAATAAAATCATTGGCGCCATCTGCATTTATCTCCTGATCGGACTCAACTGGTCGGTGTTTTATCTTTTCATCAACATAGCCAACCCGAACTCGTTCCATGGCCTGACATCCACCGCCATAGGAGTCCAGTTTTCAGAATTGCTGTATTACAGCTATGTCACCATCACCACATTAGGCTATGGCGACGTCACGCCCATTAGGCCGATTGCCCGTACCCTCTCCTATCTCGAGGCGATTGTCGGACAATTTTATGTTGCCGTGTTGGTAGCATGGCTTGTCGGCATGTATCTTTCCGAAAAAAACCAACCCCGCACCAAGCCATAGAGCAGCCCTCGAATTTCGACTGCCATTTCGTAGTATTCTCTCCTGAGGACATCGTCATGATGAGTCTTCCACCGCAGGCAAGGGGTTAGTCTCACGCCCCGTATCCTCCCTCCGGCCCGAGCAAGCCCCTGCAAACGAAGATGTCGCTCACTTCCTAGTTCGTTGAGACTCTTGATTCAGAGGAATCTTTAATAAAGGCAAACGGGATCTTCGATTAGCGGCTAATATGGCTGACCTGAGTATGTGCACAATAGAGCGACGACTGAGTGATGAGGGGCTGAACTACTCCAAACTCATTCATCAGGCTCCCTTGGAATCAGCCATACACCTGCTCAAAGAACGGAAGTTTTAGGTTGTTTTAGATTCTCCAAGTGAGTCAGCTCCTCTACAGGTGTCTATCAATAACGGAAGGGTACTAGTAGGCGAGAGACCGTAGACAGGTCAATAAGAAAGAGCGTGCGGAGGATAATCAGGTAAATCGCCTGAACAAATAAGTCCAGAGTGCCTTCACTCCAGATGACCGAGGGCAGACTTATTTCGTTGCCCGCCACTCACGAAGCCGTTGCGATAAATTCGTTGCCCAGTACTCGAAGGATTGGTGCACATCATCCCATGAATCCATTGAGCCATCCAGCGTTCGACCTCCCATCCGACGATCGACGGCTGCCGCCAGCAGGGTACCGGTGTCACCATCAGTTATTTTTCCTTCAACACTGGCCCGTCCCACAAAGGCCTGCGTGCCCGTGGCAAGGCCCGTGGCAGCCGACAGAACACCAACCGGTGGAACAAGAGTGGTGATAATATCCATGCCTACATCGGCTGGAACCGCTTCGGTCAGTGCCAGCTCTAATCGTAAGGCTCCCGGTACTAATTTAGGAACGACAAGAAAATCCTCTTTGAGTTTCCAGATCATCTTTGAGCGGAGATCTCCACCCAGTTTGTCTAATTGTTCTTGGGGAACCGAAGATTGCTTTGACAATAAGACGATAACCGGGTCCACGTACAACGTGCGATAGGTGGAAAAATCGGCTTGAGGGTTCTTGTACACGAGAAGCGCTTCCCCTTCTCCTCCCTGTTGAAGAAGTGAATAATCTCTGATAAACCCTGATGTCTGCACTTTGCCGGCCTGTTCTGTCTGTGCGCACCCCGCTACAACGAGCACGATCGTGAGTACACTCCGGAATCCCAGTCTCTCAAGCCAGCCAACCTGCCGGGATTCTGGCTTTCCATCACGGCAACCGGATTTTTTGATGTCACCCATTAATTGGATTCCTTTCATTCATATGTAAATATGTCTTAGGGAAGAAGAAGGGGTCAGGGTTGCAGAGGAAAAACCGGTTGAGTATTCCGATTCAAAACCTCTAAAGGCATGATCGGAGTTTGGCAGGCTAGCTGATTGAATGCCACCCCACCCATCTTCAAATATCACCGCTTTCCACCCGGGATCCTCAACCATGGCATCCGGCTATATTTCTTCAGCTACACGCGGTAGGTTTGTTCACTGACCCCCTTTGGGCCAGGTCTCGAAATTGGGCGCTCCAGCTTACCCCAGCAGTCAGACCGTCGCAATGTGTCCTTCGGAATTCTTCGATCACTCGTTCAGGCGCTAGTCTGCAATTTGTGTTTTTTTTGCGAGCTCGGTTTTTCCGAGAAGGTCAACTGTTTCCTTTTGTGGACTTCTTCACCACTTCCAGCAAAGGATCGGCCTGTGGATTGCTCGCGCTACGCCGCACCAATATATCGATCGTTTTGGTTGGTGTTTTATAATAGCTGGTATTTAACGCATCTCGTGCGGCCACAACAGCCCCTTCGAGGGAAATGCCCGCAAACAATCCCTTTGCCTTGGAAAAGGATAAGAGATCCGCACTCAAATTAGGCGCCGTCGATCCCTCAACTCCTCTCCCGATGGGGCCAACAGCCACGGAAGCATCGGCGCCCAATTTCAAGGTTGTGCTCATCAGGGAATCGATGCCCTTTTGTGTCATGACTAATAACACGACTTCCGAAGCTTGTCCCCCGAATTGCAACCCGAAACTGGCACCGCCCAGGGTAAAAAAGGCAGGATAACTCCATTCGTTGGTTTTTTCATCACGGACGACCAACACACCGCTTCCCCCCGACCCGCCGATAAAAAAGGCCCCCTTAATAAATTGAGGAACAATTAAAATGCCCCGCGCTTCCTTCATATGATCCCGGAACCATTGCATGTCGGGATCTGCAAGAAAATTCTCCAGGGTAAAACGAGCCTTATCCACCAGGAAATCTTCTTCAGAAGCATTCTGTGCCCAACCAGAAGCCGGGATGGCTAATGCCGAGCACAACATGACACATCCAATAATTACCCAGAACAGCCGCGATGAATGACACAGGGATCTTAAGTGAGTGAACATGATAGACGACTCTCCAATGTTAGAAAAGTTTCCAGGAGTTCACAGTGAAAAATTTTCTTGGATGGTAATGAAATAAAATGAGGTTAGCAATTTTTGCTAT
>JBGSSO010000096.1:0-5942 GCA_041737015.1 Nitrospirales bacterium
CCCCGCAGGCGCGGGGATGAACCGGAACGGCCCACCCCCAGTCATTGGCTCGGTACATGTTCCCCGCAGGCGCGGGGATGAACCGTTGTCTGGAACGTCCCATTTGAGCAAATTCTCATGTTCCCCGCAGGCGCGGGGATGAACCGAGTTCTTTCCGCATCGTGTGGGTAATCCGGTTATGTTCCCCGCAGGCGCGGGGATGAACCGGACGAATGGCTCTACATCGGCGAGACCGCCGGGATGTTCCCCGCAGGCGCGGGGATGAACCGATAATCGACAGGCCAATCGCCAAAAAGACCGAATGTTCCCCGCAGGCGCGGGGATGAACCGACTGGGTATCCTCAAGTGTTAGCCGAGAATATATGTTCCCCGCAGGCGCGGGGATGAACCGCACGCTTGAAAATCATTATTTCGTCCGCATAAATGTTCCCCGCAGGCGCGGGGATGAACCGCATTACAGATCCAAACCAGTGGGAACGGGACGATGTTCCCCGCAGGCGCGGGGATGAACCGACGATGCAGGTTTTGCGAGAGACGACACAGAGATGTTCCCCGCAGGCGCGGGGATGAACCGACGTGGCGATATAGCCGAGATGGATAACGGGGATGTTCCCCGCAGGCGCGGGGATGACCGGTGCGTAGGCTAGATTTTACGCATCTATCAAGGCAAAGCCGTTCTACAGTCAGGATCAGGTCTTCATTCACACATCCTTCCTGCCTTGTCTACAAATCCCCAGGGCGCTCCGCTCCTACCCCATTCCTATTGGCCGCCATCGTGTTGGAGTGGGAAGAACTTTTTCTTTTCGATTTTCTCTGGTCGCCTCATCCTGACTCAGAGGTAAACCTGCCTTTGGCGTGGCCGAGGAGCGAAGACAAATTGGGAGATTCGGCGAGGACTGTTTGAGCCTTTCGGCTTCGCTCAGGACAGGCTCCGCGAGTTTGCGAGCATCGCAGAGACTCTGAAAGACCACGCCAAGGCGAACATGGTTTTGGGTCTTTTTGCTGATACAAAAGGCCTGTCCTGAGTCGGGCCGAATGAACCTCGTCGTTCGGGGGCGAAACCCCGTCGGATTCTGAGACAGACATTTCTATCTGGTGCCCTAGAGATTCGATACGCTTTCACCCTCACCCCAACTGTTCTTTCTTTTCGCAACAAACCCCTACAAGGGGGAGGGAGTTTTGGAATTTTTATCGGGTTGGTGGCCGGTTTGTGACTGCATACGTTAAACTACTTCTGGCCTGGGCTGGTCCTGCTCAATGGGAAAGTCCACACGCACACGCGAAAGAACATAATGGCCGGTGCTACGATCGCGTTCGCTGATGAAAAAATTCGAATCCAACTCTCACCAACTCTTGGTACATGAGAACCATGAAGGCACGGGAACACCGACATGAATAATAACTATTGCCTGCGTCGCATTCGCTACATCCTGGATTTTGGTGATTCCAAAATGATTGATGTCTTTGCGCAGGCCAACCAGACCGTGACACGAGCAGAGGTGAGTGCGTGGTTAAAAAAGGATGATGATCCGGATTTTGTGGAATGTCCTGACCCCATGTTCGCGACGTTTCTCAATGGTTTGATTAACGCTAAGCGTGGCAAGAAAGATGGCGCGCAGGCTCAACCAGAACAACGACTCAACAATAATATTATTTTCGTCAAACTGAAAATCGCCTTCAATTTACAAGCCGATGACATCTTGTCGATATTGGCTTTGGCTGATTTTCGTATGAGCAAGCATGAGCTGAGCGCATTTTTTCGCAGACCTGATCATAAACACTATCGCAAATGCCAAGACCAAATTTTGCGGAATTTCTTGAAAGGCCTTCAACTTCAGTATCGTCCCGAGATGGAACCCGACGAACTCTTTCAATAGCCCCCCCTTAAAGTCGTGGGGAAAATATTTGGTTGACTCTTACTCCGCCTCTCGCACTGGCCCTGTTCAGCCTCGATTCGTCAATTCATTAGTTGTTCAATTTTTCTCCTGTTCTTGGGGTCAAGTCTTGCCATACGACATATTTTCTGCCTTGTTTTTGTAGCTCCAGAGGTCATCTTTCCTCCCCCTGTTTCCAATGGAAAAACTTCGTGGTGGCGTGAGAGGGCATTCTGCTTTTCTGTTTTCTCTGGTCTCTGTTGGGTGCCCGATTGAAGATGGACTCCCGCTGACGACCTGAAGGGAAGGCGGAGAGGGATGGATGGAATTTGTCTTTTAGATTAGATGCCGGGTTTCGGCCAGGCAGCCGAGCCACTTTTGTTTCGGCAAAAGTGGCCAAAACCATTGACGCCCCGTCTGGCCTCATTGAAGAGGAGGGACGCTAACCCTGCGAAGAGCGGACCAACTCGCCAGGCTCAAACACGGTCCGCCCGCGGATTAGGAGCGTCCCTCCATTGGGTCAGCCGGCAGGCGTCGGACTACAGAAGAAACACCGTTCGCGCTGCAGGGTCAGGGCTTCCATTTACTTATCACTCCCACCTTGCCCGCAACCTCCCCACTTACGACCACCTGGACGGACGGAAGGACGTAATGTTTCGATACGCGGGATTAGGCTGGGCACAGTTCCTTCGCTGCTGCTCAGGATGACAATGCAGGGAGGAAGATGGATGCCCGACATTTACCCAAGGTCTGAATGAAATTGGGAAAATGGATTCCCGATGACTACTGTCAGGAGACGGAGGGGAAAGATAACTGCTGCCCTTACGTGGTTCATGTGGGGCACAGATCCTTCGTGTATATTACCTTGTGAAGGGTTTATCGATAGACCTCATCATGGGTTCCGATATCGAGCTACACAATTTCTTTTCTGGTAATTCGTAATGTCAAAGTAATACGGTAGGCATGAGTCAAGCTGACGGCATGCAGTCCTTCCAATTCCCCTTTGAGAGCATGCAGGCGGAGAGAGGGTTGAAACGGATCGGCTTCTAATCCTCTGATCACTTTGGCGAGTGGTTTTTTCTGTTCGGGGTGAGTTCGGGTGAACTTGGATACGCGCCGATCAAAATAGCTGGTCGTGGCCAGCGTATACATTAGGCTTCGAGGTGAAGTTCGTCGATGAGAGATTGGGCTGTATGGGGACGGACACGCCCTTGCTTAAGATCCTTCAATGAGTGGCGAATCCGGTTCAGGTACGACTTACGATACCGCTTCGCCAGTTCCCGATATTGATCTTCTGCCATGATGACATAGGTGGGTTCGTTGTTCTTGAGCACATGCACTGGACCGTTCTTCAAAGCTTTATCAATGACCGAAAGTCCCCTCCGCTTGATTTCGTTCGCCGGGATCGTCTTTTGCACGGTGTCATTCGTGGTTCGCATAAATTTACTGTATCTCAACCATCCCCTCCCGGCAAGCTCTTCAAACCTATCACGGGATCCAATTCTTAGGGTCATGCAATTCGATATCTTTACTGTCTTGTCTTGGTAGTGCCAGGGCTCTTCTTCCCTTCCCCTGTTTCTATTGGCCCACATTGTGTGACATCGGGAGGGGATTCTGCTTTTTTGTTTTCTCTGGTCTCGGTTGGGTGAAGGATGGACGATGGACGCCCGCTGACGACCGGCGGGAATGACGGAGGGGCATAGCGTTTCGATGCGCGGAGTTGGGCCGGGCACAGATCCTTCGCGGAGCCTTAGGATGACAATGCGGGGAATAAGGTGGATGCCCAATGACTACTGGAGAGAATGACGAAAGGGAATATGGATGGAACTTGTCTTTTAGATTAGATGCCGGGTTTCGACCAGGCAGCCGAGCCACTTTTGTTTCGGCAAAAGTAGCCAAAACCATTGACGCCCCGTCTGGCCTTATTGAAGAGGAGGGACGCTAACCATGCGAAGAGCGGCCCAACTCGCAGGGCTCAAACAAGGGCCGCCAGATGCGAAGAGCGTCCCTCCTTTGGGCCAGCCGGAAGGCGTCAGATCAAACCTATCAAGAAAGCACTTCGCCCGAGAAGCGGCTTCAGTGGATGGTGGCCGCGGAATCGGGTGTCGTCTGTTGTTGTTGCTGTTGATACAGGGCTTCAAAATTCACCGGGTTGAGCATGACGGTCGGGAACCCTCCCCGTGTCACCGCATCAGACACCGTCTCGCGAACATAAGGAAAGAGAATATTCGCACACCCGATCCCTAACACCGGACCCATTTCCGTTTCCGGGACATGCCGAATCCGAAAAATGCCGGCTTGCTCCACTTCCACAATGAACATGATTTTTTCGTTGACCTTGGCCGTCACGGTCACTGTCACAGACGCATCATACATGCCCTCTTCCACGCGGGCATGTTGTGCCTTCAATTCGACATGAACCTGTGGGGCTCCATTCTCCCGAAAAATGCCGGGGGCATGGGGGACTTCCAAGGACAAATCCCTGACGTAGATTTTCTCTATGGTAAACACGGGCTTCTGTTCTTCAGTCATGTGTCATCCTCTTGTGCGTGAATAGAGATGGGCATCAAGCCACCAACGGATCTGACCAACCTGATCTTGGGGCATTCTGAAAAAAGAAACCCATATTGTCATCGATTCCTCATGCGACGCAACCCGGCTACCTTTCCTTTTGCATGGAGAGGGGGGTTCTGGGAAGGCTTTCATTTTCTAGATACTCCCAGGCCCCTTCACCCATTCCTGCGTGTTGAGCATGACTCACTTTTCTCTGTGGGTCCTTGTGGCACTTGGCTTTTAGAGGCCGGGGTTTCGCCCCCATGCGACGAGCCACTTTTGTTTCGGCAAAAGTGGCCAAAACCATTGACGCCCCGTCTGGCCTCATCGAAGAGGAGGGACGCTAACCCGGCAGAGGGCGGACCAACTCGCCAGGCTCACACAGGGTCCGCTGGCTGAGAAGAGCGCCCCTCCTTTGGACCAGCCGGAAGGCGTCAGGTCCATGGGCTGCCTGGTGATTCGCACGTCAGCCCGGTTGACCGACCTGAAGGTGAGGAAAGGAAGAGCCCGGGTTATTGTACAATTTGCGCGGGTGCGGCAGGGCACAGATTTTTCGGCTTCGCCTCAGGATGACAACTTCTTCCAAGAGAAGATGGATGCCCGATTGAACATGTCGGGCATGACGGATGGGAGGGGGATTCCATAATTTTTTTTTGTGATCACCATAGTCTTTTTTCCTCCTAACCCGAGCCCACGGGTCCTTTGCAG
This sequence comes from Nitrospirales bacterium, assembly GCA_041737015.1. Taxonomy (GTDB): domain Bacteria; phylum Nitrospirota; class Nitrospiria; order Nitrospirales; family UBA8639; genus Nitrospira_E. Next base: position 5,136 of record JBGSSO010000096.1, read on the forward strand.
ATGAGGAAATTTCGTCCCCGGTGTTGATGTCGAAGGCCGGAGATTGGCATCATGTCCTATGCTAGAGAAGAAGAGACCACGATGGTGTCGAATCTGATCTGGAACTCTGAGCATGCGATTCTATATTTTACGTAATCAGGTCGTCGTTCCCGTTTCGAGTGCCAAGGAATTTGGCGAATGGGTGGAAACGGCTGATCGGGTTGTGAGCCGCACACAGGTCGCAGACATTGAGGTTTCTACCGTGTTCCTCGGGATTGATCATCAATTCTTCGCCGGCCCCCCTCTCCTGTTTGAAACGATGGTGTTTGGTGGCGATCTTGATCAAACGTGCCGCCGCTGTTCCACCTGGGAGGAAGCGGAGGCGCTACATGAAGAGATTTTGTCAGAAGTGTTAAACCGGGTGTATGGCTATCATAAGCCGGGTTGAGTCTGTCCCGTTCGTTTGGTCTGCAATCTGCGTGGGGTCGGGCTTTCCATTCACGCATACTCTCAATTCATTTTTCACCTTCCCGATTGTTTAGATGGAATTTGTCTTTTTGATGCCGGGTTTCGGCCCGGCAGCCGAGCCACTTTTGTTTCGGCAAAAGTGGCCAAAACCATTTCCACCCAGGTCAGCCATACTACACCGTGCCGACGGAGGCCAACGGAGGGGCGGTCCAACTCGCAAGGCTCAAACAAGGCCCGCCTCTTGATTTGAACGTCAGCCCGGTTGGCCGACCTGAAGGTGGTAGTTTCGTACTCCCAGCCCCTTTCCCACCTTCCTGCTTGTTCAGAATAGTTCACTTTTGTCTGGAGGTTTTGGGGGGC
>JBGSSO010000106.1:0-4018 GCA_041737015.1 Nitrospirales bacterium
CATTAGATACGGAGTACTGATTTTCTATCCGTAGAACACCCATTGGCATTTCTTGCCAAAGGGATGTCAACCCTTTGGCATTCAATTGCTTGCTGCCAATCTGGGGTGACACCTCACCCTCTAATTCATAATTTTACAAGATGTTCTAAAAGGCCCGCTATTTCACCCGCCTGGTCCCAAAGGCGCCAAGACGCCATTTTCCACGGGCAAGGCTGAAGGGGATTTGACGGGCGGAGTGTACGACTACGTATGTGAGCACGACAAATCGACGAGGATGCCGCTGACGGACCCGTCAATATGACTCAGAACATGCTTTTTCAACATTCTGCTGGTGAAAGGGGTCATTGGAAAATCTCCTAAATCTTCCGAACGCTAAACTTCCGCGCAAGCCATCGTACAGCCTCCAATATGACTGCCATTTAGCAAATCACTCATTACTCTCCAAGGCGTCCGAGGCCTGCCGTCCTGTCCCTATTGTGGACGCTCTTATCAACTTGCGGGCCTTGTCTGAGTCCTTCGGCAGTGGCTCAGGATAGACTCCGCGAGTTGGACCGCTCTTCCGTGGATTGCGTCCACTATATCTAATGAGACAGGATGGGGCGGCAATGATTTTGGGTCCTTTTGCCTCCACAACAAAGGTCGCGCTCTTCGAGACCCATCAGACAAAACCTCGGCTGCCTGGCAGAAATCCGGCTCTACCGTACTATTTAAAAATACTCGGCTAGAAACTAGTGGTCATGCCCGTGATCATGGGTATGCCCATGCTCAAGTTCTTGTTTTGTGGCTTCTCGCACACTCAGAACTTTAATATCAAAATTGAGCGCAATACCGGCCAATGGATGATTGGTATCAATGGTAACTTTATCCCCATCAACTTTCACCACCATAATTTGCTGCGTCGTGCCATCCGGCGCCTTGGCCTCAAAGACCATTCCTGGTTCAATGGCCTCTACTCCCTCAAACGCGGCTTTTTCGATGGTCTTGATACCATCCGGGATGACTTCTCCATAGGCATCAGCTGGCTCAATCCTTACCTTAAGAGCGTCTCCCTCGGTTTTACCCACCAGCGCTTTCTCCAACCCGGGAATGATATTCCCCGCACCATGCAAATACACCATGGGCTTTGACCCATCTGAACTATCCAGCACCTTACCGGCATCGTCAGTGAGTTTATAATTGACGCTGACCACCGAATTCTTACCAATCAATACAGACATAATCTCTCCTTCCTTTCCCAATTTTTTCTATGACAACTCACACACGCAAAGTGTGGACCTTCTCCAATTCACCACCATTCCATAAATTTTGATCGCGGCCATGGCTTATCCATCCATGACGTGTCAGGCAGAGGTAACTTGGAGGCTTCTTGAACCGTTAACCATCCGCCCGGCAATTCAAAATGGGATGTTGCGCCACGCCCGGTTATCCAACTGATCTTTTTGGCCTTTTCGCTGGCTTCGGCCACGTCCAGGGTTAACCGACAATCCTGTGCCACATAATCCAATACCGTTTGATATTCCCCCTCTTTCCATAGCTTCGGGGCCACGGAACCATCAACATTGGCAGGCTTACTCACCCCTATGGCCTTCGCCGCCGCATTGAGCTTAATGGGAAAGCCTTTCCCGCAAAAGAAATGATACATCATGTCGACATGGCTCATCGCCAATTCACGGCAATCATCAACCTGACCGCATTCTTCTGCCACAATTACGAAATCAAATCCCAGCCCATTATGGGTAATGAGGGTATAGCCTTCCTGTAATTTGGTTTTGAGATGCTCGACAAAGGCCGCGACATCCGCCTTGGTCATTTGTGGCGCAGGAGATCCATCCGGATTTTTGGAATAAAACGTGACGGCCACCGGTTCATCGCTAGACCAGGTCGCCATACAGGTAATGCCGAGCGGCCGATGATCATGTAAATCCCCGAAATTTTCGGGCAAAATCTTTGCCGTTTCGATATCAAAGGCCAGATACTTACGTGGCATTAATCAACCCTCCTCACGATTGACCTGAATGGCGTGACTGATTGAAACATCCCACGCCATATCCTTGGATGGTTTCAAGACCTGTCGGTTTTGATGAGACGTGAACAACGAAAGATAGAGGAGGAGCTGCTAATCCTCCACCAGGATTAGAGAAGACTGCGGCACGCATGAAACGGGCACATGAGAGTGCCCGGAAAGAAAGATCGACGGATCAACCCAACACTGACTTCACCGTCTCACCAATTTCCGCCGGGTTTTTTACCACTCGCACACCTGCCGACTCCAAGGCAGCCATTTTATCAGCCGCTGTGCCTTTCCCTCCGGTGATAATGGCACCGGCATGGCCCATTCGTCTTCCAGGAGGTGCCGTAATTCCGGCGATGAAACTCACGACCGGCTTGGTCATCTCTTTTTGAATATAGGCCGCAGCCCGTTCCTCGGCATCGCCACCAATTTCCCCAATCATCACGACCGCTTCGGTTTCGTCGTCCTCCTGAAACATGTGCAACAAATCGATATACCCGGTTCCAATTAGGGGATCGCCACCGATACCGACGCAGGTGGTTTCGCCAAGACCTAAATTGGTCAGCTGATTGACGGCTTCGTAGGTTAAGGTGCCACTTCTTGAAATCACGCCGACCCGCCCTTTTTTATGAATGAATCCCGGCATGATCCCGATCTTGCATTCTTCGGCCGTAATAATACCCGGACAATTGGGGCCAATCAGACGTGTGGTCTTTCCATAAAGCGCCCGCTGGACACGAACCATATCATTGACAGGAATTCCCTCCGTAATGCAGATGATCAGCCATATGCCGGCCTCGGCGGCCTCTAAAATCGCATCGGCGGCAAACGGGGGTGGCACAAAGATCAATGAGGTGGTGGCTTCAGTCTTCTTGACTGCGTCGCGAACAGTATTGAACACCGGAATGCCTTCGACTTCCTGCCCGGCTTTGCCTGGCGTCACGCCGGCCACGACTTGCGTTCCGTACGCTTTGCACTGGGTCGCGTGAAATGACCCTTCTTTGCCGGTGATCCCTTGAACGACAACCCGGGTATTCTTATTGACCAAAATGCTCATGCCACGTCACCTTTCACCAATCAAGGAAAATATTTCCACCATCAGGTTGACTATTTCTTTTTTCTGAGAGCGACAATGCGTTGGGCGGCTTCCCAGAGGTCAGCGACCCCTTCCACCTTCAAGCCTGATTCGGCCAGAAGCTTTCGGCCTTCTTCCGCATTGGTTCCTTGAAGTCGAACAACAACAGGTAACTTGATGCCGACTTCCTTCGCCGCATCAATCACTCCATGGGCAATACGCTCGCAACGCACAATCCCGCCGAAAATATTAATGAATATGCCCTTGACCTTTTTATCTTTCAACAGAATGCGAAATCCGGCCGCGACCGTCTCTTTTGTGGCCCCACCGCCCACATCCAAAAAATTCGCCGGTTCGGATCCCGCCAACTTAATAACGTCCATGGTTGCCATCGCCAAACCCGCCCCATTGACCATGCAACCGATGTCTCCATCAAGTTTGACATAATTCAGGTTATTGCTGCCCGCTTCAATCTCTAACGGTTCTTCCTCGTGCAAATCCCTGAACTTTTGAATATCGGGATGTTTAAATAATGCACTGTCATCGATTGAGACTTTTCCATCCAACGCGACCAGACGCTTATCCGTGGTGATGACCAATGGATTAATTTCCACGAGCGATGCATTTTTTTCCATGAACAGGCGGTACAGGTTTTCCAACATTTGAAAAAATGGCTTCACCACCGCCGGCTCAAGCTCCGGTAGACCCAAACCGAACGCCAGATTTCTTCCATTATACCCTTGGAATCCCACTGCCGGATCAATGGACTCTTTCAGCAATTTGTCCGGTGTATGTTCGGCCACTTCCTCGATGTCCATGCCGCCTTCCGTACTGGCAATAAAAGTCGGAAAGCCTGACTCACGGTCTACCAGTAAACTCAAATACAATTCCTTAGCAATCCCTGCACCTTCTTCAATCAGTAGGCGCCGAAC
>JBGSSO010000112.1:0-13343 GCA_041737015.1 Nitrospirales bacterium
GGATCGCCAGGGCAGCGGCGATGGACCCCTTGTGGTTCTCTTGCATGGATTCGGAGCCACTGGGGATGATTTAGTCGCCTTATGGCGCTATCTCAATGTCCCGGATGAAGTCCGTTTCCTCTTTCCTGCCGCTCCACTCATACTGAACATGGGCTTTGGGGAGGCCAGGGCCTGGTGGATGCTGGATATGGAACGCCTCACACAAGCCAGGGCCCAAGGGCAGTGGGAGGCCTTGTCCCAAGAAATCCCCCGTGGCTTGCCCCCGGCCCGCACCCAAATGCAGGATGTCCTCTCTCTTGCCACAGAAACCTTGTCCGTACCATCACCATCGCTGATCCTTGGAGGGTTTTCCCAAGGAGCCATGCTGGCGACCGACCTGGTCCTTCATACCGATATTCCCTTCGCAGGCTTGGCACTATTATCGGGCACCCTCATTGCCAAGCAGGAATGGCTCACTCGCTTGCCCAACCGCCAAGGTCTCCCGGTATTTCAAAGCCATGGCACCGACGATCCCATTTTATCGTTTTCCATGGCACAGCAACTTCGTGAACATATCCAAACGGCTGGGTTACCGGTCAGTTGGATAGAATTCCGTGGGGGCCATGAAATTCCCATTCAAGTGTTGCAGGGCCTCGAAGCCTTTCTGCAATCAAGTCTCTATCCTTCTCCGCTCTAGAAAAATAATGCGGTAAAAAGTTAGGAGTCAGGAGGGAAAACGAGGACTACCTCCTTCCGCCTCTCCTCATCTTCTTCTTTCCTACCGTTTTCTTCCTGACACCTCACGCCTGCCCTCACCCCGGATTTCGGTCTTTCTCCACCCAGTACAGACAGGGGCTACATATCGTGAACCCTCCAAGGAACCATTCATTCCAAGAAGACTCCAGACCCGCATTGCGCAGAAAATTCTCTCTCCGGTATAGTGGGGTCTGAACATTCCATCATTTTTCACCAGGATTAAAATTTTCGTATGATGACATTTGAAGAGCTGAGCACTCAACTCCAGCAAGCCTTAGGTGAGGCCGAAGTCTCGGTTCTTGACCGAACAGGTACCATGGACCATTTTACTGTCAAAGTCATTTCCAATGCCTTTGAAGGAAAGAATTTGTTGGACCGTCATCGAATGATTTACCAAGCCCTCGACGCGCCCATGAAAGACGGACGCATTCATGCCCTAGAGATTCAGGCCAAAACCCGCAATGAAGCCCAAGGAGGATAATCTTATGAGTACGCCCATTGAAGACGAAATTAAGAAAGAAATCGCCCAACACAAAATTCTCATTTACGGGAAGGGCACCAAGTCTGCGCCGCAGTGCGGATTTACCGTGGAGACCATGGAGTTTTTTAACAAATTCGGCTATCCCTATGAATTGATCAACGCCTTGCCAAATCCTGAAAAACGGGAGGCACTTTCCAAAATGACCAACTGGCCGACTTTGCCAAAAGTGTTCATTAATGGCCAGTTTTATGGGGATACAGATGTCTTGGGTCCAATGGAAGAAAAAGGGGAATTGCAGCCACTTTTAAAAGCAGCTTTTCCCGATCAAGCCACCTAACAATCAAGTCAAACGTTTCCTGGCTCCACAAGGCCCACCTCAATTATGGGTGGGCCTTGTTATTTCTCTCAGACCTTACCGCAGTCCGAACACTCCTCCAGCAAGACCCGACCCTTCCTATTGTCAATCACGGAAACTCACCACTCACCTCAGAAGCTTCCTTCCTGGATACCTCTACCCTGTAGCTGCTGACTGACTGAGGGTGTGAATCGTCGCAGAGCTATTATTCATCTCTAATCCCTCCGAACATCTCTCAGTCACATGTATTCTCTTCTTGGCCATTGCTAGCTTATTGAGCGGTGTTTGTGGCACTTCGCTCAACACTTCACGCGTAATCCCTTAAGCATGTTGCCTATTGTCCGATACGTTCAACCTGGAACCACTGAGGCAATGAGCAATCATGAGACATCCCATCTCAATACCAAGGGCAAAAGCCAAAGGAACATCTAGGGCCCTAAAGGCATCCTCGGTCACGTTCATTCTCAGTATGATCATTGGTCTAGGAATATTAACCTGGTCTTCCGCCTTGGGAAGTCATTTGACACTACCCGGCTCCCAAGACTTGAGTCATGGAGATGAATCTGACCCTCAGCCTTTCATCCGGCAACTAGAAAAGATCAATAACTATATCCCTCCCCACGCTCAGCCTGATCTCGAAAACGCCACCTCATCAAAGATTGAGCACTCCGCTCTTCCTACCAATCCCCTTCACCCCTCGGCCACCGAACTCAAACCTGTTGGCTCTCAGCAATCCCATTCCACTCCGTCAAAAAAACCCATACACATAGCAGTCCTGCTTCACAACAATGACACGCAAGACCAGACGAATTTGGGATGGCGGTCATTGCTAAATGGTCGGCCAGAAGACGCGATAGCTGCTTATCGAGAATCTCTCAGGACCGATCCCAAATCAGCCGAGGCATATCTCGGCATGGGCATTGCGCTTAAAAGCCTGGGCTTTATTGACCATGCCAAAGATGCCATTCAACAGGCTCTTGAACTCAACCCTCATCTCTCTTCAGCACTCGTTCATCTGGGATACCTGTATGCAGATGGCCACATCGGACGTTCAGACCCCAAAGCCGCTCGCCGACTTTTCAATCAAGCATCTCAACTCGGGGATCCATTTGCCAGCATTGCCATCCTCGACCTGCAGATTCGCTCACGGCCCCGATCCTAATTTCTGGGGAACGGTTGGGCTTAAGAATGCCATCCCATATGCCGATGGAATTTTTATGGACGTGTCATCCATACCATTTTCCATATTCAGGCTGAAACACGGCCAAACGAAGCGCCCTTCGTAAAGGAGAACTGACAGATGCCAAGAAAACTTTTTCGGCCACTTCGTACTTCCCAGGGGTTTACCCTGGTGGAAATGATCGGGGTATTGGCCATCATCGCCATACTGATTGCCTTGTTATTGCCAAAGATTTTCACCTTGATTGCGTCGTCTAAGGCAAGTGCCCTGGCTGCGGCCGTGAGAACGTATGAGACCGCCGTCACAAAGTACTATGGAGACATCGGAACCATCTGGCCACTCAATGCGGCTGGAACGCCAGCCCAAGAGACCGGAGGAAACAGCGCCACCGTCACCTCTCTCGGGGCTCGTTTAACGCTCGACGCCTCCGATCCATTGAATACCGGAACGAATCAATGGAGCCGATTTCGAGGGCCCTATCTGGAAAAATTCAATACCAATACGCCTCCGGGGCTGGGTACCACCATGTACATTCCAGCACAGGCGGCAATCGCACTCGGAACAGCGACTACGGCGACAAATGTGGGATGGGACTTGAAGGGCGACGATGGAAACAGCGATCTCCCCACGGGAGCTCGAGTGGCCTACCTCAGGGTCGATGGAGTTTCGGATAACGAATTCAATGAAATCGATGGCATCATCGATGCCGGTGTGGGATCAAGCTTAGCCGAACGCCAACTACGCGGACGCGTGAAATACGCGGCGGCCAATGATCGACTGTATATTTATCTCATGCATCAATAATCAACCTCCTCGTTCATTGGGGGAAGAATGAGGAAATTCCAACAATGGCTGTGCTCACCCCTCCCAAGCATCCCTCACAGGCGGGTATCCATTTCCTGGCGCCCATAAATTTCCCTTAAGGGCCTCGCCCATGCCAACCACACCCACATCGACCACAGCCGCACGGCCTCTCCTCGGAACGTCTCTCCTCCAAGACGGCTGGATCACTCAAGAACAATTAGACTTGGCGGTCCGAGAGACGAAGAGAAAAGGGGTGATGCTCGGCCAAACGCTCATTGGCCTGGGATTCATCACCGAAAAAGTCTTGGCCCAGTATCTTGCCGAGGGCACCCAAACAAACCTCGTTGACCTCTCCAAGATTTTTATCCCGTCAGAAATCTTAAATCTGGTCTCCTACGACATCGCCACGCAGTTTCAAGTCCTCCCTCTTAGCAAACAGGGGAATGTGTTGAACCTGGCTATGGCAGATCCGTTGAATATTGTCGCGGTGGATACCATTGAAAGTCGCATCGGGCTAAACGTCCACACCCACACCGCCCCTGCCCAAGAGTTAATCGAAGCGATCGAGCGGCACTATGCGCACCGAGAATCCATCAAGCAACTGCTTGATGAATTAATGGCCAAAGGGATCTCCGATCTCGGGGAAGACGGAAGCCGGGTGGCGCCGATGATTCGTTTGTGCAATCAACTCATTACCGCCGCCATTCAATCACGGGTGACCGATATCCATGTCGAGCCGGATGAGTACTATTTACGGGTCAGAATGCGCATTGACGGCATTCTCACACAAGAAATTCTCATTCCAAAACCGCTTCAAGCGCCCATTACCGCTCGGTTTAAACTCATGGCCAATCTCGATCTCACAGAAAAACGAACTCCCCAGGACGGCCGTATCCCGTTTACCTTAGGCACTCGCCGGATTGATCTTCGTGTGTCGACCCTTCCAACGAATTTCGGAGAAAGTATTGTCCTCCGAATCCTGGATAAAGGGGCATTGAAGTTAGAATTCCTGGCGTTGGGATTTACCCCCAAGGATCAATCGCGAGTCCAATCCCTGATCCAACGTCCCCATGGCATTATCCTTGTGACGGGTCCCACAGGGAGTGGAAAGACCACGACCTTATATACGGCTCTCCGCCATGTCGATGCGAAAGAAAAAAGTGTGTTTACGCTGGAAGACCCGATCGAATATCAGATGCCTCTCATTCGCCAAACGCAGGTCAATCCCGACATCGGCATGACCTTTGCGGCCGGGCTTCGTGCCCTACTTCGGCAAGATCCTGACGTCATTCTTGTTGGTGAAATCCGTGATCAAGAAACGGCCGATCTGGCCATGCGCGCGGCCTTAACCGGACATTTGGTTTTTTCCACACTGCACACCAACGATGCGCTGGGGGCCATTCCTCGTTTAATCGACATGGGTGTGGAAGCCTTCCTCCTCGCCTCCGCCCTGACCGCCATTATTGGACAACGACTTGTTCGGTGTATTTGTCCGGAATGCAAGGTTGAACGGACAGATGCCTCCACTGTCCTTACGGACCTTCGAGTTGAATTGCCGGAAAACACTCCACCGACTCTCTGGACGGGAAAAGGATGCCACGCATGTGGCCAGACAGGCTATAAAGGCCGAGCAGGTATTTACGAAATTATCCAGATTTCAGAGGAACTCCATGGGCCTATCGTGCACGGACCGGATATGGCAGGGATTCGGGCCATCATCCGGCGAGATCGGATGCCAACGATGTTTGATGATGGACTCATGAAAGCCCTTCAGGGAATCACCACCCTCGAAGAAGTGTTGAGGGTTACTGGTGGCTAATTTTCAGTACCGCGCCATCGACGCCCACGGGAAGCCGATTGAGGGAGAGATGGCGGCGCCAGATCTTTTCCACCTGGAACGCCAACTCCAGGACATGGGACTCTGGCTCGTGCGCACATTGGAATCCAAACCGAAGTCCCTCGCACGAACCACCCATAAAAGAGGGAGAGTCAAACCCCGCGATCTCATGGAATTCTCCACACACATGTTTACCCTCCTCGAGGCCGGCATTCCCCTTACCCAGGCTTTAAAAAGTTTGTCGATCGAGACACCCAACCTTCATTTGCGTGCGACCTTACAGGCAATTTTCCAACAAGTCGAGGCCGGGAACACCTTGCATGATGCCATGAAGCAACACCCCAGAATTTTTCCTCCGCAAATCACCAATCTGGTTCATGCCGGAGAAGACAGTGGCACTTTAACCGATACCTTCAAAGAATTAGAACGATATCTGGATTGGCTCGATCAGATCCGTGGAGATGTGCGTCAAGCCACCATTTATCCGAGCATTGTCATGGTCGCGGTGATGGGATTACTGGTGTTGCTCTTTACGTTCGTCATTCCACGATTTGTCCCTATCTTGGAAGGTCTGCATGTGCCCCTCCCGACTATCACCATTCTCATCATCACCCTCAGTGAAGTCTTCGTCGGGAGCTGGTGGCTCTGGAGTTCGTTCCTCCTGCTCGGCCCAATGGTGTGGGTTCTGGGGCGAAAATACCTGCCAGGATTTGCTCACTGGCGGGACCGCATGATCTTACAACTTCCCGTCCTGGGCGAACTCATCCGGATGCTCACGATATCCAAATTTGTTCAAAACTTTGCCGTCTTGTATCGAGCCGGCATCCCTGTTCTGCAAAGCCTGCAACTGTGCCAAGGCCTGGTGGGCAATTCTGTGATGGAACGGGCGCTACAGGACACGCAACGCGCCGTGTCCGAAGGCTCCACCATCAATGAATCATTAAGCCGTCATCCGGTCATTCCGCCAATGGTGATTCAAATGATCTCGGTCGGGGAAGCCACCGGGACATTACCCAACACACTGATGAACGTGGCTAATTATTATAATCGGGAAATTCCCCGCAGAATCAAAAAAGTTTTCGGCATTCTCGAGCCCCTGATCACTCTGGGATTAATCGCGATCGTGGGAATCGTCGCGCTATCACTCTTTATGCCCATGATGAGTTTAATGGGTGGACTCCATTGACAGGCCTCGTGGGTTCCTCTGGCGACTCCTTACCTTCTCCACCCCGCCAACAGAATGCCTCTGACCCGGAAGCCGGAATAACCCTCATGGTCTTTATCGGCCTGTTGGCGATGATATCTGTAGGGCTGGCCGTCGTGCCGACCTCCATGGTCAGAGTCTGGGATCGAACGAGTGAAGACCGTGAAACCCGTGACCTTCAGTTAATCGCCAACGGTGTGATCTCGTATCTTCGTCAGAACAAGGCGTTCCCCCCTTCGTTATTCATTCTTTCCCCTGACTATGTGCCATTGCCTCCAGCCCAAATGACGCGAAACGCACGAGGATTCCCCCGCTATTATTCGGTTCATCCCTCGATAGCCGGATTCCAAAATTCGACTGGACTGACTGGCGGGGAACTCGTCAATGCCCGTTTTCTTCTCATATCCAACCTCTCACAAGATGCGGCTCCGGCCATCACCACACCCGCCTCCTTTGAAACCTGGTGGAACACAAATGAAAGCACGACTCCTCCCCTCACCATTCATCGTGGAACGGTCAGTCATCTTTTTTATACGGTGAGTCTTATCCCCAAAGGAAATGGAGGAAGTTTTTCCATTGACCACCAACCAACTCATTCCAACGGCGCCCTCCTTCCAACCCATGGCCGCTTTCACCTTATGGGCACCCCAATCGGTTTGGACGAGGACAATAGCTACAACACCCCTGACATTGAGTTCGCCCTCACCACCAATACCGGCTATTGGTTCGATCCCTTGTGCGTCGCCAATAAACGATGGAATCCTCTGTCTCCACCCTGTTAGGCCGCACCATCGTCGAGACCTTCTCGCTCCTTGACCAGCCCAAAAATGACTGCATTTTCACCTCCATAACCTGACTTCCAGCTGATCTTCCCGCCCCTCTGTGATCCTCGCAAACCCAACATGACCATTTGAAAAGTTTAAGAAAATTAAGATTGGCTTTTCAAACACCGAAAGAAGGGTTGGTGGACTACCAGGCGGGATAGGCCCGATGGAGAGAAGAGTACTCACACGCACCCCCGAGACAGAAGCCTCTCTGAGAAGGAGTAAGACAGGATCGGACTCATGACAAGACGCCAAGACTTTCCTACTCAGGCAAGAGGACTCCATTCCGCCCCGATCTCATTCGAGACAGACTGGCGTCCCGGCACAACCCTCCGGTCCAATCAGTGCGATAACCGGAATACAGTTGAAAGAATAGGCCAGAAAATTTCCGCATTATTTGAGACCTCACAATGTCTATCCACAAGCGGATTTACGCTTGTGGAAATGATTGGCGTCCTGGCAATTATCGCCATTCTTGCCAGCTTCATTGCGCCAAACGTGATCAGTCAACTGGCCGCCGTGAAGCGGGATGCGGAGGATGGACAATTGGCGACAATTGGTCAAGGTATTGAACTCTACGTACGGCAAACCCGTTCATTTCCGGCAACACTCACCGCACTGAGTCCGGATTATGTCGCGGCCGCTCTAGGACAACTCACCACGAACCCTAATGGATTCCTTCGCTATTACTTCGTGCAACCCAACATCAGTGGATTCACCAACTCCACAGGCCTCTCAACGACGGCCTTGGCGGACGCACGGTTTATGGTCATTACCCATTTGTCCCAAAATGTGAATCCCTCCATAACCACGGATGCCAACTTTGAAACCTGGTGGAGCACCGATGAAACAGGAACACCGGATCTGAAAATTCACCGCGGGCATGTTGGCCATTTGTTTCATCTCCTCAGCCTTTCTGCGAATGGGGCCGGAGGCAGTTACGCGGTCGATGGGAGCCCGACCGAATCCGGTGGCGGCACGCTTGTGCCGCATATTCGCTATCACCTCTCTGGAACCACGATTAGTTTGGACGAAGCAAATACATTTAGTGTTCCAGAAACACAATTCACCCTGACCACCGAAGCCGGGTTTCAATTCGACCCCGACTGCGCGGCAGGATCCAAATGGCGAATCAACAGTAGCGGATGCTATAGCCCCTAATACAATGATCGACACCCTTCAACAACCCTCATCATTTGCCGACGCTCAGACCTCTATGCTGGAGATTCCACCGATCCTCCAGAAGACCCTGTTGAAGAAAAAACAGACGATTCTAAGCGTCAGCCTTTCAAATGGTCGATTGAAAGCCTTGTCGATTGTGAAAAATACCATTGGACAGAGTTGGGAACGGCCAGGCCGGCTCGTGTCCCTAGACACACTTCGCGAGGCATTGGAGGAAGCGATTCACCAGACCCAATTTCCCGGCACGCACCTCGCCATGCTCGTTGACCATCCGCAGTTTGCCACGCGGACCATTCAAATCCCTCCGATGCTCCTCACCGATCTTCTTCCCTTTCTTGAACGAAAGGTCCAACAGGAAAAACCTTGGGAAGGACCGGCGGCTTGGCGATATCGAATTGGCCTGGAAGCGCGAGGAAAATTACATATTCACCTTGATATATGGCCACAAGACTATATCGATACGATCGTGCACATCTGCCAAGAGTTGGGCGTATCTCTTCGTCAGTTGGCTCCTCTTTCTGCTCTGTCTGAGAGTCAACTCAGCACATTGCCCGTCGAACCGGGAAAAGGTTCGATCCTGATCACCATGCTCGAAGGCAAAATCATGATTGTCGCGGGAAAGGATGATGGCACCCCGATCTGGACTCGACATCTGTTTCCCGCTCAAGACTGGGTTCCCCTTGGAGAGCGGGTCGGAAACGAGGTCAATCGAACGATTATGTTTATCACGCAACAAACGAATGTAAAGTTTCCCTGCATCTGGTTTTGGGACGATGAAGAACGATTGACGGCGGGTGAAATACAGCCACACGTGAACACTCCCCTTGTGCCCTTCCCCTTCAAACCGGACTGGAATTACTGGTTGTGGGTCGGTGCGATGCTTCCGGTCAATCTGCCCAGCAACTTCACACCCACGCAGATTCTCCAAGCCCCGCTACGAAATACCCTCACCAAAACTTTCGTCGCCATGCTTGCGGCATTTATTCTATTCGGAGTCGGAACAACCAGTGTCATCGAAGGTTATTTGGCCAAACATCGAACAGCGATGCAGACCATGACCGACCAAGTCACCGCCCTCCAGCAGGATCAAGCGCAATGGGAAAGTCGGCTCATGTCGCTAGACACAAAACGGCAATGGGCTCAATCCGTGAGCGAAACCACCACTCCGGAAATAGAAGGCCCGTTTCTCAGCTATCTGGGATCCATTATCCCCACCCAGGTCATTCTGCGCAAAGTCTTTATCGAACGAACCCAGGACGGATGGAATCTGGAGTTGGACGGCACCACTACTACTAATCTGGCTGCCACCTTGCTAGTCGTGGATCAATTTGTTCAACAGCTGGCGGATGGGCCGTATCATTTGTCCCTGCATGAGGATTGGCGAGATCAACTCTTGACCCAAACCGCCACCCCAACCAATGACCGGCCACTCTATCGATTCACCTTGAAGGGAACCATGACATGAAGTGGCTTCGCCCCCTTGAGTGGCCCAATCCCCAGCAGCTCAAAAGCACGGGACTCGTGGTGCTACTGATTGGAACGTTATCCATTGTGGGCTGGGTGAGTCTGGATAAACTCTTCACCATTCAAAAGCGCCAATCTCTGACTCAGGATACGATCGGCTTGGAACAGCAGGTGTCGGAGCTTCGCTCCCAATATCTTCAGGCTCATCCGGATGCGCTTGACACTCACCTCCAACTAGCTGAGCAACGCCTACTCCACAACTTCACCCATTTGGCGCAATGGGCGCAAGGGCTGCAAGCCGACGGCAAACAGTGGGATCTCCTCATGCAGTATCGCATTCTGAACACGGACCGCACCGCCTCTCCCATCCAGGGAGTGACATTGGTCCCGTTGGAAATTCAGGTCAACTCGCAAGGAACCCCCAAGGCGTATCGCTCCTATCTTCAGTTCATAAAGGCCCTTACCCGATCCGGACCAAGAGTCGACATTCAGAATGTGACGGTCATGGGTGATGGTCAACAAGCGACTCATTTAACCATTGGATTGTCGGTATGGATGAAAACCAACGATTCCGTCGAGCTTTAAAAAATCCCATCGTCGCGATTGGTCTGTGCCTTCTCGCAGGAATCGCGGTGTATGCCAATATCGTGGATACGGCATCCGATGCACCGGGGATCATCTCGGTGGGACTGAATCGACTGCTTTCTGCTCCGACGCTCCCTCCCCTTACTCCTACGGGGCGACCCCATGACAATGAGGCTGGTCAATGGATCGCACAGTCCAGTCGTGATCCTTTTGCCCCCATCGTGGTGGCTTCTCACGCTCAATCGGATCCACCTTCGATGGGAGCGGACCAAACAGGGGAGCGCCCGCAGGAGAAGAATGACTTCACCCTTAAAGCCATTGCCGTCGAAGGTGAGCAACGGAGTGCGGTGATCAACCGGACCGTGGTGTATGAAGGAGAAATGATTAACGGGCATCAGGTCATGTCCATTCAGCCCAAAGGCGTGTGGCTCAAACATCAGGGCAAGACCCAATGGTTAACATTTTCCAAGAAAGCGACGTCATAACCGTCTTCGCCACTCTATGAAAGACGCCATGCGACACAACACAATAGTGATTCCTCAGACCTCCATCATCTCCAGTCGACCGTCCCACGGAGTATCTCTCACATGTGGCGTTCGAGTCATTCAAAGCCTGGCTTTCTTGGGCATGTTCAGCCTGTGGGGATGTACCATCGCCAATCCGGATGCAGACCGGCCAAGCGCAGATCCCAACACCACACAGACCTCACAGAGACTTTCCCTGAGCTCAGATTTGGCAGCACTACCCGGGAACAACCCTCATTCAACATTTTCGCTAGAGGATCGCATGTGGCTCACCAGCGATCTCCCCAAACCTCCGACACCACCACCTGCCCCTTCTTTGGGGCCCTTGTATTCTTTTCGCGCACAAGATTTGCCTGTCATCGACGCGTTGGCCTTGTTTGCACGAAGCAACCATTTAAATATTGTGGCCGGGCCAGAAATCACCGGCACCATCACCGTCGACTTTCATCAACTTCCTCTGGAACAGGCGATGTCGGCCATTTTGGAAGTGCATGGCTATTACTGGGAACACCACCAGAACCTGATCCAGGTCAGGCAATTCAAAACGAAAACGTTGAACGTCGATTACATCCGTCTCGTTCGGAGTGGAACAGGACAAAACCGCGCGCAGCTTAGCTCCGGTTCCAGTGGGGGAAGCGGAGGCGGCGCATCACAGGACACTGGACAAATCACCGTGAACCAGGAGGACGAAATAAAATTCTGGGAAGAATTGGAAATGCAAATTAAGACTCTTATGTCGGAAGAGGGACGACTCGTGGTCAATCGTCTCTCAGGAACCATTCAGATATCCGATCGGTATAAACGAGTCGACGAAATTGACGATTTCCTCAAAAGCGTTCACCAGGCTCTGTACCGACAGGTAGAGATCGAAGTGCGGATTTACGAAGTCGCCTTGGATGATCAGTATAGTCTGGGCATTGATTGGAGCAGGATTAATTTCGATGGCACAAATGGCGCCATTGCCCTCGCAAACATTATTACCGCTCCCTTCGGAGGTTTCATGGCTAAGGCTGCCACGACCACTATCTCTTTCGAGGATGGTAGTTTTGATGGAGTGCTCACAGCCCTGGAAGAACAGGGCGACATTCGTGTGATCTCTCAACCTCGCGTGGTCACGATGAATAACCAACCGGCCTTGATTAAAGTCGCCACGGATGAACCCTTCTTTTCCTCAACCGTTGCTCAAGGAACTGCCGGGAGTGGCAATATTGTCACTGAGCAGGTGCGATCCGTGACGGTAGGCTTGGTCCTTTCCGTCACACCCCAAATCTCCGAAGATGGATGGATTATGCTGGATGTGACTCCTATTCTTTCCCGACTCCGTGAAATTAGGGAATCGCCAGGTGCTAAAAGGGGTGAGGGCGGAGCCACTGCTCCGGTTTTGGATGTCAAGCAATCCTCCGGATTGGTCAGGTTGAAAGATGGAGAAATGGTCATTATCGGTGGACTTATCCAAGAGGAAAGTTCAGAAACCGAGCGCAAGGTTCCTATCCTGGGTGACATTCCGTACCTTGGTCGCCTATTTAAGGGCACATACACCGCTAAAAAGAAAAGTGAGCTGGTCATCTTTCTCTCCCCTAAGATTATACGAGCCTCATTATGACGACGTTAGATCTCAGCATGTGCTACCAGGAATTGGGATTTACGGAACCCCCCTTTCGCCTGACACCGGACACCGATTACTTTTTCCCCGGCAGCCACCATTTGGAAGCGCTGAACCATCTCAGATTCGGGATTGCCAGTGGTGGACTTACCATGCTGACGGGAGAAGTGGGTCTCGGCAAAACCCTGTTGTGCCGGCACCTGCTTCGCCATCCACCGACCGGGGTCCGGTTCGCCTATCTCATGAATCCGGATCAGTCCTATTCTGATTTACTTATATCCATTTATGAAGATTTGACCGGGACACTGCCTGAGGATCAATCCCTTGGGGCCTTACAACGGGAACTGCCTAAGCTGTTGCTCCGTCTGGCCGTGGAAGGAGAACGGGTGGTCGTGTTGGTGGACGAGGCCCACAGGTTGAGTGGAAAAGTCTTGGAAGGACTTCGGCTTCTCTCCAATCTGGATACCGAAAAAGATAAGTTGATGTGTCTTCTGCTGGTTGGACAACCGGAGTTGGAACAAAAGTTGGCGACTCGGGCCTTTCGACCATTGCGGCAGCGCATTAG
>JBGSSO010000133.1:0-4267 GCA_041737015.1 Nitrospirales bacterium
TGGTCCCTGCCTGTTTGATCCCCTGGACAATCCTTCCTGGCAATGCTCCGACATAGGTTCGGCGGTGCCCTCGAATTTCGGCTTCGTCTCGTGTTCCACCTAAACTCATGCGAACGAATTCCCGTCCCATGGCACGAGCAATCGATTTACCCAAAGAAGTTTTGCCGACTCCAGGAGGGCCCACAAAACACAAGATGGGTCCTTTCATTTTGGCTTTGAGTTTGCGCACGGCGAGATATTCCAGGATTCGTTCTTTGACCCGTTCCAGATCGTAGTGGTCCTCCTGCAGCACCTGGCTTGCCTGGGGGATGTCGAGGTTATCCTCAGAATGATGGTTCCAAGGTAATTCAACCATCCATTCCAAGTACGTTCGGATCGTCCCGGCCTCGGCGGTATCCTGGTGCATTTTTTCCAGACGTTTCAGTTGCTTCTCCGCCTCTTTCAGGACCTTGTCTGGCATGGTGGCTTCTTGAATCTTTCGACGAAACTCGGCCACTTCTTCAGATCGGTCATCGAGTTCTCCCAACTCTTTTTGGATCGCTTTGAGTTGTTCGCGAAGGAAGTATTCTCGTTGCGTCTTATCCATTTCCCCTTTGGCTTCAGCTTGGATTTTCTGTTGCATGGACAAGACGTCCTGCTCATTTCCCAGGATCTCATTGACTCGCCTCAGACGGAGAAGGGGATCTTCAATTTCGAGGACTCCCTGGGTGGTCTCAATATTGAGCCCAAGATTGGAGGAGATAATGTCTGCCAGACGTCCAGGATCGTCAAGATTTTCAATGACGGTCAGCACATCCGGCATCAATACTTTTCCTAATCCGACAATTTTTTCCAATGACTCTCGGGTGGAACGAACAATGGCTTCTTTCTCTAAGGAAGGAAGCGCTGTGGGCGATTCGGTCAAGGTTTTGATGCGGGCAGAGAAAAATGGTTCGGTTTGGGTGAATTCCTGAACCCGGGCTTTTGTGAGGCCCTGTACGAGTATTTTGATACGGGCATCCGGAAGTTTCAGCATGCGCATGATGACTCCAACCGTTCCCATTTGATAGAGGTCTTGGCTCTCTGGTACTTCCACGTCTTGATTTTTTTGGGTGGTTAAAAAAATTAAGCGGTTAGAGGAGAGAGCGGCTTCAATGGCCTTAATGGACATGTCACGCCCAACAAAAAGGGGAAGCACCATATAGGGAAAGACAACAATGTCCCGAACAGGCAGGAGTGGTAATTCCTCTGGGATCTGTTCAATGGAAGGTGTGGGAATCTCCGGGTAGTCTTCAGTCATCAGTTTCATTTCTAACGACGAACAAATGGGTTCATCAAAGATATGGCAAAAATGGTGAACAATGTATCTCTGACTCTTTTCATGCGTAAGGTGACTCTACCAGACCGAATAGGGATCTCTCCGGACACACGGTGAGCGTTACTATGTCCTGGCGCACACATCCAATGCCGAAGATTGTCTGGGGTTTAGGAATGGGTCTCTGAATGAAATTCACTTACTTCGTTGTTTGAAAATACCTACATGATTTTTATTGATTTGATACTAGGAGAAGGTGAAAAATGTTGTCAAGGTTTATGCGTGCTCCCTATTGGGGAGGTCTCTGGAAATTGCGCATGCGTAAGAGGTTGCCTTTACAAGGAATCCTGTCACGAATATAATCTGGCACCTTGATCCCAACATGATGATTGTCTTCTCATTTCTCAGGCTTCCCCCCATTATCATCAGCATCTCTAAGGTTTAACCGTTGGGGACCATATTGAAGGGGCAATTCTACTGTCCCGATGACCATACAATTTTTCTGTGATAAACCCTTCTTGTTTCTCCCATTGTTTTAGAGATGCTCCATGGATCTAGTGTTGCCTGGGTCACTGGGTCTTGGGCAAAAGATGAGGCGTTTCGGGATTTCCCCCTTACTTTCTGTCGGCCATTTTCTCATTGTCGGCCTTCTCATTTTGGGAACACTTTCGTTGGGGAGGCCAGTGTTGGCCCAATCTTCCCAATCCCACATTGAGGCCATTGACATTGAAGGAAACCAGCATATCGAAGACCTGGCTATTTTAGGGAAATTATCCATCAAACCAGGGGATTTATTTACCCAAGAGTCTATTCGGGAACAAATTCAGCTTATTTATGGGATGGGGTTTTTTGAAGAAGTTGAAGTCTCAACCGAAGTCAAGGCCAATGGAGTCCTCGTGGTCTTTCGTGTAAAGGAAAAGCCGTTTACGATCGAAGTGGTGTTTGATGGAAATGATGAGTTGTCAGACGATAAGCTTAACGAAAAAAATACCATAAAAAATCAGGTGTTTTTGGATAAAGAACAGGTAAAAGTTTCTGTAGAAAATTTTCGATCGTTGTATCACGATAAGGGTTTTTATCATGCTCAAATTATTCCTATCACTGATATGGTCGAGAACAATCAAGTACGATTGACTTTTTATATCGAAGAAGGGAGCCAAGCCCATATTCGCACGATCGTGTTTGAGGGCCGAAATGTCATTCAGAAAAAGGAATTGACCTCCTTTATGGCCAATCGAGAATATTCCTGGCCCTGGTCAATTTTTTCGGATGCTGGCATTCTCCATCGTGATGAGCTTCCCAATGATGTTGAACGGATTAAGGAAGTGTATCTCAATAAAGGCTATTTAGATGTTCAAGTCGGGATGCCTCAAATGGATTTGGATGAGAAGAAGGAATGGTTTACCCTGATATTCCCCATCGTCGAAGGAGAGCCTTATGTGGTGAGTCAAATACAGTATACCGGAAATACGCTCTTCTCTGATGCAGAATTGCGGGAAGGACTGATCATTGAACCTGGTGAAGTGTTTCAGCGTGCAAAAATCCGTGATGAGATTACCCGGCTGACGGATTTATATGGCAGTCGTGGTTATGCGTTTGCCGAGGCCAATCCTTCGGTAGAGCCTGATCCGCCCACTCGGACCACCCGTATTGGGTTTTCTATTGAGGAAGGCGAAATGGTCCGGATTCAAGATATCCGCATTACCGGGAATAATAAGACTCGGGACAATGTGATCCGGCGTGAACTGCGCGTTGATGAACGGGATATGATCGATTCCCCGGCAATAAAGCGAAGTTTTGAACGTCTGAATAATTTGAATTTTTTTGAAACGGTGGAGATTCTTCCCAAACAAATTGCGCCAGGGGAAGTCGATTTAGAGGTCAAAGTCAAAGAAAAACCGACTGGCTCCTTCAGCATTGGTGGGGGGTTCAGTACGTTAGACCAATTTACGTTGATTGCGGATATTACCGAGGGAAATTTATTCGGGCGAGGGTATTTAGCCAGGATTCGAGGGCAGGTTGGAGGACGGCGTACTCTGGGAACTATTACCTTTCGAAATCCGGCTATTTTTGATACCTTAACCTCGGCCCAAGCAGATTTGTTCAGCTCGCGAACCAATTTTCTGACATACCTTGAAAAAAAGCAGGGTGCGAATCTGACGTTTGGTCGGGGTTTTTCTGAATTCCTGACGGGGACCTTTACCCTGGTAGCTGAACAGATCAAGATTGATGATGTGGAATCTGATGCCAACGATCTCATTAAGGATCAGGAAGGCACGCAATCCACGACTGGGTTCCGTGCCTCTTTATTCAGGGATTCGCGTGATTTTTATTTAGACCCCCGGCGGGGCACTCGAATCGGTGTCATCGCGAGTTTTGGAACGGATGCCCTTGGGGGGTCAAATAATTTTTATAGCATGTCCTTTGATGCCATGAAATTTACCCCCTTGCCATTTTGGGATTTTCGTCATTCCATTCGTGGACGGATTGGATACGGAGATGGATTTAATGGGTCAGAATTTCCCATTCCTGAGTTTTTTTACGTGGGAGGCATCAACACTGTGCGGGGATTTAAATATGGTCGTGCCGGGCCTGTGACCTCCAGTAACGATCCTGAAGGGGGCAATAAACAAATCATTATTAATAATGATTTGATTTTTCCGGTGTTGCCCGATGCCAAGTTGAACGGTGTCATTTTTTTCGATTATGGAAGAGGATTTTCACAGGGAGACAAATTAGATTTTGATCTTCGAATGGCTGCGGGCATGGAGGTGAGATGGATTTCACCCTTTGGGCCTCTTCGGGCGGCGTATGGCCGTCCTATAGATGGGCCCAAGGATGACAGAAAGTGGGTATTTGAGTTTTCCGTGGGATCGGTCTTTTAGATGGGATCTGCAACAAGAGCATTTGTGATGGCGAGGAGTAGGAGAGAACAGATAATGAGGAAGCCATGTGTTGGCGGTATCGGCGGGT
>JBGSSO010000398.1:0-10827 GCA_041737015.1 Nitrospirales bacterium
AGTCGACGGCAGGTCCTGGCGAGGCGGTTCATTCACCAAACCATACAGACGAACGGGATTGCTAAAGACTGTCGCGACGTCCTTGACGTTGTGGCCGGATCCCAAGCACAATAGCCTCCCACAGAACGCGACAGGAAGTGCCCGTCGCCGGACGGGGCGTCCACACCAGACCCGGCGCGTGTGAGGAGGACCCGATGTATCGACCGCATGCCTTGTGTATGTGCGCGCTCCTCCTCACCGGATGTTCATCAAACATCAAAGACACGGATTTACTCTCAAGCAACAGTGTCATCCTGCCGCCGGCCACCGCGAAAACCGTCTTCGTACAAAACCGTAACTCCTCCGACAATCAAGCCGTGACCCTGAGCGACCTCGGCTCCCGCTTGGGCGCCAAAGGGTACCAGGTCGTACAGGATCCGAACACAGCGACCTATGTGATCCTGACGAACATCGTCTATTGCAACCAGACAAGAGTTGAACTGCCGGTCGAAGAGATGGTCGCGAGCGGGTATGGCTCGGGAATCGGCTCGTCGATCATGGGTGGATTGCAAGGACTCACCGGCATCGCAAGCATGGCTGGTCCCCAAGGAGCGATCATCGGTTCCGGCGCCTCGCTGGGACTTAATGCCATCAGCGGCATCGGAAGTGCGGTGGGGGGAATGTTCGGCGGGCCCTCGCAGCCGGATGCGAACGATGAGATCAATTACGCCTGTGTCGCCGATCTTCAGATCACCCAACACAGCAAGCCCGGGAACTCCCCGCCCAACGCACAATCAGGCTCCTCGCTGCCACCTGGGGTGTATCAGACCAGACTGGCGGCCAGCATCCATCAGAAAACACTTGATGAACCCGAAGCGACACCGTTGTTGCAGCAGAAGCTCAGTGCGGCAGTCGCAGGGCATTTTTAATGGCGGCCAAGAGCATCACCATGATCAGACGCACGGTGACCATGCCTCTGCTGTTCCTTATATTATTTTTCTTCACCACCGGCTGTAGGAATGTCCTGCGGTCAGGACTGATGAACGACAACTCGATCCTGCTTCCGCCGAATAATGAAAAGACGATTTACGTGGAGGCCCGCAACACATCTGAAAATCAGAATGTCACGCCCACCGATCTTGCCTCCCGGTTAAGTGCGAAGGGGTATCAGGTGCTGGCCGATCCACAGCAGGCGGCCTACTGGCTGCAAACGCAGGTCGTTTATTGTCATAAGGCTGGAGAACATGTGACACCGGAAACCGCTGCAAAATCCGGATTCGGTTCAGGACTCGGCAGTGGCGGCACCCCACTGCAGACCGCAGTCAGTCCAGGGGCAAACGACATGATGGGCGGCTTGTTAGGGGCCATGGGAGGGATGCCGGATATCAATGCCATGATGGCCCAAGCCATGCGCGGTGGCGGGATGGGGCAACCTCAGCCGAAACCGGAAGGCATTACCTATCTCTGTGTGGCAGATGTGTTAGTGACGGAATGGGGGAAGGGCGCACAAGGGGCTGCCGTGCAGCCCAAGACCTATAAAATGCGTTCGGTCGCACATGTGCTGCAAAAAGACGTGAACGTGGAGGAAGCCACACCGATCCTGAAAGAAAAATTCGCAACCGGTATCACAGGGCCGTTTTGATTTCCGGCTGGGGAGGGCTGATTCATAGATATCCATTTGATTCGTGATTTTGAAACCAGAGCTTTTCTGGGGCAATTCCCACTGACATGCATTTGATTCCTGATCGCTTTGGATAGCGGCCAGTATATAACCGAGCGCACGACCCACTGCTTGTTAGGAGCTGTCATATGGTCAAAACGCTACCCGGATGGACAATTCTCCTCTGTCTGGTCTCCACGTCCGTTTCACTGGGGTCGGATCAGCCCTTTATTCCGATTCCCGAGATGGAAAAGCCGCTCTACAAGTTCAACTTCAACAAGTGGTTCTACGCAGACGAGACGGCAAGACAGAAGGACCTAGCCGAACTAAAGGAACTGACTGCTCAGATCAGGGACTTGAAGCCCGAGGTGAGCGTCAAGGCCAAAAAACTCCTGGCCGCGGTGGAATTGAAGCAACGGATGGGAATCATTGCCGACAGGGTTCAGGCGTATGGCGGCCTGCGGTTGGCTGTTAACACGCAGGATCCTGTGGCCAAGAGGGAAGCGCAGGAGGGGGAGGACGCGCGGGACAACTTCGACGCCGACACCGCATTTATTGAGAACACCGTCCAAGCGTTCGACGATAACACACTCAAAACGTTCATGACCGAGGAACCCGGGCTCGCCCGGTATGAGTTCCTGCTCAGGACTTGGCGCCGGAAGCGCCCGCACACGGCCCCCGAACCGGTCGAGGTGGCGCTCAACAAGCTCTCCTCCCGGCTCGACCCGTTCCGCTCTCCGTTTTACACCCTCATGCGCGGCCGCTCCCCGGACGCGGTCCTTGAGGTGGGCGCCCGGTCGCTGAACGTGACGAACGCCGAAGCATACGCCGAAATACTCCGGCTTGACGACAGGAAATTGAGGGAGGTGGGGTTCAGAAAGCGAATGGCAACCTACAAGGCGCAGGGAGATCTCTACGCGTTCGCACTCTATGAGAAGGCTCGAGGGGCAAATGCCGTGGCCGACATCCGCGATTTCCCCAACGCTCTCGACGCCGCCCTGTTCGAGTACTTCCTCACCCCCGAGACCGTCGACACCGTCTTGAAGGGGTTTCGGGATCACGCCGGGCTAGCCATCCGCTTCCAGAAGGCTGAGCGCGCCTACCAGGCCAAACTGCTGGGGCTCGGTTCGGCCGAGCCCTGGGACCTGGATGCAAGACCTCTCGATGCTCCCGAGCCGCGGTTCGTCATTGGCGAGGCCTCCCGCGCGGTGCGGGGGGCGATGAGGGTGTTCGGGACCGACTACGAGGCGGAACTGGACCACTTGATCGATCCTCAGAACGGCCGGCTGGACATTGTGGCCGGTGCTAACCGCAAGGCCGGTGATTTCACGTGGGGGGCGTACGGCTCATCGTGGTTTTTTTACATGCACGGGTACAATGGTTATCTCACCGACGTGGTTACCTTCGCGCATGAATTGGCCCACCCCGCCCACTTCCGCTTGCTCTACAAGGCCGGGGTGCCGTGGTACTACGGGGACGGGGCTCGCTATTTCACGGAGGGATTCGCCAAGGTCAACGAGCTACTCATCCTGGACCATCTGTCGAAAACAGCCAAGACCAAAGCAGACAAGTTGTTTTATCTCCGTCAGTTTAATAGCAAGCTTGCCTCCGTAAAGTTCGCGGCGATGTACTGGGCGGCATATGCGACAAGCTTCGAGGTCGAAGTGTACAGGCGGTTGAAGAGCGGGCAGGTGCAAAAGCCTGAGGACATCCACGAGATTTGGGCGGAGTTCGGGCGACTGTGGATGCAGGACTTCGACCGGTTCCCCGATCTAAAGTACACCTGGGCGGACACACACCACTTCTTCAACTCCCCACGGTACTACAGCAACTATTTGTTCGCATGGGTGTTCGCCCTTGCGGTTTACGAGCGTGTTCAGGCCGACCCGGGCACGGCCAAGAAGTTCGTCGATCTGATGAAGGCGGGTTTTTCCAACGAGCCTGCCGTCCTGCTACGCACCCACTTGGGCGTGGACCTGTCGGACCCGCAGGTTCTAGAGAGAATGTTCACCGTAGTCGAAAAGGGACTCGCCGAGTTCGAGGGGCAGGTTCTGGACAACAAAAACTGATCACAGTTGCCGCTGTCTTTCACACGGGTGGGGGCAAATCGCTGGAACGGATCTGCCCATCAAGGGTGGGATTGTCTGTTGACGCTGATTGGTGGCGGGCGAACCAGCCTGGTCCTTACGGAAAAAAAGTATGCAAAACAAACCCGTTGGTGGTTGATATTGCATGGCTCTTGGCCGCGTTGAAAACGATATGGCAACGACAGAGTGTACAGGGGGACACTCATTTTCTTTGTCGGGACCTTTTCAATTTGTGCTCATCTTGTGCTCAACGCCACAACATTCCAGCCTATTCGGGCCCACTGCACCCAAGAACCACCTCTAAATCCATAAAGCCTTAATTCTTGCCAGCTAATGTTTTTTCTGCTCTCACTATATACCTGAGAGGCCCTTCCGGTACGATGGCATCAAAGGGATAACAGGTCGTCAGGATCAATGCTTCATCATCTGCATGCTGGCGAAGGCGAGTGTGGCGGCTATCTACCACGGTAAGTTCCTGAACGGAATAAGCCGTTCGATCCCCAGTGGGCCATTCCAAATAAATAAGATCGTTTTTCTGCAGATGTTCTAAGAACTGAAAATGTGTATCGCGATGTCCGCTCAACACGATGGCGCCAAGTTCATTCTGCTGCGCACTCCGGGAAAGCTGCCCAGGGCCAAAGGCTAACGATCGTCCGCTGGCATCGGCCAGGATAATCTGGTCGATGCTGTGTTGCGGAACGAGCAATCGTCCGACCGGCCAGGTATCTGCCCATATCCAGGGCTTAATAGGTTGCTGCGTCTTAAGAGTCTGTGCCCACGCATATTGCAGGAGCCATTGGGCGGCAATGGCCTTCACGGGAATCCACAGCCCCTGACCGATCAACCAGCCTCCCAAGACCAACAACAGGCCTGCCAACATCCGACTCATACGGGATGTCACATCCGTGCGGCTTGTTGTCGCGTCCATAACCATCCCATCCAGACCATGAAGATTCCTAACAAAAGATAGAGCGTGGACGGTGTGGCAGTTTTGGGCCAACCGAAAATGGCCTCGTACTGCATGCCATGCGGAAGGTTGGTCTTCATCGCATGGGAGTGGAGTGGGCGATGTTCAGGACGAGCGGGCGTGGTTTCGACGGCCACCAGACTGGTGTAGCGACTGACCAAATGATGGCGGAGGGCGACATCGATGACGGCCTGTCGAAGTTCGGTTTGCTGCTGGGATTGGCCAGGTTGGAGCGATGAAGCCTGTTGGTCCATGAGTTGGGAAATTTTCTGTCTGGCCCAATGCACCGCGATACCTGATCGGGAGAGTCCGGTCGTGAACGGCAGAACCCTTTTCCAGGGAACGGTTCTGTGCGTGCCGGAAATGGTCAGATGTGCGGGAGGGTTCGTTGTTCGAAAGGCCGCCATAAGCGGTTCCCCCGCATACACATCCGGCAGTGGAGCCGGTAGGAGATCCCATGCCCCTTCGGTGGAACCTTCCAGCGCGAGATTCAGGAATGCAGGTTGTTCGAGTTTAACAAACAGACGATGCATCTTATCTTGCACCTCTTGCGCCGTGCCGATGTAGGTAAAGGTGCCGCGGCCGTGTTGAGCGGCCTTGCGCATGAAATGCCCGTTGGGGGCGGAGCCGATGCCGACGGTAAAGAAGCGCGTCTGGCCGAGCAGACGTTGGAGAGTCGCGAATAATTCCTCTTCATTCCCGATCAGCCCATCGGTGATAAAGATGACCTGCCTGAGAGAGGTCTCTTCTTCTTGATGCGAAAGCGCTTTGACCACAGTCGGAAGCATTTCCGTTCCTCCCTCGGCTTGCAGTGTCTCCACATACGAAACTGCGCGTTGAATTGCGCGGGTGTCAGCCGGCACGGCCATTGGAAATAATTGTTTCGTGATGGAATTAAACTGAATGATGTTGAATCGGTCGTTGGGAGTCAGCCGCGACACGGCCAGTTTCAATGCGGCTTTGGCTTGCACGAGGGACGCGCCGGCCATGGATCCCGAAGTATCGATCACGAAGATGACTTCACGGGCCATGTCACCAGGCCCTGCCTTGATGAGTTGTGGCGGAAGGAAAAACACCAGGCCATAGGTGTCGCCATCGTGTTCTTCCAGAAATAATTGTGTTTGGGTTTCATGCAAGACTTTCGGAGTCCAGGCTAATTCGAAGTCGCGATCGGCAAATGTGGAAGGGTCGGCCAAGGTAATGTGCGTGCGTCCGTTGGCATTAGTTTCCACATGAATGGGGTGAGTGGGTGACTCCACCCGATCAAGCAGAAAACCTGGCGCTAGATCGATCTGCAAGGTGAGGGGATTGATGGGGCCTTCACCGGGATGTTGCACCGGCGGCGTGATCTGTGAGGCATCAGGAACCTGGTCGGTGTTGACGGCCCATCCCACAGCGGTTTCCTGTGGTTGAGCTTCGACGATAGATAGCGGAGTGCCCGGGATATAGCGTGGCCCGACCACCATCGGAAACCGGATAGAAAACCGGCCCTGGTCGTACCGGACCGTATCCTGATATTCAATCTCCACGATGATGGGTTCACCCGGTGCAAGATTCGCCACGGACGCGGTAAACACATTGGGTCGTTCCTGCTCCAGCAGACTGGCGCGCTGTCCTTTGCGCTTGGCCTGTTCAAAGGTTTTCTTGGCTTCAGCCCGCTCTTGAATCATCCCTTCAATCACTCGCTCGCCGATTCGCATGCGCAGGTGATCGACGGCCGCTTGTTCGGGTAACGGAAAAACATAAATGCCCTCGGCCCATTCGGCGCTGGGATTGTGAAAGGTTTGCGAGACGGTGGTGCGCATGATCAGCCCGCTGATGGTGGTGGTGACAGTGGTGGAGACGGTGGGAGCGGGGATGGTTGGTCCTCCCGACATGGGGCGAATCGTCATGCCCGGTTGAATGTCCGGTCCGGCCTTTTGAGAGGGTGCCGTGACTTCTGATTCCAGTGGTTGAGCAGAAACGGGAGGAAGGCCCAGGCAATCCACCACACTGCCGGTGAGCCAAAACGCGAGAGGCAGAAGAAGTTGCTTCCAGTAATTCATACCGGCTCCTTTATCGTCGTGAGAGGTCATTGCTAAAACTGTCCGTCAGGGCGGGCCCGGGCTGACCCACAGCATGGTGGGTCAACCCGGGGTGAGAGTGTTAGGGAAGGGACTCGACAGTAACGAGCGGATCGGAAGAGACCGATTCCTCCTGAACTTCCTCCTGCAAGGAAACTTCAGTGTCCGTCGGGACGATGTGTGGTTCGTCAGTTGTCAGGACCAGTTCTTCACCGGCCGGGCTGCCCGTCTCGGCAGGAGTCATCGACAGTTGGAGATCTTCTCCTTCTGTGGTTGAAGCAGGAAGCAAGGCCACATGGGCCCGCCGGTTTTGTTCAAAACATTCCGGCGTTTCTTCCTGGCAAATCGATCCGTCTTTTCCCAAGGTCTCCACCTGGACGTCATCCTCAGCCATGCCAAGTGACATCAAATAGGTTTTGACGGACTGGGCTCGCTTAAGCCCCAGTGCACGGTTATAGACATCCGGCCCCTGAGCGTCGGTATGTCCCACGATGCGAAGGGTGCCGGTCCATCCTTCCGGCCTGTTCTCCATCCGTGTTTTGATGGTGTTCTTTGCCTCGTCGGATAACGTCCATCCGTTAAACGCAAAATACACATCCGTCTCTGCCATTGGTGGGTTCTCACTCGGCCCGGTGGTAGGGATGATCGTATTAGTCAACGGCTCTTCAGCCAGAGCCTGGCTCAATGCCAGGGGTTCGTCAGAAGCGGGTTGCTGTTGGGTAGAGGTAAACGCACTCGCCATTTGCGCCTTATCCATTCCCTGGGAAGCGGTTGCAGGCAGGGGTGTTTCCTCGGAATACATCAAGAGGCCGCCAATCCCGAAGACCAGAATGAGTAACCCGGAGGCCAGATAGATAATCTCCTTGGTATCCGATGGCCCGGCTTCGGTCTCAGGGGTTGGGGTCCCCGTTTGAGGCTGTGTTGCGGTTGGTTGAGAAATTTTCACGTTCATGTCTGTCTCCTTTGTGAAGTCGTTAAGTAGTCGTTGGTATTTCCGGTCGTCTTGTTTTGCGAACTCATTTGAAAATCCGCTCTTTGGCCCCTTTGAATGTTCACCTCCTTTCCGGTTGCGAATGCGATTGTTGAAACCGTCCTATCGCAAGGGGCTTGCCATGATGATGAAATGAAAAAGTTGTTGTGAAACAGTGGGTTAGGTGTGATGTGGCGTTGCTCGATTTGCGGGGATTGCGGGGACGGATGAGTGGATGCGGGGATATCCCCGCATCCTGGGCCAAGTAAAAATGGACCCGAATGCTAGGGTTGGGTTCTTCCTGGAGGTTTGGTGAAGGCGTAGTATTTTGTGTTGCCGGGCCGATACTCGGCATCTAATTCAAAATTTTACAGTCGCTGCAATTATCGTTAGGCTACGCTGCATAATTCGTTTAGCCCTTGTGACCTCTTTAGGTCTGATCTGAAAATGGGCTGCGTTGTTAGGAACTAAAGTGAATGGAGTGTAATCGTGGCTGTCCAATTTCCAGAGCTGAGTGATGAGTTAAGCCAATTTATTGGTGAACAAAAAGTATTTTTTGTGGCCACGGCTGCGCGGGATGGAAGAATCAATCTCTCACCGAAGGGCCAGGATTCGCTTCGTGTGCTCAACCCTCACGAGATTCTCTGGATGAATTTGACCGGGAGTGGGAACGAAACGGCAGCCCATCTTTTGGAATCCAATCGAATGACGATGATGTGGTGTGCCTTTGAAGGGGCGCCCCGAATTCTTCGCGTTTATGGGACGGCGAAGGTCTTTCATCCGAGGGATGCTCGTTGGGCGGGGTTTTCGACTCAATTGTCTTCCACAACCGGAACACGGCAGTACGTGTTGGTGTCTATTGATCGGGTGCAAACTTCCTGTGGTCATGCTGTGCCATTCATGAACTACGTTGAAGACCGTCATGTCCTTTCGACGTGGGCTGAGAAGCAGGGTGAAAAAGGGGTCTCGGAATATTGGCGAAAGAGGAACCAGCTCAGTATCGACGGGAAGCCGACAGGGATTCTTGGTTCTTAGTGCGGGGTTAGAAGACGCATGGTTCTACGACATACGAATGAAAGATGAGTGAAGGTTTGCTCTATTATTTGGCCTATGGTTCGAACCTCCACCCTGTGCGGTTGCGGGAACGCGTGCCTTCTGCCGAATTGCTTGATGTGGTTAAGTTGAGACACTATCGACTGGTTTTTCAGAAAAGGGGTCAGGATGGGTCGAGTAAGTGCAACCTGGCCCGCACGGGAGAAGAATTCGATGAAGTGTATGGGGCTATCTATCAATTAGATTCAGGCCATAAACCAACCCTCGATCGTTTCGAAGGGAATGGTTATCATGATAGCCAACTCACGGTAGAATTCCATGGGAAAGCGTACTCCTGTCTTACATACTTGGTTCAGCCATCTTACATTGAGAATAGCCTGAAGCCCTTTCATTGGTATAAGGAACTGATTGTCCTGGGCGCCAAGTATTTACGGTTTCCCAATGCCTACGTTCGTTCCATCGAATCGATTGAATCGGTTGAAGATCCGGACGAGGAAAGACGGATCCAGCATCAAAGTTTAATCGAGCGAATCTTTCAATACTCCAGCTCGTAACCACAGGACATTCATAATTTAGTAGGTTGAATATCTCAAAGAAGTGTTCTAGCAATTCCGACCAATTCAGGCTCCGTGGGCAAAACGTCTCTTTCCACTTTATGTTTCCTCCTTTTCCCTTCCCGACGCCTGCCGCCCGCCCCCCTGATCGGACGCTCTTGTTCTTGACGGTCTTGTCTGAGCCCCGCGAGTTAGGCCGTCTCCCCCCTCTGCGCGTCGGATCAATCTAATGAGGCCGGGCGGGGCGTCAATGGTTTTGGGTCCTTTTGCCGAAACAAAAGGACCTCGGCTGCCGGGCCGACACCCGGCATTTGCCAGACAGCGCGAAAAGTATTTGAAAACAATACAAGCTTTTTGCTGACAGCAACTCATACGCTGTATTCTAAAGCCGACCAGACGTTGTCCATTGCGGAATCTTATATATAGATGAAAGATGGCTTTATGACCGATCAACAGAAACCAAATCCTCGCGGCGACCAGACAATCATTGGCAAACTGTCTGGAAAATCGATCACCATCCCCGATGTCAATATCCCACCGATGCCTGCTCTGGCACCTCCCGGCGTGATTCACAATGGCACGAAAGCGGAGAACCTTGAGGAGATGGACTCGTCCATCGGATATCCCGATGTGAGGAGTTTTAGAAGAAAGTTCGGGCTGATCATTCCCGCCACGAATACCAGCATGGAGCACGAACTGTGGAGCATCATTTTTAAAAATCAGGGACCAGAGGGGCTACGCGGGGTCGGTCTTCACACGGCCACCGTCATGACGCCCAAGCCGAGATTGGAAACCGAAGAAGATTTGCGGGCGTATAAGAAACAGTTCCTGGGCGGGCTGAGAGCAGCGGTGGATGTGGCGACGATGGCGGAGCCCCAATACATGATCATGGGCATGAGCCTGGAGCATATCCTTGGAGGCATCGAAGCCATTCGAGCCCCGATGGAGGAGATTGAAGAGTATTCCGGTCTATGCTGGGCCACCTGGCACGATTCCGTTCATGCGGCGCTGGGGAAGTATGGCGCGAAGCGGATCGGCCTCCTGACGCCCTTTGATAAGAAAGGGAATGAGTTTGCGACGCAGATGTTCGAAGAACTGGGATACGAGGTAGTGGCGAGCGTGGGGTTCTCTTGCGCGAACGCCCTGCATATCGCGCATGTTCCGGACTCGATTAAGGAAAAGGCCATCCTGGAGTTGTTGACGACTGAGGAGCAGGCATTGGATGCGGTCGTCCAGTGTGGTACGAACATGAGCTTGATCGACGTGACGGAGAAGTTGGAGCCTGCTATTGGAATTCCAATTTTGGGGATTAACGCGGTGACCTTCTGGTACGCGCTACGGGAAAACGGATTCGAAGGACCGTTGGCAGGTGGGGGAAGATTGTTGCAGGAGTTCTGATTATGAGCGACTACGTTGAATTTCTCAAAGAAGTGTTCGAACAGTTCGGACCGATTCATCCACGCTGCATGTTTGGCGGCTATGGCCTGTTCCACA
>JBGSSO010000226.1:0-7661 GCA_041737015.1 Nitrospirales bacterium
CCGTATCAGAAGACTTATATACGGCTTCATCAGTGGCCAGATATATAATGTTGGGTTTGGTGGGATGTAAGGCAATGGACACAATGGTATCGCTTCGTTGACCGCAGGCCGTCAATCCAAGCAACAAGGACACAACGAAGGGCAAAAGAGTTCGGGACATCTTAAAGGGGATTTTCATTGCCAAATGTCAAGAAATCCCACTTTATCGTGATGGGCGGTACGGTTCGGCATATCCGGTTAGTTCGACATAGCCCTGGCCATGAATATTCTCTCCCTTCCAAAGCCCGGTGACATCCACAGCCCCTTCCCAGTACGTCACCCCGGTACTCCGCCCGGTTACAAGTTCTTGATTGGCCATTCTGGGAGAAATATTCAACTCGACCTTTTCAGACGGAATAGACAACGTCCATTGATTAGGATAACGCGCGCCACTGACCGGACTGGTCCAATGGCCTTGTACGCTTACATTGATCGCTTCAAGGGAAAGGGATGTCGACGATCCATTTGGCCTCACCAAGGTTCCACTGGACGCGGGATCAAACGTTCCATCCGCACGGCGAAGCCCATACGCCATGATGTCATAGTCATTCTCAAGTTGCAGGCTGAACCAATCCCATCCAACGAGACCTTCCGAAAGGTCTGCAGATCCAAACTCGTGATCCATCCAACTTTCGCCCTTGACCGCCAGCGGCACCCCCTGTACCACCACCGATCCAGTGGTCTGAAGACGGGTCATTGAATAATAATGGGAAGTGGCCTCTGTGTGCTGGCCTTTCCGGCTCACGCCGCCTGTGCCATGAATAACGGGGGGTTTACTCGATTCGAGCGTCAAATCAATGGAAAAACCCTCGGCCTGCGCCTCAAGATGAAATTGTCGATGATCGGGTGCCACCGTCTTCAGCAACCACCGATCGATCCACACATTCAGCCGATCCACTTCAGCTCCGGCCTTGTTGATTCCGGCACGACTCAGCTTCTCTGCAAACCGGAATTGTTCATTCGCTTCGTCGGTTAACGCGAAATGGGCAAAGTACAGATGTCTCATGGCCCATGCAGAAGGATTGCCCCAGGCATCAGGTGAGTCAATTCCGCGACGAAAAAACGTCAATTCGTACCCAAACCGTCGGCCATTCGTGCTCGACAGGTGTCCGGTAAAATACCACCACTCTGTCTGAAATTGCTCATGACTGCCATGGTCCCGGGGGAACGCATAGACGTATCCGGGACGGGCAGGCGCAAATTCGTGAAGTCCAACGCTGGAGGTCTCTGCAAAGACCGACGAAATCCCAAGTAGTGGAAACATGAATAGGAGCGAGATCTCTCGCCACCAGGATCTCGTTCTCACCTCCAAACCTGCATGACCGTCGCGTGGGTGAAGGCCGTCGTCCACTTCATGTTTCCGTTTATACCACGACCTTCCATAGCGTACAAATCCCTTGTCACAAAAGGATTTTCTCAGTTTGCCGAAACCCGTTGAGCCATTATCTTACGTTGACTTTCGCGAAAATTCTCCGCTATCGTACCCCATGCCTTCAGATTTCCCATCAGCCGAATTCGGCACATTTCCGATACCGGACCTCGTGCCAATTTTCCCACTGCCCACCGTCGTGTTTTTCCCTGAAACCTATTTGCCACTACACATCTTTGAACCCCGTTACCGGGAAATGGTTCATAATACATCCGGTCAGGGAGATTGCATCGGTATGGCCTTGCTCAAGGACGGTTGGGAAGACGAGTACGAGAGGGATCCCCCGATTTATCCGATAGGATGTGTGGGGCGAATTATCAGCTCACACAAACTGGCTGACGGTCGGTATAACATTGTTTTGCAAGGTCTTCAGCGATGTACCTTTGAAGAACAAGAGGTCTCGACTCCCTACCGCCAAGCACGAATTATTCCGCATGTTCAAAAGGGGGTAGCCTCCCTGGACACCGAAACCCGCATCAATCTGGAGCAGATTACCCAAGAATATTTGACCTGGAAAAAGGCCCATGAGTTGTGTCAGGTGATCGCTTCTGGCAAACTCACGGATTCTATTCTTGTCCATAACCTTTCAGCCGGTCTTGATTTGTCTCCCGTGGAAAAACAATTTTTACTTGAATCCGGCCATCTCATCCAGCAAGCTCGCCGCCTGATTGATCTAATCCGCTTTAAACTTGCCGATCTTCGAACGGCACAAGGATAACACACCATGTTTGATGCCGTTGCCATTGAGGTTAAAGGGCTAGGGAAAACCTACGACACCGTGACCGCCGTGAAAAATCTCTCTCTGTCCGTCATGCAAGGAGAAATTTTTGGCCTCCTGGGACCCAACGGGGCAGGCAAAAGTACCACGCTTCGAATTTTGATTACGACCCTCAGCCCCACGTCCGGGACCGCAACTATCTTCGGACATGATGTCGCCAAAGAAGCCGATACGATTCGACGGATGATCGGCTACGTTCCGCAAGAACGGGCTATCGACCGCTTTCTCACCGGTCGAGAGCATCTTCTGTTGCTTGCGGATCTCTACCATCTCCCAAAGAATGAAGCCCTCACCAGGATTGCATCGCTCCTGAAGCTGGTCGATCTGGAGGAACATGCCGATCGCGTGGCCAAAGGATATTCCGGGGGGATGAAACGCAAATTGGACATTGCCTGCGGCTTATTGCCCAATCCCAAGGTACTCTTTTTGGACGAACCCACCCTTGGGCTTGACGTTCAAAGCCGCCTCAATATTTGGCAATACCTCCGGCAATTGCGCGAGCAGGGCATGACCATCGTCATGACCACAAATTACCTTGATGAAGCCGATCAGCTTTGTGACCGAATTGCCATCATCGATCGGGGAGAAATTCGAGCCATTGGCTCTCCAAAGGATCTAAAGGCCAGTTTGGGTGGAGATGGCGTCTGGCTCACTCTTGGGGATCCCGAGCCTCAGATCGTCGAAACCCTCTCAACCGCCCTGAAAGCCTTACCCTTTGTGCGTGCCATTCGTCCTACTCCCCAGGGGCTTGATATCCGCGTCGATGCTCCCGAGAAGGCACTGCCTGCTATCCTCGAGACTACGAATCGAGTAGGATGTCGGCTCGACGGAATCGAATATCATCGGCCGCGACTAGACGACGTGTTTGTGGCTCACACAGGCCGGTCCCTCAAAGACCAACCCCCTGAACCCACGACCTAATAAGATTATATCCTGTAGATTTTCACCGTCCTGTAAAGGTTTCTCCATGAATGAGCAAATTCAAGAGGTGCTTGCCCTGACCAATCGATGGGTCAAGCGATTGAGCCGGGAAAAGTTCAGTATGCTGTTTACCCTGATCCAACCCATGCTGTTTTGGCTCATTTTTTTCGGCAACCTGTTCCAACGCGCTGCCGATGTACAGGTCGTCCAAGCCCCGAATTACATGAGTTTTCTTGCAGCCGGCGTCGTCGTGATGACCGTCCTCAATAACGGACTGGCGGGGGGCGTAGACCTACTGTTTGATAAAGAAAACGGGTTTCTGGAACGACTAATGGCAACTCCCATCCGACGATCGTCCGTCATCCTCAGTCGGTTTCTATTTGTAATGGCCATCACCGCCATGCAAATTCTGGTTATTCTGGGAGTGGCCTTTTTGTTTGGCGTGAGTGCCGAAACCGGGATATTAGGGATCGCACTCATTTTAGTAATCGGCATGCTATTTGGTGTCGGGCTCACCGCCATTTCCATGGCCATGGCGTTTTCCGTGAAAAGTCACGGAGATTTTTTCTCGGTGCTTGGCTTCCTCTCGCTCCCGATGATCTTTCTCAGCTCCGCGCTCGTCCCATTAGCGGCAATGCCGGGATGGATGAAATCACTGGCTTTTTTCAATCCGATGACCTGGGTCATTGATGCCATCCGGCCGTTGATTCTTACCGGCTGGAGCGAAGCGCTTCCTCAGGTGGCCATCGCACTGGTCGTTCTCGCCGTCTTCGACGGCCTGTGTCTCTATGGGGGAGCCCGCGCATTCAGGCGCTCCGTCGGCTAACGGCATTTTACCAAATTATTAATTCCTCGATGGGACGCCTCTTTCTCTCTGAGGAGGCGTTGTCGTATCTACCCGGGACTAAACCTCTTTGCCCTCACCTTCTGAGACAAAAATTCACGCCCTGCTTCGTTTGCTGTCCGATCCCAACGAACAGGTCGCCAAAACGATCCAGCACGAATTCGTCCGTATCGGTCCCTCGGCCTTACCGTTTCTGGAAAAAGCCAGCGCGGATGATACAGCTTTGGAACCCCGGGTCGCTTTTGTCAAAGATGAAATTCGTTTCGAGCAACTCAAAGAGGATTTCAGCACGTTCGTTGCCCATTGCTCCCGGCAGATTGATTGGGAGCAGGGGGCATTCCTCATCGCCAAGATCGCCTACCCGGATGTCGATATTCCCCATTATCAGGAGTGCCTCGATCACCTCACTGAAGAATTCCGAAGGAAATGGCATTCCGAAGAATCTCCGCCAGGGAAAGTCGCCAGACTCCTCAGCGCGTTTCTCTTTAAAGACAAGGGATTTTCCGGCAATCGCATCCATTACCACGATCCCGACAATAGCTACCTGCATCGGGTCATTGAATCCCGGCAAGGGATCCCCATCTCTCTTTCAGCCATCTACGTGTTTGTGGGAAACCGTTTGAATTTGCCCCTCTCCGGAGTAGGAATGCCGGGCCATTTCCTGGTGAAGATTGAAGGAGAGCCTATTCCGCAATTTGTGGATTGTTTTAACGGTGGAGCATTCTTACGGGAACAAGACTGTGAACAATTTATTACGGCATCCGGTTTGGACTATTCTCCTGAGTTTTTGGAAAAGAGTTCGACACGACTGATTCTTGCCCGCATGCTCCGAAATCTATTGAGTATTTATGAGCGGGAACAACAGAATCCCATGACGGAGCGGATTCAGACCCTGCTTCAAGTCCTGCAGGAATCTTCCCCAGATGAGGACCCTTCTCTCTAGCCGGTACAGGCCATATCCGATTAGTCCTTTAGCTTAGTAACGGGTTCAAATCCTTTGTTGAGAGTTTCCTCCACCCGACCTTTAGCTTTTTTTCCATATTTTCGGAGTTGACCTTGGAATCTGAAAGAGCGGGGTTTCGGCCCGTCAGCCGAGGTTCCTTCGGGGTGGCTCTGGACAGGCCTTTTGTTTCGGCAAAAGGACCCAAAACCATTGATGCCCCGTCTGTCCTCAGAGGGGACGGACGCCAGATTGTGGAGGGCGGACCAACTCGCCTGGCTCGAACAAGGTCCGCTCCTTGATTTGAGCGTCAGCTCGATTAGCCAACTTGGAGGCGGTGAGATATACAATCACTTGCAAGCCTAGACCATCTGAGAGTCCCTCCCGACTTGCAAGGTCAAGAGATCTTTCCCTTTAAGAATCGGTCCTGAGAAAAACCTGCGGGCCTGGGTGACCACATTCGACCGGTCTGCGGCCTGATAGAAATGCGAGAGAACCAATCGCTTCACCCCGGCTTCTTGGGCGACTTTTCCGCATTCTTCCGCATGCATGTGCGATCCACCTGGCTGATGAGACGAAAAAGAACAGTCCAAGACGGCCAGATCAACATCCTGGCATAGGCTCACCAGATTCGGTGAGGCCATTGCATCTCCCGAAAAAACCGCTGACCGGCCCTGAAACTCAAGCCGATAGCCGAGACAGATCTGTTGATCGGAATGGGTCATGGGCAATGGCGTAATCTGTGTGTGGCTAATCAAAAACGGCCGATCCTTGACCTCTTTAAGGGTCACCCGAAAGGGTGAATCCGAAAAATTGGGGAATGTCCGGAAAATCGTCCGAAAGAGTCGTTTAGTCCCAGGTGGACCATAAATCGTGAGGTCTGGTCGCACCTGCGCGAACTTGGAATGGCACACGGCATCAAAGAAAAACGGAATAAAATCAGAAAAGTGGTCCGCATGGTAATGGGTAAAGAGTAGGTGTTGGATCGTATGGCGATCTATGTCGGTTTGTAATAAATTTGAGAGCGTTCTTGGACCAAAATCCAGTAGAATGGGCCGGTCCGTCTTGAATAGATACCCGGCCGCAGCACGTGTGGGATGAATATTCGTTCCTGAACCTAGTATGGTGAGCTTCATTGTTATACCTTGCCGGCAAATAAATACTCTCTGGTAACCACACCTCGTATGGCAACACAACCCGAAACAACCCGTTCCATCAACCCGTTTATCGGCCTGTTATTTCTGGGCCTGATCGTAGCAGGCATATGGATATGGAATCATCTGACCTTCGACACTCAGGATTACATCACCGAGGAGATCCTCCCCATACTCGGAGGCGTTCTCGTGTTAGGGACAGGCGTATGGGTCGGCACAAAAAAATGGCGCGCTCGCAAAGAACGCCTTCAGCTTCGTGATCGGCTCCTCCAACGCTTTCAAAAAGAACCTTCAGCCCAAAAACGGCGGGATTTGGCCTTTACCCTAATTGAAGTGAACCAATTTGAAGCAGAAGGATTGGACACCGTCGCGGAACCGATGGCGGAACTCTTTATTTGGACATTGAAGACGGCAATAGGCGACAAACAACATCGCATACGAGGAATGGCAGCCAGTTATCTGGGAATCTTGAAACATCAAACCTCGATCCCCTTGTTGATTCGTGCGTTGGAAGATGACCATGCCCATGTGCGA
The DNA here is from genome assembly GCA_041737015.1 of Nitrospirales bacterium. Taxonomy (GTDB): domain Bacteria; phylum Nitrospirota; class Nitrospiria; order Nitrospirales; family UBA8639; genus Nitrospira_E. The sequence goes on from JBGSSO010000226.1 coordinate 6,640, forward strand.
GCCTGTGCCGCATTGGCCCTGGGCCGCATGCGGGCTCAAGACGCGAAAGCGATACTGGAAGAAAAGATGAAAGAAGACTGGGACCAGACGGTACGCAGCCGTTCCCAAGAAGCGTTGGAACGAATACGATAGGGGGCTTCACCCTGCAGGCCCATCAATTAAGCTCCTGATTCAATGCCCGTTGATCAGCTTCGGTAAAGCGATACCCCTTGTTCATCAACACCTGCATCCCCTCCATCAGGAATTTGAATTGAACATCTCTGCGAATGCTATCGAACAGGCCCGTGAGTGGTCTCATATACCCTCCCAAGGGTTGTCCCTCTTGAAATGGTAACCCAAAGGCTTCCAGCAGATCGTGGATTTCATCTGCACTATATTCCTGATTATCATCTCTATCCCCCACTAAGGCCATTTGATAAAAGGTGAGGCTGAGAGAGAGACGTTGTTGCATGTTTCCAAAGGCTTCCCGGGCCTGCTCCAACCCCTCGGGAAAGAGCTTCCTACAATCGAGATCAAGTCCTGTCCTTGAGAGGGGGGAGAAATGAATGCGCTCAACCTCAGGTCGGGCTTTCTTGTTCCAATGTTGATAAAAATAGACCGTACAGGAATCGGCGATCGCAAATTCCTGTTTATCTTTTCCGATTTGAGCACCGATGTGTTGAGTGAAGGCTTGAAAGACATCCGTGCCGTGGGAAGCCCATGCCGTAGATTGAAGGCCCTGCACCCAACACCCCGCCGCGAGTCCAACAATGAAAAACACTATACGTAGACGATGGTTCAAACTGATTCCCTCGGAGGATAAGAGATTGTCATAGTATAGCACCGCAAGGAAACGCATGAGAATGAGTCTTCTGCGATTTCCTTTGCATGGTCGCACAGAAAAGGCCATAGCGTCATGACCGAAAACTATTCCAAGTACCTCTTCGGCACGCGCGAGAAAATAACCCTCAAGCGATTTTTATATCAAGTCTTTACAGAATTTCATGGTAAAATAAAAAAATGATCGTTCAAACCATCACCAT
>JBGSSO010000251.1:0-3489 GCA_041737015.1 Nitrospirales bacterium
TAGCCGAGAGTCCTCCAGACGAGGTTTTTCAAAGGCCTGGGGCTTGTTGAGGTGAATAGTATATATGATGTCCACGATGAAGAGACTACCCAATGAAACACACACCACGAGTGTGAGGTTTACAAGGTGCGTTGAGGAGACCAGACCGCGAACCATGACTGTTCGAATTACAATGAAGAACCCGCCAACAGCGAAAGGAAGAGAAAGAGCTATCAGGCCCAACCCTATGTCCCTCCCGCCGATAGACCGGCCTAAGAACAGGACCAGCGCAAAATATAACCACAACAACCCAAGGCTGGCAGTCGCGAACACCATCGCGTAGGTTTTCTTTTTCTTCATAAGTTCCATATCAGCTATAAGACCTTTTCATAATGGTCATAGTGGTTAAAAAGAATGGGGATCCGGGACAAAGGCGGGGATATCCCCATATAAATTCCGCCTTATGCCTGTTGTTTTTCATATAATGGGAACGGCATAAGAATCTAGAAGGGTTTGAGGAAGGAAGGCTAAAATAATGCGTCAAAAACCTCGACCATTGTTGTTATACTTTATGCTGGTTCTCTGTCAAGACAGCATTGAAGTCTCATCCATGAAAGCCTGGAAAATCTACAATAGTAAATCAATGATCTGCACGTGTACCATATTTCCTCCTTTGCCGATTTTTCACAATCAGAAAAGGACCCCGCATAATGGAAATTGAAACCCAGGCATTCGGTTCTCTTGGACTCCTTGTCATGGTCCTGGCGCTCTTGTTTGGCCTTCTCTATGTCATTCCGATACCTCTTTGGATCGCCGCCTGGGCCTCGAATGCCTATGTCGGACTCTTTACACTCGTGGGCATGCGGTTGCGCCGGGTTCCTCCTGTGACGGTGATTAACGCCAGAATCAGCGCGGTGAAGGCCGGACTCGAAATTCCCGTGAACGATTTGGAAGCCCACTTTCTGGCAGGGGGGAATGTTGTCAAAGTGGTCAATGCCATGATTTCGGCTGACAAAGCCAATATCCCCATGACGTTCAAACGCGCCGCCGCCATTGACCTGGCAGGCCGGGACGTCTTGGAGGCCGTCAAAATGTCGGTCATTCCGAAAGTCATCGAGACCCCCCGTATCACCGCAGTCGCCAAAGATGGCATCCAGCTTATTGCTGTTTCACGGGTCACCGTTCGCGCCAATATTGACCGGCTAGTCGGCGGAGCGGGTGAAGAGACCGTCATTGCCCGCGTGGGAGAAGGCATGGTCAGCACGATCGGATCTTCCGCCTCCCACAAGGATGTTCTGGAGAACCCGGATTACATTTCAAAAAACATTTTAGGGAAGGGACTCGATGCCGGGACAGCATTCGAAATCTTGTCCATTGATATTGCGGATGTAGACGTCGGTGAAAATATTGGCGCGAAACTGCAAATCGACCAGGCCAATGCGGACAAACAAATTGCCCAGGCCAAAGCGGAAGAACGACGGGCGATGGCGGTCGCCTTGGAACAGGAAATGCGGGCCCGTGTCGTCGAAGCCGAGGCAGAGGTTCCCAGGGCCATGGCCGAAGCATTTCGTCAGGGAAATTTAGGAATCATGGATTATTATCGGATGAAAAATGTGCAAGCCGATACGGCCATGCGGGACGCCATTGCCGGCACGGAGGAAGAATCCTCGGGCCCAACGAAAAAGTGAGGGGATAATGAGCATGGAATCATTGGTGTTTTTCGCTGTCCTGTTATTTTTGTCTGGGCTCGCCCTGGCCATTCGATGGTTGAATGAGCGAATACGGCGAGACATCGCCTTCAAGAATCTTAAGGATCTTTTTCTTCCATCCAATGATCCCCATAACCAGGGTGACCGTGGGGCGGCTGACACCACGAAAACGTCCCCGATTAAACCCAAACAACCCGCACAGCAATTCAGACCAACGACCTCTCCGAAACGGCGGACCGCCAGCCAACTTCGTTTGCGCAATAAGGCGGATCTTCGCCAGGGGATTATCATTATGACCGTTCTTGGCCCCTGTAGGGCTCTGGAACAACCCGACAATTAGAACAAGGGAGTCTTGAGAATTCATGGCCTGAGTCGGACCGAAGGGACCACCATCGGCGTTCTTACCCATTGGTCCTCATGCCACCAATCTGTCTATGGTATAGAGTATTGTAACGTTCAACGATGACTCTTGAATGGTGTCTTGCCCCTTTGGAGAGAAATTGAGACATCAAAAGAAAGTTACCAAAACGGTATCCGGCCACAAGGAACAGCATTTCCTTTGAATGGAAGCCGCCTTTCAACACCGCTTACCCTTTCATTCCGGAAAGCAATATTGTCTACTCGAACTGGTGATGACTTACCCTCCTGGGGGAACTTTCCGTTGAATATGCGTTGAGGGTGACCTTCGGTGAGCAACCCAACCGGCTTCTCATATCGGATCGGGATTTGGATTCTTACTCATGATCCAGGGAGTCATCAATATCCTCCATGGTCGGCCACTGAATTCTTAGGGAGCCTGCTTCTGAGGCTATAGCTTCCAGCAACAGACTGGCCCATACGGGGTGGGACATTCTCATCCAGATTGTGGTAAAAATTTCACTCGCCTATCATAAGATCAGTTGATAGGTGGTTGAGCACATTGGGCTAAGGCAATGGAGGGCCTTTGAGGATGATGAAAGCCTCAAAGGCCATTTTTTTGTTCAACTTCATCAAAGGAGGGAATCCACATTTTTATCCATGCATCACCCACGTTGAACCGGAGGTTGTTTCCGCAACACATCCACTAGCTGGAACGAGGGCTGAAAGACGAAGAAGAACAATCCTCAATCACAAGCAGGAAGTGAAAAAGGTTAAGGAATGGTCTCGGCATAACTTTTACAATTACACAGACGGAGGACCCAAATGAGGCACCTTTCACCAAACAAGAACATTTTTGGAATAGCGCTGGTACTTGGAGGTCTGACGGGAGTCTTTCTAACCGGGGAGGGATCTGAGGCCCAGAAGCTCCCATTTTTCGATCGGAATGTTGTTCTTTTGGATTGCGTCGAGAGTGCAACAAATACTTTTGTGGTTGATAATATGTCCTCGACCGTCGATGTGGAAATCAACAGAGGGCTGGATTGTGCGGCAGCTGTGCAAAAGTTATTGGTCAAAGGTTATGTGCTGGGTCCCGGAGCCGGAGGTGTGACTTCCGGTGAGGCGACCTCACTGGATCACTTCTTGATGCTATTTCTCCTGAACCCCAATGATTTGCTTGAGCGAAGGATCGACACTCAGACTTTGAACCCCTCACGAGATTGTGTTGTTGGACAGAACTCACAAGGATGTTCCACGAATATTGAAAGACCAGAAAGACTCAATCCGACCGTGAATAGACAGGAACCCCTAAGCCCGATATTACAAAGTCCTCGAAGCCCGATATTACAAAAGCGTACCCCTTAAATTAAAGCCACCCGGCAGATAAACACCCAAAGCCCGACGGCTCCACCCGGCGTCGGGCTTTGGGGACTGTTGAATATTG